>NZ_AP019736.1:0-300000 GCF_006542685.1 Alistipes dispar | reverse complement strand
GATGTGCGTCAGGCGGGCGTCCACCACCCAATGATCGCCCAGCAGTCCCGAGGAGATGCGCACGGCCTGCTTGTTGGTGTTGTACGAACCGTAGGAGAGCGAGGCTTCGCCGCTGAAGTCGGTCCCGATGGGCGCCGTGGTCATGTTCACCGCACCGCCGAAAGCGCCCGTGCCGTTGGTCGAGATGCCCGCGCCGCGCTGCACCTGGACGCTTCCCACCGAGGAGATCAGGTCGGGCGTGTCGTACCAATAGACCGAATGCGAGTCGGGGTTGTTCATCGAAACGCCGTTCACCGTGACGTTCAGGCGCGTGGCGTCCGTGCCGCGGAGGCGGATCGAAGTGCCTCCGATTCCGATGCCCGTCTCGTTCGTGGCGATCATCGAGGGTGTGAGCGCCAGCAGCGACGGAATGTCGAATCCGTAGCTGTTACGGGCGATTTCGTCGTGCGAGAGGTTCGAGAAGGCCACGGGGGTCTTCTCGGTGGCGCGCGTGGCCGTCACCTCGATCTCCTGCATCCGGTAGATCCGCAGCGAGTCGTCGTCCGGTCTCTCCGCCGCGGCGGCTGCGGCATGCGCCGTGCGTCCGTCGGCCGTTTCCGCGGCCCGGAGTTGCGCGGCCGGGCAGAGCGCGGCGGCCGCGAGCATCGGAAGAATAATCCTTTTCATCGTCAAATTTTTTAAGTTAATACACTGAAAAGGGGTATGTTGTGTCGATTATGCGTCTCCCGGTCTCGGCATTACCCGTATCCGGTACAATGGGTATAATCTCAGCCTGAAAGTAAGGCACCCCTTCGAAATATCGGCGGCAAAGGTATGAAAAAAACGTGAGAAAAATGAATTTTTGTCTTTTATTTAAGTGTTTAAAAAGATGATCTGATTATTGTGTGAAAAAATTTTGTTTGCTATTTTTTATGACGGTTTTGTTTGTGCTATTGCTTCTTATTGGTTACATTTGAAATGTTGGTAAAATCAAGAAATTTCGTTTGATTTGTTTTTAAATCGAACGGTTATGAGAAAAGATTTATTTTTAGGAGGCGCGGCATTGATTGCTGCTGTGGCTTCAGTTGTTATTACGGTTATGAGAACGAGAAAAACGTACCGGATTTATTCGATGCGAATGGTGAAGCTCTAACAAGCGACGAGGTTATCATACAGCGGCCTTGCGTTTATTATCCGTCTCATATATTTATATATTGGACGATGATTTGGGATATACGGAGGTTAAGGGCTGTTTGTATTAATACTATAATCTCCGGAATGTTTTCGGAGATTTTTTATGATTTATGAGCAGATTATCGGTATTTTTCGCGTTGCTGATTGGATGTTGTTCCTGCGGTCGGGAGGCTTCGGATGCAGTTGTCTATGAGGTTTCCGCCCGGAAAATGGAGGGGTTGGACGACATCTTTGATTTTTACGGACCTTTTTTCTTCGACGAGGCTGACAGTTGTCTCGTCAAATCGGAAGGACAGGGTGAAAATGTCGTCGTTCGGTTCGATTGTCGTAAAGGCGTTTTGAAAAATCGGATTCGCAGGGGGCGGGGACCGGGTGAATACCTTGATTTGCGTGTGGTCGGAGTGAATCCTGTGACCGGTGATTTTCAAGCCGTCTCTTCTGTCGGTAGAAGCGTCGTCTCCTTTTCGCGTGAAATGGTCCCGTTGGATACCGTAACATTCGGAACGGCTTTGTTTGATGCCGTGAGGGCGGGTGATTTCTTCGTGTCGTACGGCGATTATGCGGCGACCGACAATCACATGTTTTCTCTTTTCGATACGCTCGGACAGGCCGTTGGTCGTTTCGGAAAATTCCCCGATGACGGCATGTCGGATGCGTTCCGGGATAAAGTGATGGCCTATCAGGGAAAATTGCTTGCGAACCGTACCTGTTCCAGGTTCGCTTTTTTTTCGAGTATGGGTAATGTCTTTGATATATACGGAATTGGGGCGAATAGGTGTCCGGTCCGTATCGCTTCGATTCGCAAGGAGTTACCCGTTTACGAACCGCAGCCGCATGTTGCGGCGGGTGTGCGTTTCCGGGATCCGGCGATTCACTATGCAGATGCCGCTTCATCGGATCGTCGTATTTATGCGCTGTACTCCGGACGGAAACTGGATATGGGAACGGTGGATCCAGACCGCCGGGCCCGGGAGACCCGGTTGATCCGGGTTTATGACTGGAATGGAGTTCATCGGTGCGATCTGCTGGCCGATATTCCGCTTTTGAATCTTTGTGTCAGTTCCGACGATCGTTATATCATTGGCCTTTTTTCCGAGGACGGGGAAATCCGATGTTGCAGACTTGATTTGCCGGAAGCGCTTTACAGATGACAGTCCGATTCCTTTCGGCAAGGGGACCGATAACGATTCCGCCCCTGCAAAAAATTGCGGCAGGGGCGGAACATATCGTGCTTCCGTGAATCAGCAGTTCCCGAACCGGAAGACGATCTTCTGGCAGTAGGTTTCGCCGGGCCGGAGCAGCGGCGAGGGGAATTCGGGATGGTTCACCGCGTCGGGATAGTTCTGGCACTCGACGGCTACGCCGTCGTAGTCCGCATAGCGGCCGCCGGTCTTGGTCTCGGGGCAGCCGCCCGCGAGCCAGTTGCCCGTGTAGATCATCACGCTGGGCTGCGAGGAGAGCACCTCGACGCAGCGGCCCGACCGCGGGTCGCGCAGGCAGCCCACCTCGCCCAGGATATTGGGCCTCCAGCCGTCGATCACGAACGGGTGGTCGTATCCCTTGAAGTCGCGGATGTGGTTGAACTCCGCGTCTATGCCGGGCCGGAACGGCCGGTAGTCGCGGAAGTCCTGCGGCGTGCCGGCCACGTCGAGCAGCCGGCCCGTCGGAATCTGCCGTTCGTTCATTTCGAGCGCCTGCGAGGCGTTGAGCCGCAGTTCATGGTCGAGCACCGATCCCGAGCCGTCGCCCGCGAGGTTGAAATAGACGTGGTTCGTGAGATTCACGACCGTCGTCCGGTCGGTCCGGGCCCGGTAGGTGATCTCCAGCGAGCAGTCGTCGTCGAAATCGAAAACGGCCTCGACGCACAGCTCGCCCGGATACCCCTGGTCGCCGTCCTCGGAGAGGAGCGACATGACCACGCGGTTGGTCTCCACGCGGCTCTCCCAGACGCGGTTGGCGAAGTTGTTCGTGCCGCCGTGCAGGTGGTTCTGTCCGTTGTTCACCTCCAGCGCATACTCCTCGCCCTCGACCGTCATCCGCCCGAAGGCGATGCGGTTGGCGCAGCGGCCCACGCTCTTGCCGGCGGCCGCGCCGTCGTGGAAGTATCCTTCGGGGTGTTTGTAGCCCAGCACCACGTCGGCCATGCGGCCTTCGCGGTCGGGCATGACGGCGGCTACGATCGCCGCGCCGTAGTTCGACAGGCGCACTTCGGCGCCGCGGTCGTTGCGGAGCGTGTAGAGGATGATCGCTTCGCCCTCGGGAGTCATGCCCCATACGTGTTGTTCGATCCGTACCATGGTCATTCGGCGGGTTTGAGGTTTTTCAGCAGGCGGTCGATGCGGCGCAGGCACTCCTCCCGGCCGATGAATTCCGTGACGTCGTACATGCCGGGGCCTTTGCCGGCGCCGACGAGCGCCAGCCGCAGCGTGTTCATCACCTGCCCCATGCCGTATCCCTTCTCGTCGATCCAGCCGTGGACGATCCGCTCGGTGTTCTCCTTCGAGAAGTCGTCGATGCCCGCCAGCACGCCGCGCAGTTCGGCGAGGATCGCCGGGTTCTGTCCCTTCCAGTATTTGCGCGTCTGCTTCTCCTCGTACTCGGCGGGAGCCACGAAAAAGTAGGAGATGAGGTCCCACAGGTCGGTGATGAGCTGCGCGCGCTCCTTCATGATGCCTGCGGCGCGGCCCGCCGCTTCGTCCGGGACTTCGATGCCGTGCTCGCGCAGGATCGGCTGGCAGACGGCTGCCAGTTCGGCATCCGTCTTGCGGTGCATGTATTGGGCGTTGAACCACTTGGCCTTGTCGGGCTGGAACCGGGCGCCCGATTTCGAGACGCGCTCCAGCGAGAAGTTGTCGATCAGCTCCTGCATCGAGAACAGCTCCTGTTCCGTGCCGGGGTTCCAGCCCAGCAGCGCCAGCATGTTGATGAACGCTTCGGGGAAGTAGCCGTCCTCGCGGTAGCCGCGGGCGGTCTCGCCCGTCGCGGGGGATGTCCAGAAGAGCGGGAATACGGGGAAGCCCATCTTGTCGCCGTCGCGTTTCGAGAGCTTGCCGCCGCCCGTGGGTTTGAGCAGCAGCGGCAGGTGGGCGAAAGCCGGCTGCGAGGATTCCCAGCCGAAAGCCCTGTAAAGCAGGTAGTGCAGCGGCAGCGAGGGCAGCCACTCTTCGCCGCGGATGACGTGCGATATCTCCATCAGGTGATCGTCCACGATGTTGGCGAGGTGGTAGGTGGGCAGCGCGTCGGCCGACTTGTAGAGTACCTTGTCGTCCAGCGTCGAAGTGTTCACCTCGACGTGGCCGCGGATCAGGTCGTCCATCTTCACCACCTCGTCCACCGGCATTTTGAACCGGATCACCCACTGGTCGCCGCGGTCGATGCGCGCCTTCACCTCTTCGGCCGGAAGGGCCAGTGAAGTGGCGAGCCGCCCGCGCACGGCGTGGTTGTAGGCGAACGCTTCGCCGCGCGCCTCGGCCTCGCGGCGCAGGGCGTCCAGCTCTTCGGCCGTGTCGAAGGCATAGTAGGCCCATCCGGCCTCGACGAGTTGCAGGGCGTATCTGAGGTAGATCTCGCGCCGTTCGCTCTGGCGATAGGGGGCGTGGGGGCCTCCGACGCCGACGCCTTCGTCGATCCCGATGCCGCACCAGCGGAGCGATTCGAGGATGTACTCCTCGGCGCCGGGCACGAAGCGCTGCGAGTCGGTGTCCTCGATGCGCAGGATCATCGTGCCGCCGTGCCGCCGTGCGAACAGGTAGTTATACAATGCCGTGCGGACGCCGCCGATGTGCAGCGGTCCGGTGGGGCTGGGTGCGAAACGCACCCGAACGGGTCTTTCCATCTTGTCTCGTTATTTTATTCTGTATTCGATTCGCATGGTGATGCGCGCCTTCTTCTGGCGCGAGGAGGTGTTGAACGACCCGCCGGCCGAAAACTCCTCGTTGGTGTTGGCTCCGGTGATCTGGAAGACGCCCATGCGTGCCGAAGCCACACGGCCGATCTTCGTGCCGGCGTTCAGGGCGATCTTCTCGGCCCGCGTCCGCGCGTCGGCCGAGGCCTTCTCGATCAGGCCCATCTTCACGTCGTCGAGTTTCGTGTAGTAATAGTCCGGGGCGTAGGCCTCGATCGAGACGCCCTGGGCGATGAGCGACGAGATTTCGCGCGAGACGGTCTCGACCTTCTCCACGTCGGCCGACTCCACCGTGAAGCGCTGCCGCAGGCGGTAGCCCGCGAAGCGTTGCCCGGCCCAGTTGCCGTTGGCGTTGTAGATCGGGTCGTACTGCTTCTCGACGTTCACGAAGGCGAAGACCGTCTCCCCGGCGGAGACGCCCTTCGCGGCGAGGTACTCCTGCACCTTCTGCTTGCTCTTTTCTATCTGGGCGTATCCCGCGGCGACCTGCTGCGCCTCGGCCGTCACCTCGCCCGACCAGACGATCAGGTCCGAGGTGAATTCCGCCTCGCCCAGTCCGGTCACGAGGATCGTGTCCTGCGCGCGGTATTTATAGGTGTAGGCGCGGCCCACGATGGCGGCGCATACGACGGCTGCGATGCCGAGCAGCAAATACTTCGTGTTTTTCATGGCTCTGTCGTTTTGAGGTTGAACATAACGTGTCGGCCGCTCCGGTCCGCGTCCTTCCGGAGCGGGTCCGGCGGGGCGGGTCAGACGTTGAACAGGAAGTGCATGATGTCGCCGTCCTGCACGACGTATTCCTTGCCTTCGATGCCGATCTTGCCCGCGTCGCGGCACGCCTTCTCCGATCCGAGCGCCACGTAGTCGTCGTACTTGATGACTTCGGCGCGGATGAATCCCCGCTCGAAGTCGGTGTGGATGATGCCGGCCGTCTGCGGGGCCTTCATGCCGCGCGAATAGGTCCAGGCACGGGTCTCGTCTGCTCCGGTGGTGAAGAACGTTTCGAGATTGAGCAATTTGTAGGCCGCTTTGATGAGCCGCACCACGCCCGACTCCCCGAGGCCCATGTCTTCGAGAAACATTTGCCGCTCCTCGTAGCTTTCCAGTTCGGCGATGTCGGCCTCGGTCGCCGCTGCGATCACGAGCATTTCGGCCTTTTCGTCGGCGATGGCGGCGCGCACGGCCTCGGTGTGGGCGTTGCCCGTCACGGCGCTCTTCTCGTCCACGTTGCAGACGTAGAGCACCGGTTTGTCGGTCAGCAGGTTCAGGTCGGCCACCAGGCGGCGGTCCTCCCTGTCCAGTTCGACCGTGCGGGCGCTCCGGCCCTGTTCGAGGGCGGCCTTGTATTGCAGGAGCAGCTCCACGGCCCGCTTGGCCTGCTTGTCGCCGCCCGACGTGGCGGCCTTCTGCGTCTTGGCGAGCCGGTTCTCGACGGTCTCGAGGTCCTTGAGTTGCAGTTCGGTGTCGATGATCCCCTTGTCGCGCACGGGGTCGATCGACCCGTCCACGTGGGTGATGTTGCCGTTGTCGAAGCAGCGCAGGACGTGGATGATGGCGTTCGTGTTCCGGATGTTGCCGAGGAATTTGTTGCCCAGTCCCTCGCCCTTCGAGGCGCCCTTGACCAGTCCGGCGATGTCCACGATTTCGATGGTCGTGGGCACTACGCGTTTGGGGTTGTCGATTTCGGCCAGCCGGACCAGCCGTTCGTCGGGGACGGTGATTACCCCCACGTTGGGTTCTATCGTGCAGAAGGGAAAGTTCGCCGCCTGCGCCTTCGCGTTCGACAGGCAGTTGAAAAGGGTCGATTTTCCGACGTTCGGAAGACCCACGATGCCGCATTGTAAAGCCATGTATCTCTCTTGTTGTATTCGTTTCGGAACCGCGCCCGGCGCGCGGGGCCGGGCAGTTCCGCAAAGATAGGAATTTCTTTTCAATTTGCGCATAAAAAAGCAGCGGCCGAAGCCGCTGCCTTTCCGCGGGCGGGCATCGCCGCGCCGTCACCGGGAGATGCGTGCGGCGAATCCGCCGCCGGGAGCCAGGTGCACCTTCAGCCGGCCCGACGGGTCGAGCGCCGCCTTTTCGCGGCGGTAGTCGCGGGCTGCGCGGGCTGCGTTCGGACCGTCGCTGAAACTCTCGACCGTCCACGGGCCCTCTCCGAGGAACGAGAGGTCGAGTTCCATGTCGCGGCTCTCCCAGTTCGTCAGGGCGCCCACATACCACACGTCGCCCGCGCGCCGCGCCACGGCGACCTGCTCGCCGACGGCGCCGGCCAGCGGCACGGTTTCGTCCCAGACGGTCGGCACGCCGGCGATGAACTCCAGCGACTCCCGTTCGCGCAGGTAGTTCGAGGGCGAGTCGCTCAGCATGTTGAGCGGCGAGAAGAAGACGACGTATTCGGCCAACTGGCGGCAGCGCGTGCCCTGGCTCATCGGTTCGCCGTGCACCGGGCGGTAGTTCTTCTTCGAGGCGTTGCGCATGGCCCCCTGCGTGTAGTCCACCGGTCCGGCCGCCATGCGGATGAAGGGCATCGTGACGTCGTAGGTCACCATGTCAGTGGTCGCGGGCGACCATTTCAGGTTCTCGAGACCGAAGACGCCCTCGAAATTCAGCACGTTGGGCCACGTGCGGTTCAGCCCCGCGGGTTTGAACACCCCGTGGAAGTCGAGCACCATGCGGTGGCGGGCGCAGACCTCGGCGGCGCGGTGCAGGAAGCGGACCACCTGCTGGTCGTCGCGGTTCATGTAGTCCACCTTGAAGCCTTTGATGCCCATCTCGGCATAGTGGCGCACGACGCGCTCCATGTCGTTCTCGAAAGGTGCGTGTCCGGCCCAGAGGAGGATGCCCACGTTGCGTTCGCGTCCGTAGGCCACCAGCTCCTCGAGGTCGAGCTCGGGCACGACCTGCATCAGGTCGGCCGGGCCGTTCACCGACCAGCCGTCGTCGATGAGGATGTACTCCAGTCCGCTGCGGGCGGCGAAGTCGATATAGTATTTGTAGGTGCGGGTGTTGATGCCCGCCTCGAAGTCCACGCCGTAGAGGTTCAGCGCGTGCCACCAGTCCCAGGCCACCTGCCCCGGACGGATCCACGACGTGTCGGCGATCTTCGACGGGGCCCCCAGGCGGTAGACCATGTCGCTGAGGAGCAGTCCGGCGTCGTCCTTCGTGACGATGGCTATGCGCCACGGGAAGGAGCGCGTGCCGTCGGTCCGGGCGATGAACTTCTCGCGGTCGATGACGATTTGCTGCTGGTTGTTGTAGCCGCTCGGATTCTCGACCGTCCTGGGATAGGTCGCCAGCACGCTCCGCAGTTGCGGCTCGCGGGGCGAGGCGTTCAGGAAGAGGCCGGGGTAGTCGTCGAGGTCGGATTCCGTGAGGAGCATTCGGCGCCCTTCGGGCAGCTCGACCAGCACGGGCAGGAACATCAGCCGCCGCGGATCGAGCCGCGTCATCGGCTCCCGGACGTAGGTGTTCTCGAACGAGTTGGAGAACTGCCATTCGAAATCCTTGAGCTCGAGGCGGTGGACGTAGGGTGCGCGGGTCGTGTAATCTTCGGGGAAGGTGAAGTCCGCCTGCTCGCGTTCGACGACGATCGTTCCCTTCTTTTGGGTGACGAACCGGTAGGCCATGCCGTCGTCGTAGAGGCGGAGCACGAGGCTGTAATCGCTGCGGAACGAGATCGTCAGTTCGTTGTAGCGGTCACTGACGCGCGCCTTGGTGTAGAACGGGGATTCGATCGTCTCGTCCGCCGAGTGCTTCCGGATGCGGACGACCCGGGGATCGTGTCCCAGCGTTTCGCCTCCGGCAAGCGTCATGGACACGGGCGACGGGGCTAGCACGGTTCGTCCGTCGGCCTCCAGCGAGATGCGGAGGTCGGATCCGACCGTGACGGAGCCTTGCAGTTCGCCGTCGGGCGAGGAGAGCGTGTAGCTTTTCGGGGCCGCGGACGCCGCCGGGGCGCACGCGAGACCGAGCAGAAGGAGCAGCGGTTTGAAAGTCATAGGTGTGCGGGTGGATTGAAGGTTGTGTGAAATGATTTTTGTTTGTTCGGGGTTTTGTCGGAATTGTTCGCTTTTGATATGGGTTTTGTGTATGTAACTTTACAAAGGTAGTCGAAAAATGTTTTATTTCGGGGATTGTACGGCGTTTTGTCTGAAAATTTTTCGTATGGGGAAGCCGGGCGGCGGGGGCGTCATAGCGGATCGGCGGGACCGGCCCCCGGCGGACGGCGGTCCTTTACGGCCGGGAAAAGGGGCGTTCCGAACCGTTGCCGGCAAATTCATCCGGGCCGGAAAGCGGTGCGTTCGTAATTTTTTCCTATCTTTGAAGGCAAATTACCCGTATATTATGGATTTGATTCGTTTGCGGAGCGAGTTGCAGCGCCTTTCGGAGATCGTCGGCGGCTGGAACGCTCCGGAAGAGATAAGCGCGCTGGAGCGCGATCTGGTGCTCGAAAAATTGCGCGGCCTGTACGACGCGGTGCGTTTCGGCGGGGTTGCGGATGCGCAGCTTGCGGAGGAGCCGGCGCCGGAAGCCGCCTTTCCCATCGACCTGGGCGAGGTGCTCTCGCTCGACCCGGCTGCCGGTGCGGCCGCCGTGCCGGACGACGGACCTGACTTCGGCGGCGTGGCGGCGGAAGAGACTTCCGTTGCCGGGCTTCCGGAGATTCGGCCGGAATCCGCACCGGAGCCTGTCGCTCCCGTTCCGGAATCCGCCGTATTAGTCCCGGGAGCCGCCGCTCCCGCTCCGGAATCCGAACCGTTCGCGTCCGACTTTGTGCCGGAGACGGCGCAGTCTGCACCGTTTGCACCCGGAATCGTTCCGGATGCGGCGTTCGTTTCCGTTCCGGAATCCGTCGCAGCGCTTGATCCGGACGGCGATTCGGCCCCCGCCGTTTCTGCGGAGCCGGAAGCTGCGCCGAAGGCGGTTGTCGTGCCGGAGCCGCAGGCTGTTCCGGATCCGGTGGCGGAACCCGAGATCGCGCAGCCGTCCGCCGATTCCGTTTCCGAAGGTCCCGTTTCCGCGGACCCCGTGCCGGCGAGTTCCGGCGATGCCCCGGCGGCCGTTCGTGTTCCGGCGGATTCCGGGGAGGCGGACGCCTCGGGGGATGCCGCGGAAGGCACGTCGCATCCCGTGGCCCCGACGCTGTTCGGATTGGAGGAGGCCACCCTGCGTCACCGGCATAAGCAGCGTGTCATCATGTCGCTCTACGATACGGCGGAGCCTGCGCCGAAACCCGCCCCGCATTCCGTCGCAGGGTCTGCGGCCGCAGCGGCTCCCCGTCCGGATTCGGTACGGGAGAACTCGGCGGGTGCGGCGTTTTTCGCACGTGTCTCCGCGTCGGAGGCCGCGAGAGAGGCTGCGGAGCATCCGGTGGTAGAAGAGCCGGCCGGTCCGTCCGGCGGGGAGTCCGTCGCGGATTTTGCGTCGGCGGCTCCCGGAGCGGTGCTGGGCGACGTGATAAACCACGACGTGCAGACGCTGGCCGACACCATCGCCCCGCCCCGCGACATCGCCTCGGAGCTGCGGCGCAGCGAGCCGGTCACCGACCTGCACCGCGCCATCGGAATCAACGACAAGTTCCTCATGATCCGCGATCTGTTCGGCGGCGACGGAGAGGCGTTCGATGCGGCGCTCGATGCGCTCAACGGCTTCGGCGATCTGGACGACTGCATGATCTACATTGCCGAGAACTACGCCTGGAACGCCAATTCCGACGGTGCGAAACTGCTGATGGAGCTGCTGGAACGCAAATTCGCTTGACGGCATGGCAAAACTCTATATCGTGCCGACGCCGATCGGCAATCTGGACGACATCACGCTGCGCGCGGTGAACGTGCTGCGCACGGTCGATTTCATTCTGGCCGAAGATACGCGCACGACGTCGTTTCTCCTCAAACACCTCGGCATCGAGAAGAAGCTCCGGTCGCACCACAAGTTCAACGAACACGCCACGGTCGAGTTGGTCGCCGGGGAGATCGCCGCGGGGCGCGATGCGGCGCTCGTGTCGGACGCCGGGACGCCGGGCATCTCCGACCCGGGGTTCCTTCTGGTGCGCACCTGTGTCGGGGCGGGGATCGAGGTGGAGACGCTGCCCGGCGCCACGGCCTTCGTTCCGGCGCTGGTGCAGAGCGGATTTCCGTGCGACCGGTTCTGCTTCGAGGGGTTCCTGCCCCAGAAGAAGGGGCGGACGAAACACCTGCTCGCACTGGCGGAGGAGGAGCGGACGATGGTCTTCTACGAGTCGCCCTACCGCGTGGTGCGGTGTCTCGAGCAGTTCGCCGAGGTGTTCGGCCCCGACCGCGCCGTTTCCGTGTCGCGCGAGCTGACCAAGAAATTCGAACAGACCGTGCGCGGGTCGGTGGCCGAGGTGCTCGGCCATTTCCGCGCGACGGAGCCGCGGGGCGAGTTCGTCATCGTCGTGGCCGGCAAACCCAAATCCCGCAATACCGATAAGTTATGAAGCGGACGGACCTGAACATCGCTCAGCGGATCTGGCTGGAGATACTCTGGCGGATGGCGCGCCTGTTCGCCGCGATGCCCTACTGGTTCAAATTCCATGTCGTCGAAAACCTGCTCTTCTTCGTGCTCTGCTACTGCCTGCGCTACCGGATGCAGGTGGTGCGGCGGAACCTGCGCAACTCCTTCCCCGAGAAGAGCGACGAGGAGCTGGCGGCGATCCGTCGCCGGTTCTACCGCACGCTGGCCGAACTGATCGTCGATACGATCGACCTGGCCCGTCTGACTCCGGACAAGGGGCGCTCCATCCTGCAGGTCGAGGGACTGGAGGAGCACCTGCGGAAGGTCGGGGGCCGCGACTGGATCGCCATGACGGCCCATTTCGGCTGTTGGGAATACTGCTCGTTCTGGGGCTTCTACGCCCCGACGCAGATCGTCGTGGCCGTCTATCATCCGCTGCGGAGCAAGGTCGCCGAGGCGTTGTACCAGCGCCTGCGCAACGGCGACTACGCCACGACCGTCTCGATGAAGGAGAGTCTGCGTTTCTATCTGCGCCACCGCGACAAGGGGTTCCGCGGCAAGAACCTCGTGATGGGGCTTATCGCCGACCAAAATCCTCCGCGCCGTCCCGACAGCCATTGGTTCCGCTTTCTCAATCAGGATACGATCTTTTTCGACGGCGGCGAGAAGCTCGCGCTGCGCTGCCGCCTGCCCGTCTATTTCGTGCGGATGGACCGCTTGCAGCGGGGACGTTACCGCATGTCGTTCGTGCCGCTTTACGACGGCGAGGAGCAGGTCGCGCCCAACGAGATCACCGAACGCTATGTCCGCGAGCTGGAGCGGGTGATCCGCGAACGGCCCGAACTTTGGATGTGGTCGCACCGCCGCTGGAAACACAAACGCATGCCGGATGCCGAACGTTGAGATCGTCATTCTGAACTGGAACGGGGAGGAGCACCTGCGCCGCTTCCTGCCGAGCGTCGTGGCCGCGGCGCCCGAAGGGGTGGGCGTCGTGGTCGCCGACAACGGTTCGACGGACGGTTCCGTCGCCCTGCTCGAGCGGGAATTCCCGTCGGTCGGGGTGGTGCGCCTGGAGCGGAACTACGGCTTTGCCGGCGGGTACAACCGGGCGCTGGAGCGGATCGAAGCGGAATATTTCGTGCTGCTCAACTCCGACGTCGAGACGCCTCCGGGGTGGCTGGAGCCGCTGCTCGACTGCCTGCGCCGTCATCCCGACGTGGCGGTCGTGTCGCCCAAGCTGCTCTCGTTCCGCGACCGCGGCCGCTTCGAGTATGCGGGCGCTTCGGGCGGGTTCATCGACTTTCTGGGGTATCCTTTCTGCCGGGGGCGCATCCTGCGGAGCGTGGAGTGCGACGCGGGGCAGTACGACGATGCGCGCGACGTCTTCTGGGTGAGCGGGGCGGCTTTCTGCTGCCGTGCCGACGTGTTCCGCGCGCTGGGCGGCTTCGATGCCGACTTCTTCGCCCACATGGAGGAGATCGACCTTTGCTGGCGGATGCAGCTGGCGGGCTGGCGCGTGCGGGTGGTTCCGGAGAGCCGGGTCTATCACCTCGGCGGCGGCACGCTCGCTACCGACTCTCCGGCCAAGGTCTTCTACAACCACCGCAATGACCTGGCGATGCTCTACAAGTGCGCCTCGCCGTGGCAGCGCGCCGTCGTGGCCGTCGTGCGCCCGGGGCTCGATCTGCTGGCGGCCCTGTCGTATCTGGTGCAGGGGCGTGCGGACAGTTTCCGGGCGGTGTTCCGCGCCTGGCGCGACTTCCTCGGCTGGCACGGGGAGCTGACCCGCAAGCGGCGCGCGATCCGGGCGTCCCGCAGGGGATCGGCCGCCGCGAATATCTACCGCGGGTCGGTTCTTCTGCGCTATCTGCTGGGACGCCGGACCTTCGGCCGGCTGATGTGATTGCCCGGGTGCGGGATGCTGCCGCCCTGCGGCGGACCGGGATCGTTTCCGGAGACGGGCCTGCACAAGGAATACGGAATGGCGGCGATCCTTTCGGGTCGCCGCCATTCCGGTTTTTCGGGTCGCGGTGGGGCTACCTGTTGATCTTGGCCCACGAATCCTTGAGCGTCACCGTGCGGTTGAAGACGAGATGCTCGGGCGTCGAATCGGTGTCGGGGCAGAAGTAGCCCACGCGTTCGAACTGCACGGCCTCTCCCACGGGAACCTCGCGCAGCGAAGGTTCCAGATAGCCCGTGATCCGGACCATCGACTCGGGGTTGAGGTTGTCCTCCCAGGTCTGCCCTTCGTCCACGTCGTCGGGGTTCTCCTTCGTGAAGAGCGGATTGAAGAGCCGGATTTCGGCCTCCACGGCATCTTTGGCCGACACCCAGTGGATGACGCCTTTCACGCGGCGGCCGTCGCTCGACGAACCTCCGCCCGACATCGGGTCGTAGGTGCAGCGCAGTTCGGTGATGTTGCCCGCGTCGTCCTTGACGACCTCCTCGCACTTGATGAGGTACGAATAGCGCAGGCGCACCTCGCCGCCCGGCGAGAGGCGGAAGAACTTCTTGGGCGGATTCTCCATGAAGTCGTCGCGTTCGATCCAGATCACCTTCGAGAAGGGGACCTGCCGCGTGCCGGCCGTCTCGTCCTCGGGGTTGTTTACGGCGGTGAACAGTTCGGTCTGGCCGTCGGGGTAGTTGGTGATCGTCACCTTCAGCGGATTGAGCACGGCCATGCGGCGCTGTGCGACCTTGTTGAGGTCCTCGCGCACGCAGTACTCCAGTTTTCCCAGGTCGATCACGTTGTCGCGCTTGGCCACGCCCACCATTTCGGCGAAGTTGCGCACCGAGGCCGGCGTGTAGCCCTTGCGGCGCAGGGCGCAGATCGTCGGCATGCGGGGGTCGTCCCAGCCCATCACGGCGCCTTCCTGCACCAGTTTGAGCAGTTTGCGCTTCGACATCATCGTATAGGTGAGGTTCAGCCGCGCGAATTCGTACTGGTGCGACGGGTAGATGTCCAGCGCCCGGATGAACCAGTCGTAGAGCGGGCGGTGGACGTCGAATTCGAGCGTGCAGATCGAGTGGGTGATCCGCTCGATCGAGTCGCTCTGTCCGTGGGCGTAGTCATACATCGGGTAGATGCACCACTTGTCGCCCGTGCGGTGGTGTTCGGCGTGGATGATGCGGTACATGATCGGGTCGCGGAAGAGCATGTTCGGATGGGCCATGTCGATCTTCGCGCGCAGCACCTTCGCGCCGTCGGGGAATTCGCCGTTCTTCATACGCTCGAACAGGTTGAGGTTCTCCTCGACCGACCGGTCGCGCCACGGCGAGGGCGTACCCGGCACGGAGACCGTGCCGCGGTTTTCGCGGATCTCCTCCTGCGTCTGGTCGTCCACGTAGGCCAGTCCCTTGCGGATCAGTTCGACGGCCCATGCGTAGAGCTGGTCGAAGTAATCCGAGGCGTAGTGCTCCTCGGCCCACTGGAATCCGAGCCACTGGATGTCGCGCTTGATCGAATCGACGTACTCCACGTCCTCCTTGACGGGGTTCGTGTCGTCGAAGCGCAGGTTGCATCGGCCGCCGTATTTCTTCGCCAGGCCGAAGTTGATGCAGATGCTCTTGGCGTGCCCGATATGCAGGTAGCCGTTCGGCTCGGGCGGGAAACGGGTCTGTACGCGTTTCTCGCCCCGGGCGATCGACTCTTCGATGATCTCTTCGAGGAAGTTCAGCGACTTCTCGCGGGTTTCGTTGGTTTCGCTTGCCATATATCGATATTGCGGTTTTGTGTTGTCGTTCCGGGACCCGGGTCCCTCGGCCGGTCCGGCGTGCGGGTCAGTTTCTCTTTCTGCCGATGTCGAACAGCTTTTGGATGTCCACCGAGAGCTTGACCATCTGCTGCGTGCCCGTGCCCGTGCCGTCGTAGTGGAAGACCATGCCCGCTTCGACATGCATCGTGTCGTCGAAGAACTTGCGGTCGTAGCCGATCCACGTGCGGTTGTAGATATGTTCGGTCGTGGAATAGAACCGCTCCCCGGCGTACAGCCCTTCGGGGCCGTAATACTGCCACAGGGGCTGCAGGTTTTCGCCCAGATAGAGGTTGTTCTCGATCTTCACGCCCCAGCGGGTGATCCGCAGGTCGATCTGTCCGCCGCACGGTTTTTTCCAGTCGTGGTCCACGCTGCGGGCGCGCTGCGGGGCGAAGAGCAGTCCGGCCCGGACGTCGAAGTCGAAGAAGGCGTCGAACTCCCAGCCGGCATAGGGATTCACGATCAGGTTGTCCGTCACGTTCTCGTCGAGTTTCGAGCCGGCGAAATGGAACATCGAGAAGGCGTATCCGAAATAGAATCCGCCGTCGAGCGTGTAGCGTCCGGCCGAGAGGATGCGGAACATTTCGCGCGACTCCTCGGAGTACATGCCCTCCCAGTCGATAGCCATCTCCACGTAGGTCTTTTCGCGCTGCGTCGAGACGTAGCGGCCCAGAAAGCCCGACAGGCGGTTGTGGTAGAACGCCACCGAGTCGCTGACGAGGGCAGGGGAGTAGTCGCCCATCAGCTCCTTGCGGTCGAAGATACCCGCCGCGGCCCGCACGTTCTCGGTCGAGAAGCGGTAATACATCAGCGGTTTGACGTCGCTCAGAAACGGTTCGCGCGCGCCGTTGTGCTGGCCGAAGTTCTGTAGCATGTCCACGCCGAATACGAGGCGGTTCTTCTCCTGCCATTCGACGCCCACACGGGGCGTGAGGCGGGCGCTGAAGAGCGTCTGCGACTGGTTGAAGTCGT
Source organism: Alistipes dispar (assembly GCF_006542685.1). Lineage (NCBI taxonomy): Bacteria > Pseudomonadati > Bacteroidota > Bacteroidia > Bacteroidales > Rikenellaceae > Alistipes > Alistipes dispar. The sequence continues at coordinate 283,719 of NZ_AP019736.1, read as the reverse complement.
TGTTGGCGTATTCGCGGTTGTCGAAGCGCGTGGCGAAGTCGGCGCCGACGAGGATTTTCTGCGCGCGGAGCCCCCCCCCGGAAAGGCACAGGGCCACGACGAGCGGCAAGAGTTTTCGGATGTGCATAATTTCTTTGCGTTGAGGCCCCAAAATTAGACAAAATATTTTTTATTTGACTACTTTTGACCCCGAAATCATTCATGAAAACCGGGAATGCGTAAAATAACCAACGAGGAGCTGGGCCGCCCGTCGGCCGCCGAATTCGCCGCGATGGAGAAGATGCCCGTCGCGGTGGTGCTCGACAACGTCCGTTCGCTGCAAAACGTGGGGGCCTTTTTCCGCACGTGCGACGCTTTCGCCGCGGAGCGCATCTGCCTGTGCGGCATCACGGCCACGCCGCCCAACCGCGATATCCACAAGACGGCGCTGGGCGCCGAACTGACCGTCGCGTGGAGCTATCACCCCTCCACGGCGGAGTGTCTCGACCGTCTGCGGGCCGCGGGCTGCACGATCCTTGCCGTCGAGCAGGTCGAGGGGGCCGCGATGCTCGACGACTTCCGTCCCGAGCCGGGCGTGCGGTATGCGCTCGTCTTCGGCAACGAGGTCGAGGGCGTGGGGCAGGAGGCGGTCGATCGCTGCGACGGGGCCATCGAGATTCCGCAGGCCGGCACGAAGCATTCGCTCAACGTCTCGGTGTCGGGCGGAGTCGTGCTGTGGAGTTTTTTCCGCCGGATCGGCCCGCGGAGAGGAGGGCATCGGGCGGAGCGCATCCCGGGCGGGGCGAAATAAATTTTGCGTTGTGCCCGCCTTGCGTTATCTTTGCCGCACCTGAAATTTAAATTCTGAAGAAGAAATGTCCGTAGAAAGCAGCCTCCGGGCGGTGACGACCTACCGTCTGACGGAGATGAAACAGCGCGGCGAGAAGATCGCCATGCTCACCTCGTACGATTATTCGATGGCCCGGATCGTCGATGCCGCCGGCGTGGACGTGATCCTCGTGGGCGATTCGGCGGCCAATGTCATGGCCGGTTACGAGACGACGCTTCCCATCACGCTCGACATGATGATCTACCATGCCCGTTCGGTGGTGCGGGCCGTCAGCCGCGCGCTGGTGGTGGTCGATCTTCCCTTCGGCGCCTATCAGGGCAATTCGAAAGTGGCGCTCGACTCGGCCGTGCGCATCATGAAGGAGACCGAGGCCGACGCCGTGAAGATGGAGGGCGGCGAGGAGATTCTCGAATCGGTGCAGCGCATCCTCTCGGCCGGCATTCCCGTCATGGGGCATCTCGGGCTCACGCCGCAGTCGATCCACAAGTTCGGAACCTATACGGTCCGCGCGAAGGAGGAGGCCGAGGCCGCGAAACTCGTGCGCGACGCGCATCTGCTGAGCGACGCGGGGTGTTTCGCCGTCGTGCTCGAGAAGATTCCCGCGGCGCTGGCCGGGCGTGTCACGCGCGAAATTTCCGCGCCGACGATCGGCATCGGGGCCGGCGGCGCGTGCGACGGGCAGGTGCTGGTGATTCACGACATGCTGGGAATCAACAAGGGCTTCTCGCCGCGGTTCCTGCGCCGTTACGCCGACCTGCATACGGTGATGACCGATGCCGTGTCGCAGTATGTCGGCGACGTGAAGTCGGGGGACTTTCCCAACGAGAAGGAGCAGTATTAGCACCGGCTTCTCCGTGTCCGGGGACTGCCGTCCGCCGTGTTCCGCAATACGGACCGCCCCGGCTGCAATCCGTTGCAGCCGGGGCGGTCCGTGAAGAGGGGGGCTGCGGAGGCGTTATTCCAGCATCTCCGCCAGCTTGTCGTAGAACTCCTCGCTCTCGCCGACGAACCGGGCGGCGATGCGCCCTTCGGGGTCGATGACGATTTTGGTGGGGTAGCCCTCGACGGCATACCGGACCGTCACGTCGTCCCCGGGGGCAGCGTTCCGCGGGTTTATGACGTGTACCCACGGCAGTCCGTGCCGTCCGATCGCCTCGCGCCACTTCTCCGGGGTGTCGTTGCAGGCGATGCCCACGATCTCCAGTTTGTCCTTGTAGCGTTCGTAGCACGCCTTCATCCGGGGGAATCCCTTGATGCACCATCCGCACCAGCTTCCCCAGAAGTCGAGCACGACGTATCGTCCGCGCAGCGACGAGAGGGCGAACTCCTTTCCGTCGGCATCCCGGAGCACGAATTCCGGGGCCGGCATGCCGGGGGCGGTTTTCTTCCGGGCTTCGAGAGACCGTTGCCGTGCCTCGGCCTTCCCGACCGCATGTGCGATGAGCGGAGCGAACCGGGACGTGCGAACCCGTTCGTCCAATAAGGTGAAGCAGCTTAGCACGCTGTCGGTCGGGATGTCTGCGAGAAGATAGCCCGAGAGCGTTTCGCAGGGATTTTCCCGGATATACTCCGTGACGGCACCGATAATTTTTCCGGAGAGCGCGCGGAGCCGTTCCGAGAGTGCGTTTGTCTCTTCTGCCGACAGGACCGTGTCGGCCCGCAGGGAGAGGCGGGTGTAGGCGATATGGAGCGGCAACTGCTCCGCGCGGAACCGGCTCCACTCCGTATTCGGGCTTTCGCCCGAGAGCGTGTAATCCGTGTAGATCGAATCGACCTTCGCACGGATCGCGACGCGCTCTCCACGGTCGAGCGTGAAATGAATGTCCGACACGGAACTGTACCATTTGTACCCTCCCCGGATCGGAATGACTGCCTGCAGGGGCCGTATCGAAAAGAAACACGGCTTTTTGATCTGCGCATCGAACGTGAACCTCCCTTTTCGGACGACGACCGTGTCCCGGTGCAGTTCCTTTGCCGGAATCGCTTCGATCGCTCCCCATTGTACGATCAGCGTGTCGTTCGTCAGCCCTTCGATTCGGCCCGATATGACGGGGCGGCGGGTGCAGGAGGCCGTTGCGGCGGCGAGGAGGAGCAGGGGCAGCAGTTTTTTCATCGTGCGGCGGGTGTTTTCGTCGATCGTAAAGATAGTGAAAAAAGTCCGGTTCGCCGTTTCCGTATTGATAAATTGTTGATAAAAAAACGGCGATCGGCGGCGGGTTTTTGGGCCGTTTCGAAAAAAATGCTTAATTTTGCGAGCAACAAAAATCCACGTTCATTATGTCTTTTATCAATGAAAGGGTTCAGCCCGAAGGACTTACGTTCGACGATGTGCTGCTCGTACCCGCCTATTCGGAAGTGTTGCCGCGAGAGGTCGATATCCGCACCCGTTTCTCGCGAAATATCAGGCTCAACATTCCCATCGTGTCTGCCGCGATGGATACCGTGACCGAAGCACCGCTGGCCATCGCATTGGCTCGCGAAGGCGGTATCGGAGTGATCCACAAGAACATGTCCATCGCCGAGCAGGCCGCGCAGGTCCGCCGCGTGAAACGCGCCGAGAACGGCATGATCTACGACCCGGTGACCATCTCGAAGGAGAACACCGTGGGCGACGCCCTGAATCTGATGAAGGAGAACCGCATCGGCGGCATTCCCGTCGTGGACGGCGCGCGGAAGCTGATCGGCATCGTCACCAACCGCGACCTGCGTTTCCAGCGCGACATGTCGCGCAAGATCGCCGAGGTGATGACCCCCGGCGACCGCCTTATCACCACGCACAACTCCGCGCTGGAGCATGCTTCGGAGGTGCTGCTGAACAACAAGATCGAAAAACTCCCCGTCGTGGACGACGAAGGCCGTCTGGTGGGGCTCATCACCTATAAGGACATCACCAAGGTACAGGATCATCCCAACGCCTGCAAGGATGCGAAGGGCCGTCTGCGCGTGGCCGCAGGCGTCGGCATCACGCCCGATGCGATGGAACGCGTCGCGGCGCTCGTGGCCGAGGACGTGGACGCCGTGGTGCTCGACTCGGCGCACGGCCACTCGTTCAATATCGTGCGGAAGCTCCAGGAGATCAAGGCCGCCTATCCGTCGCTCGACGTCGTGGTGGGCAACATCGCCACGGCCGAGGCGGCGCGGTTCCTGATCGACAACGGCGCCGACGGCATCAAGGTCGGCATCGGGCCGGGGTCGATCTGCACGACGCGCATCATCGCCGGCGTGGGCGTTCCGCAACTGTCGGCCATCTACGCCGCGGCCTCCGAGGCGAAGGGCTCGGGCGTCCCGGTGATCGCCGACGGCGGTCTGCGCTATTCGGGCGACATCGTCAAGGCGCTGGCCGCGGGCGGCGACTGCGTGATGATCGGTTCCATGTTCGCCGGCACGGAGGAGGCTCCGGGCGAGACGATCATCTATAACGGCCGCAAGTTCAAGACCTACCGCGGCATGGGGTCGATCGACGCCATGAAGGCCGGTTCGGCCGACCGCTATTTCCAGAAAGGGTGCGAGGGCAACATCAACAAGCTCGTGCCGGAGGGTATCGTGGCGCGCGTGCCGTTCAAGGGTACGCTGAGCGAGACGGTCTTCCAGCTCATCGGCGGCATCCGTTCGGGCATGGGATACTGCGGCTCGCCGACCATCGCGGCGCTGCAAACCGCGAAATTCATCCGCATCACGTCGAACGGCGTCGTCGAGAACCACCCGCACGACGTGACGATCACGAGCGAGGCCCCGAACTATTCGAGCGAGCGGTAGGGGCGTGGCGGGCCGCAGACCGGTATTTCCCGGGTGGGGATGGGACGCGGCCCTTGCAGTCCCGCGGCGTCGCCGGCCGTATGGTGCGTGACCGACGTCCGCAGGGCGGGAATCGTCGCCCGGGGAACGGGAGCCGCCGCTGCGGCGGAGTTCCGCTTTCCGGCCTCCGGCGCGGAAGAGCAACGAAACGCAAACGATAAACTTCGAACATAGAATGCAGGAAAAAATCATCATTCTCGACTTCGGGTCGCAGTACACGCAGCTCATCGCGCGGCGTGTGCGCGAGCTGAACGTCTATTGCGAGATCCACCCCTTCAACCGGATTCCGGCGATCGACTCGTCGGTGCGGGGCGTGATTCTCTCGGGCAGCCCCTTCTCGGTGCGCGATGCCCAGGCCCCGACGCCCGATCTTTCGGCGATCAGGGGCAGGCTGCCGCTGCTGGGCGTCTGCTACGGCGCGCAGTACCTTGCGCACGCCTTCGGCGGCGAGGTGCAGCCCGCTCCCAGCCGCGAGTACGGCCGTGCGATGCTCACCGTGGGCGACGCGCAGGACCCGCTGATGCGCGATCTTCCGGCGACGACGCAGGTGTGGATGTCGCACGGCGACACGATCACGCGCGTTCCCGAAGGGTACGGGATCGTCGCTTCGACGGAGGACGTCCGCGTGGCGGCCTACCGGATCGGCGGCGAGCGGACATGGGGCATTCAGTTCCACCCCGAGGTCTATCACTCGACCGACGGCAAACAGTTGCTGAAGAATTTCGTCGTCGGCATCTGCGGATGCGCGCAGTCGTGGACTTCGGAGAGCTTCGTGGAGTCCACCGTACGCGAGCTGCGCGAGAAACTGGGCGACGACCGCGTGGTGCTGGGCCTTTCGGGCGGCGTCGATTCGACGGTGGCCGCCGTGCTGCTGCACCGGGCCATCGGCCGCAACCTCTACTGCATCTTCGTCGATTCGGGCCTGCTGCGCAAGAACGAGTTCGACGAGGTGCTCGAATCCTACAGGGACATGGGCCTGAACGTCAAGGGCGTGAAGGCCGGGGAGAAGTTCCTCGCCGATCTGGCGGGCGTTTCGGAGCCCGAGCGGAAGCGCAAGATCATCGGCCGCGACTTCGTGGAGGTGTTCAACGAGGAGGCGCAGCGGATCGAGGACGTGCGGTGGCTGGCGCAGGGGACGATCTATCCCGACGTGATCGAGTCGTGTTCGGTGAACGGTCCTTCGGCCACGATCAAGTCGCATCACAACGTGGGCGGTCTTCCGGAAAAGATGAATCTGAAGATCGTCGAGCCGCTGCGATTGCTCTTCAAGGACGAAGTGCGCCGCGTGGGGCGTTCGCTCGGCATTTCCGAGCGGCTCATCGGGCGGCATCCCTTCCCCGGACCGGGACTGGCGATCCGCATTCTGGGCGACGTCACGGCCGGGAAGGTCGAGATTCTGCAGAACGTGGACCGAATCTATATCGACGCCCTGCGTGCCGCCGGACTTTACGACAAGGTGTGGCAGGCGGGAGCCATCCTCCTGCCGGTCAAGAGCGTCGGCGTGATGGGCGACGAGCGGACCTACGAGAGCTGCGTCGCCCTGCGGGCCGTGACCTCCACGGACGGCATGACGGCCGACTGGGTGCATCTGCCCTACGAATTCCTCGCCGACGTGTCGAACGAAATCATCAACAAGGTCCGCGGCGTGAACCGCGTGGTTTACGACATCTCCTCCAAGCCGCCCGCCACGATCGAGTGGGAGTAGCGGATTTTCCCTCATGCCGGGGAGTTTCCCCGAGTCCGGCCGCCCCAGCCGCAACATTCTGCGGCTGGGGCGGTTTCCGTCCGGCATCCGGCCCTTGCCGTACTCGTTCCTCGTTGGCTCCGTCTCCCGGTGCGTTCGTCTTCCGGCGTCTCCTTTCCTCGGCGATATGTCCTTCGCTCTCCGAGGTTTCGGCGGATTTCCGCGGCCGCGGCCGATTTGCTTTTCTGCCTGGAGGGCGTTATCTTTGCCGCGCAAAGAGTTTTTTCAGAAAATGACCGATTTCGCAGCCATAGATTTCGAGACGGCCAACGGCCGCCGCACGAGCGTCTGCTCGGTGGGCGTGGTGGTCGTGCGGGGCGGCGAGGTCGTGGATACGTTTTACAGCCTGATTCGTCCGCGGCCCAATTTTTACAGCCGTTTCACGACGGCCATCCACGGCCTGAGGTACGAGGATACGGCCGATGCGCCCGATTTCGCGGAGGTGTGGCGGCAGGTCGCGCCCCGCATCGAGGGGCTTCCGCTCGTGGCGCACAACTCGCCTTTCGACGAGGGCTGTCTGCGCGCCGTCTTCGAGCTGTACGGCATGCCCTATCCCGGTTACCGTTTCGTCTGCACGTGCCGGGCGGCGCGCCGCGTCTTCGGCCGCAGCCTGCCCGACCACCGGTTGCACACCGTCTCGGCCGCCTGCGGCTTCGACCTTGCGCACCATCATCACGCGCTGGCCGACGCCGAGGCCTGCGCCCGGATCGCGCTGAAGATCCTCTGACCGGAGCGATCATTGCGGAACGACGGGAAAACGGCCCCGCCGGACTTGTCCTGCGTTACAGCCCGAGTTCGAGCTGGAAGCGGATTTCCCAGCGGTTGTAGTCCGCTGCGGAACGGCTGCGGTGGTTGTAGGAGGCGTCTGCCTGCACCTTGAGACTGTGTCCGATGATATAGCGGGTCACGGCCACCGAGGTCTGGTTCCAGCGTTCGTATCCGGCGTAGGGGCGGACCTCCGCGTCGGGAAAGAGCGTCGAGTTGCGCAGCGCGACCTCCCATTTGCTGCCGAACAGGTAGCTGGTTTGCACGTTGAGGCCGCAGCCGTCGTAGATGAAGGCGTTGCGGTCCGTATCGAAGAGCGGGTCGCCGCTCGTGCGGCCCATGAAATCGGTGTAGAAGGCGAATCCGCGGTATTTGAGGATGAAATCCACGAAGTAGGAGCCGATGTTCCGTGTGGCGCCGTCGGGCATCAGGGCGCCGCGCTGGCCAGAGAGGCGTGCGGCCTTGTGGTTGTAGGAGTAGGCTCCGGCCAGCAGGATGCGCACCCGCTCCTCGTGGTCGAAATCGCCCTCCAGCAGGTCGCCCTTCGCTCCGAAGCGTCCCAGCGGGTACAGCTCCACGCGCCCCGTGTAGGCCAGGCCGCCGCCCGACGAGGAACCCCAGTTGCGTCCTTCGCCCAGCGTGACGGAGGCTTTGGCCGAGAGGTTGAATCCTTCGCCCCGGAGCGGGTTGTATTCGCCGAAGAGACCGAAGTCGCGGTCGAGGTTGAATTCGCTGTTCACGATGCTGCGATCGACGAACTGAAGGGCGCTCGACGAATTGATGCGCGCGCGGTTGGCCTTGATCTTCGTCTGTCCGAATCCGATGTTCCATGCGGCGTTGGGCACGTAGTAGACGATGGCGTCGCGCACGATGTTCGTCGAACCGTTCGGGAGCGTCTCGGCGTCGTAGCCGGTGAATCCCAACTGCACGGAGTAAACCAGTTTCGGGGAGTAGATGTAGCCGTCGAACCGCAGGCGCAGCCGCTTGACGCGGGCGTCGGTTTTCGTCAGCGTGAAGTCTTCGTCGAACGAGAGCGCCAGAAGATTCTGCATTCTGAAACGCATCGTCAGCTCGAACCAGTCGTTTTTCGGCCGGAACGTGATGCCCCTGCCCACCTCGAGGTTGGGCATGTTGCGGAGCCGTTCGAGCAGCCCGGCGTCCGTCGCGGCGTCCGTGCGGAGCGAATCGGCCGTGCCGAATGCGGTACGCCGCAGCAGGGAGGCTTCCTGAGCCGGGCTTTTCGGCAGGGTGTTTTCCTGCGCCGCGGCGAATGGGGAGGCCGCGAGGAGAAGGAGCGTGGCGAGTCTTTTCATCTTGTTCTGTCTGTCGGTTCGTGTGTCGTTCGGGCCGTGTCCGGATCCGGGCCGGGAACAAAGATACGAAAAAGCCCGGATCGGCGCCGCAAGTTCCGAACCGAATCTGAAAGGATTCTGAAATGTGCCTTCCGGGCATCGGATTCGCGCGCTTTGCGCGGGCTGGTCCGGGCAATAAATTCCGTTTCGGACCGTTCTATTATAATAAAGACAGTTTATACGGTTTGCGCCGGCAGTCGGACGTGTTCCGCGGCGGTGTGGAACCGGATAGGCCGAATAAAACACATATCGTTATGAGTACAGTAAAATTCAAGGGTTCGCCGGTGAACCTTGCCGGCGAATTCATCCGCGAGGGTGTCGCCGCCCCCGATTTCGAACTGGTCAAGACCGACCTCACACCGCTCCGCTTCTCCGATCTGAAGGGACGCCGCGTGGTGCTCAATATTTTCCCGAGCCTCGATACGGGCGTCTGCGCCGCTTCGGTGCGGCGGTTCAACAAACTGGCCGCCTCGCTGCCCGATACGGTCGTCGTGGCCGTGTCGAAGGACCTGCCGTTCGCCCATGCCCGTTTCTGCACGACCGAGGGAATCGAGAACGTCGTTCCGGCGTCGGACTTCCGCGCCTCGGGATTCGACGCGGCCTACGGTGTCGCGATGGCCGACGGTCCGCTGAAGGGGCTGCTGGCGCGCGCCGTGGTGGTGATCGACCGCGAGGGAAAGGTGGTCTATGCGCAACTGGTTCCGGAGATTACCGAGGAGCCCGACTACGACGGAGCGGCGGAGGCCGTCCGGACGCACTGATTCGCGGTCGGAGCCGAGGTCTCCGGGACTGCGGATGTTCCGCGAGGAGAAGCGACGGTCCGAACCGTCGCTTCTCCTATTTTGTGTCCGGCGGTCTTCGGCGCCGAAAACGGGAAATATTTTTGGAAACGGCGGCAAATTCGTATCTTTGGATTCTCATTATCGAACCTACTATGAAGAAGACCTTACTTGCGTTGGCATTGGGAACGTTGTTCCTCGACGCTTCGGCCCAGGAACTGACCGGAGCGGACCTGAAAGAGATCGCCTCCTCCTTCGTGAAGGACGGCTCCACCACGGCGTTGCAGAATGCGCTGACGGCGGAGGCGAACCTGCGGAAGCTGGCCCTGAACCGCGACCTGCAGGGGAAGATCGACCATTATTTCAAATACCGGGTCGAGGTGAAGGGCATCACCGACCAGAAACAGTCCGGGCGGTGCTGGATGTTCACCTCGATGAACGTGCTGCGTCCGTCGGTCATGGAGCGGTTCGGCCTTTCGGAGTTCGATTTCTCGCACAACTACAACTACTTCTGGGACATGTTCGAGAAGAGCAATCTCTTCCTCGAGAACGCCGTTGCGACGGCCGACCGGCCGATGACCGACCGCGACGTGGAGTTTTTCTTCAAGACGCCGGTGGGCGACGGCGGCGTGTGGAACCTCTTCTACAACGTGGCCGAAAAGTACGGCGTCGTGCCGCGCGAGGTGATGCCCGAAACGGCCCATTCGAACAATACGGCCTACCTAAGGTCGGTGCTCAACGAGCGGCTGCGGGCCGGCGGGTACGAACTGCGCGGTCTGGCAGCCTCCGGAGCGGACCGGGCGAAGATCGCCGCGGCGAAGATCGCCGTGCTGAAAGAGGTTTACCGTGTGCTGGCGCTCTGCCTGGGCGAGCCGCCCGCCGGGTTCGAATGGCGTTACGAGACGCGTGACGGTGAAGTGAAGACGCTGCGCACCACGCCGCTGGAGTTCTACCGCAGCATCGTCCCCGCGGACTATGCCCCCGATTCCTACATTATGATTATGAACGACCCGACGCGCGAATATTACAAGGTGTACGAGATCCGGAACTACCGCAACACCTACGAAGGCGTGAACTGGGTCTATCTGAACCTGCCCAACGAGGCGATCAAGCGTGCCGCGATCGCCTCGATCAAGGCCGGCGAGGCGATGTACGCCTCCTGCGACGTGGCGGACTACGATCCGGTTTCGGGCGTCTGCGATCCCGCGATGTACGACTACGAGTCGATGTTCGGCATCGACCTTGCGATGGACAAGAAGGCGCGCATCCTCACGCGGCAGAGCGGTTCGGCGCACGCCATGGCGCTGATCGCCGTGGATACCGACGACAACGACGTGCCCCTGAAGTGGCAGTTCGAGAACAGTTGGGGCCCCTCGGCCGGGCACGAAGGGTATATGACCTTCACGGACGAGTGGTTCGACGAATACATGTTCCGCATCGTCATCAACCGGAAATACCTCGATGCGAAATCGCTCGAAGCGGCCGGTACGAAGCCTGAGCAGCTTCCCGCGTGGGACTATATGTTCTGATCCGCGGCCGGAGAGCCGTTACGGACCCGCCTTCCCGTATTCCGGAAGGCGGGTCCTCCGTTCCCGGAGCGTTCCGGCCCCCCGGAGCGTTCCGGCCCCCCGGAGCGTTCCGGCTCCCCGGAGCGTTCCGGCCCCTGCGCTTCTCGGACGCGACGGCCGGTCCGGGAACGCTTCGCGGGGAGGATGCCGCGTGCGTCGCCGCTCCGCCGTTACGAACCGGAGCGACCGGAAACGAGGCGAAAACGCTCGGTCTGACCGTGGCGGCGGATTGTCCGGATATTCGAGATTCATTCTCAAAACGGAAGGGACCGTTTTCGGTCCCTTCCTCCTGCAATGAGTCGCGTCACTGCCCCTCCTTTGTCAAGGAGGGCTCTTTATCGTTTGCAGGGTGCGGAGAGCTGTCGGACGGAAAACGTCTGCATCCGGCGGAAAGCACGGGAAATTCAATTCGCGGAAAAGCGTCGAGTCCGACGGTACACGGCAGGTATGAATATTTCGGGACCGCAGGTACGTCGGAAAAGAGAAATGATCGCAGAGAAACACTACCGCAGCCGACGGCGTGCGTAGAGAGAGAAATCCGATATCTATTCATAACTCCGGCATTTATTTTGAGTCGTACGTTTTCAAAATAGGTGCGCGGCACTTTCACAATTAGCAGAGACCGATCAACTAAATGCAATAACCACTTTGGTCAAGGGCCGCGCACTATGTGCACGCACCTCGACTGTTTATCAATGGCTATTACGATATTCAGCGGTCTCTGCTAAGATAAACAGCTTGGACTGCGTATCTTTCGTCTCTCAAAAATAGAAATTTTTAGGCATCGGTACAAATAATTTGCAAGAAAATATTTATATGAAGAGTGACTGTCTGAAATAAGGTCGGATTGCCCTTTGTCCGATAAGGCGTTGGGTTCGTTGGTCCCACGACTGCGGAGGGAATCCGACCATGCTGACTGGGACCCGAACGGAATTTCCGCTGATGGTGATACGCCTCATGATGTGTACACCGCCGTTTGTCCGGGGGAGATCCTTTTCGGGTAGGAGAAAATTTCGAAAGAGCTTTTCAAGACGGCGACATTTTTGGTCTGGTCGATGCTCCCATGACGGAGAGCCGGCCTTTCAGGAAGTCCCGTTCGGAGTGTTTCAGCAGGTCCTGTGCCGGGCCGGAAACATGGACCCGCCATACGGACGATGAAATGCCGCTGGTACCAATGCGCGATGCGCGGCAGCGGCACGACCTTGCGCAGTCGCAGCCTCGCGAGCTTCGCAGAGGCCGTCCGCAGTCCGATGCTTTCGGCCGCGTCGCGGATACCCGACTGCACATTACGTAAAGCGATCTTCGTGTATTTGCACGCTTGTCTGTTTCCGCACGCTCCTTGCCCGTCGCTTGACATGCTTCTCCGGCACGGGCTTCGGCCGGACAACCTGCTTCAAATGTGGTCGGGGACGGACCGTGACAAACCGAACCGATTGTATCGGCGCGCAACCTGCACAATTTAGGCCGGGGGCGTATTGCGATAACGAGAACCGACGGTCGTCATGTGCGTTATCGTGGTAAAATCCGTATCACCCTTCACCATCTTTGACGTTTGATTGGCAAGATGGGCGATCGCTTCTTTTTCAACTGAAGTTTTTTCATGGCGGTTGTTTTTGAGTTAGCGTTATCCCTACTCTTTTGAAGATTTTCGGGTTTCTCTTTTTGAATTATTGTATCATGTGCGATGCCGAGGTATTGCGGATGAAAATCAGATAATCGAACATGTCGGAAATCTGCGTATTATAGAATATCTCAGGAGTTGCTCCGACTTCTCTGAATTCCAGATTGCCGAGCCATTGCAGGCAGGAGGAGTCCTCTTCGCGCATTTTTTTCAAGTCCAGAATAAACAGCGGTTCGTCCAGTTGTCCGAGCACGTATTCGAGTGTGCCGGGATGCGCTTTGGGAAGTTCAAAGGATTGCAGTCCGTTTTTCCAGGCCGTGTACGAACCTTCGTATCCGACGAATCCGAAGGTTCGGTAATCGTCGCTGATACTTTTTTTGAGAAAGCCCCCCATCGAACGATGCAATATATCTACTTGCTTCAAACAATTGATATGCGCATTGTGCGCCCAGACTACGGCTTTGGACCCCGGATTGTTCCGCAATATCCACAACAGGTTGTCGGCCATGCCGCGGTCACGCCAGTCGGGATCTTTCTTCTGGCTCAGGAACTGATGCAATAACTCGATATTCTGTAAGGCCCAGGCTCTCTGCATCGGTGGCCGGTTTTTCGCCTCTATCCGTGTCTTCAGTTCTTCGAGGTCGGAGTCTATGTCTTCAGCCAGTTCTCCATCGATCTGGAACGGACGGGGATAAATGCGATGCAGCTTATCCTTGATTTTTTCCACAAGGTTTTTATCGGACGGATTTTTCTCGAGAATGGTCTGCAACTGGAGTATCGGGCCATTGTAGTTTTGCATGTCCACTCCCGTAAACGTAATTCGGGGCTCGGATGCATTGAATGCTTTCATCCATTCGATCATGTTCAGCATTTCATGGGTTCTCCACGGCCACATGTATATTCCGATTAACAATCGTATCGGGTTGTCAATACCTCCGACGGTATAGTTGTTCAACTGATAGCATTCGGGCATGTTGGCTTCCAGCGCGAAAATATCGAATCCGCAGTTTTCTGCCAGATAGCGGATGATCCGGTCCTTCATTTTGAACACTTCGCTCGTTCCGTGCGTATTCTCTCCGAGCCCGACCACTTTGCAGTCTCCGACCAACTGCCGGAGAATGTCGAGGTCTTGCGTGTCCCCGCCGTCCGACTCGCAGGTTCGCAGCGGATAGACGTATCGGCGCAGCTCTTTTTTCTCCCTGTCGGACAATTCCGTTTTCGGTGCCGGAATCGCTTTGTCTTCGTATCTTACGCCGTCGATTCTGAGTTCGATATTGTCGAACCACGCAGTACCCTTGCCGGTAACGAAGCCGGCAATCAGGACATAAGGGACATCCTTGTCGATCGTCTGCCGAACGGTATGGCGTGTCCACTCGGACATGCCGCGAACCCCTCCGACCGTATCTATCCGTCCGAAAAGATCGGGGTCGTACTTCTCGGGATTATAGGGGAATATGCCATATCCGGCACACACGTTCACGCTGTCCCTCGTCTTGACCCATCCGCTGATTTCGAGTTCTTTCCCGGCGATTAATTCGCCCGGCAGAATATTCTGGAACCCGCCCCAGACGGTCATGGTCGGCCCTTCTTGCCATCGGGCTCGGAGGCTTGCCTCTCCATGCTGTTTCACTTGCTTGTCAAGCGAGAGAACGTACCCTGTAGCCGAAGAATTTTGGAATATCCACTGCATCGGCACGGAGTCGTTCTTGGCATACTCGAAATCGAGGTTGTACTCCGTCGAATAAATCGGCGGCCGGGTGCAACCGGCACAGAAAAGCAATACCGACACGAAACTTATCTTCAAATATGATTTGTTCATGACAAGAAAATGTACTTTATACTTGAAATTATAACAAGCCTTTTCGGCTCTAATTATGTTCCTCAATACGACTCTTGGGGAACGAGATCGGACGGTTCGGGTTGCTGTGCGGTGGTTTGACAGGCTGCTTCGCATGATCCCCGGCCGGAAATGGGATTCAGAGTATCCGTACTTTCCTCGACTTTTCCGCCTTTTCCACCTTTAACCATAGCAGATGCGTCATTCCTGAGATTGAGAATGCTCTCTTTTTTTACCTGAAGTTTTTTCATAGGATTGGCAGTTTTCATTCCATAGACGATAATCCGATTTCAAAATAGAGAAATGTTATATGGAATAATCGTGTTAATTATAAATCGTATTTCGGGGTAATGCCTGTGTGACGGGTCGTTTGAAATTATTTGTAAATATATGAAATAAAAACAGGATGTACTGATTGTTTCTTCGCGAAATATGCCTTATATGGACTGCTATGGATTGAGCGGATATCTATTATAGGTATTCCGCATGAATTCTCTGGACGGTCGCAGACAGGTCTCGTAACGGACGACGGTTCCGGGAGCGGAATTTGCTCCGGATGAGGCCTTGCGTTTCTCTCCATTCCGTCCGATTCCCTATCGCGCCGAATCCGTAAGACGTTGGCAGAAATGGCATCGGGATAGAGGTTCGAATTTATGCTCGTGGCTCTTATGTATAAAACCCTGCAAATTGTATATTTGCAGGGTTTTACATTGTTATTCGGTGTGACTTGGCGGAGAGAACGAGATTCGAACTCGTGGTACGGGTTGCCCCGTACGTCGGTTTAGCAAACCGGTGGTTTCAGCCACTCACCCATCTCTCCGGGCACGCTTCCGGGAAGAGGGTTTCTCCCGAAAGGGTGTGCAAATATAGAATCTTTTTGGGGAACTACAAAGAATTGCGGACAAAATTTCCGGTTTCCCGACTTTCTCCGGCTCCGGAAGGGGTGGAACGAGCCGGCCGGACCCGGATTTTTTCCGGCGGAATAGGGGCTCCGGCCGCAGATTTGCTTCGCGGCATTATGATTTTGCAATTTGATTTCGTACCTTTGTCCGATATTTGGCATGTAATGGCAACGAACGAAAAGGAGCTTCTCGAAGGCATTCGGGAGCAGGAATATAAATACGGATTTACGTCGGACATCGAGACCGAGACCATCGGCAAGGGATTGTCCGAAGAGGTCGTGCGCCTGATTTCGGCCAAGAAGGGCGAACCGGAGTGGATGACCGAGCGCCGTGTGGCGGCCTACCGCCACTGGCTGACGCTGGAGCCTCCGACGTGGGCGCACCTGACGATTCCGGAGATCGACTTCCAGGACATCATCTATTATGCGGCCCCCAAGCCCCGGAAGAAGCTCGGGTCGATGGACGAGGTCGATCCCGAACTGCGGCGCACGTTCGACAAGCTGGGCATTCCGCTCGAGGAGCAGATGGCCCTTTCGGGCGTGGCGGTCGATGCCGTGATGGACTCCGTTTCGGTGAAGACCACCTTCAAGGAGACATTGGCCGAGAAGGGCATCGTCTTCTGCTCGATTTCCGAGGCGCTGCGCGACTGCCCCGAGCTGGTGCGGAAGTACCTGGGGAGCGTGGTTCCCGCGACCGACAATTTCTATGCGGCGCTCAATGCGGCGGTCTTCTCCGACGGGTCGTTCTGCTACATCCCGAAGGGCGTGCGCTGCCCGATGGAGCTTTCGACCTATTTCCGCATCAACGCCGCCGGTACGGGACAGTTCGAGCGGACGCTCATCGTGGCCGACGAAGGTTCCTACGTAAGCTATCTGGAGGGATGCACCGCGCCGCAGCGCGACGAGAACCAGTTGCACGCGGCCGTGGTCGAGATCGTCGTCGAACGCGACGCCGAGGTGAAGTATTCGACCGTGCAGAACTGGTATCCGGGCGACCGCGAGGGGCGCGGCGGCATCTACAACTTCGTCACCAAGCGCGGCATCTGCCGCGAGAACGCGCGCCTGTCGTGGACGCAGGTCGAGACCGGCTCGGCCATCACGTGGAAGTACCCGAGCTGCATCCTCGCGGGCGACAACTCCGTGGGCGAGTTCTACTCGGTCGCCATGACCAATAACTTCCAGCAGGCCGACACGGGTACGAAGATGATCCACGTCGGCCGCAACACGCGCAGCCGCATCGTCTCGAAAGGCATCTCGGCGGGCCGCAGCGAAAACTCCTACCGGGGGCTGGTCCGCATGGCCAAGGACGCGGAGAACGCCCGCAACTACTCGCAGTGCGATTCGCTGCTGATCGGCGACCGCTGCGGGGCGCACACCTTTCCCGTGATCGACAGCCGCAATGCGTCGGCCGTCGTGGAGCACGAGGCCACGACCTCGAAGATTTCCGACGACCAGCTCTTCTACTGCCGGCAGCGGGGGATTTCGACCGAAGATGCCGTGGGACTGATCGTGAACGGCTACGCCCGCGAGGTGCTGGCCAAACTGCCTATGGAGTTCGCCGTGGAGGCGCAGAAGCTCCTGGCGATCAGTCTCGAAGGGTCGGTCGGATAATGGCGGGGGAACGGAGTATGAAGGTCGTGGTGATAAACGGCAGTCCCCGGCGCGGGGGAGTGGTTTCGCAGATGCTCGGCCATGTGGTCGCCGCTCTGCCGCAGGATTGTACGGTCGAGAGTCTGACGGTCTGCGATCTGCGGGTCCGGCCCTGCACGGGCTGCATGCGGTGCCGGTCGCTGGGCCGCTGCGTGCTTCCGGAGGACGACGCCCACCGTGTCGCCGGGATGATCCGCGCGTGCGATGCGCTCGTCGTGGGTTCGCCCTGCTATTGGGGCAACATGAGCGGCGAGCTGAAGGTGCTGTTCGACCGGATGGTCTATGCGCTGATGGGCGAACGGGAGAACGGTCTGCCGGTAGCGCTGCACAAGGGCAAGCGGGCCGTGCTGGTATCCGCGTGCAACACGGTCTGGCCGTTCAGCGTCTGGTTCCGCCAGACGGGCGGCGTGTTCCGTTCGCTGCGCGAGATTCTGCGCTGGAGCGGGTTCCGCGTCGTGGGGACCTTCGGCAAGGGCGGATGCCGCAAACACGGGGAGCTGACTCCCCGGGAGATTGGAAAATGTGAAAAACTGGCAAAGAGAATATGTTAAGCGTAAAAAATCTGCACGCCTCGGTCGATGGCAAGGAGATTCTCCGGGGCATCGACCTGGAGGTGAAGGCCGGCGAGGTGCACGCCATCATGGGGCCGAACGGCTCGGGCAAATCGACGCTCGCGTCGGTGCTCGCGGGTAACGAGAAGTTCACCGTCACCGAAGGTTCGGCGACCTTCATGGGGCGCGACCTGCTGGATATGTCCATAGAGGACCGGGCGCGTCTGGGGCTTTTCCTGGGTTTCCAGTATCCGGTGGAGATTCCGGGCGTCACGATGGCCGGCTTCATGAAGCTGGCCGTCAATGAGCAGCGCCGTTTCCGCGGCGAGGAACCGCTTTCGGCCGCCGAGTTCCTGCGCCTGATGCGCGAGAAGAGCGCCGTCGTGGAGCTGCCCTCGAAACTGACGTCGCGCGCCGTGAACGAGGGCTTCTCGGGCGGCGAGAAGAAGAAGAACGAGATATTCCAGATGGCGATGCTCGCGCCGAAGCTGGCGATTCTGGACGAAACCGATTCGGGCCTCGACATCGACGCCCTGCGCATCGTCGCCACGGGCGTCACGAAACTCCATACGGCGGAGAACGCCACGGTGGTCATCACGCACTACCAGCGGCTGCTCGATTACATCGTCCCCGACGTGGTGCATGTCCTCTACCGGGGCCGCATCATCCATTCGGGCGACAAGTCGCTGGCGCTCCGGCTCGAAAAGGAGGGGTACGATTGGCTCATCAACGAATACGACCGGTGATGGAGGCTCTTCGCGACATACTCCGCACGTTCCGTCCGGTCGGCGGCGAAACGCTCCGCGTCGCCGGGACCGGGGCGGAACCTTTCGCGGCGGTCGATCCCCGCGCGCTGCGCGTCGAGGCGGAGGCCGGCTCGTCGGCACACCTCGTCGTGCTTCATACGAAGGCCGACGCCGCCTCGCTGACCGTCGCACTCGGCGAGGGGGCGCAGTTGGAGCTGACGCACCTCTTCGCGGCCGAGGCTTTCGCCGAAGTGTCCGTCAGACAGTCCGCGCGCAGCCGCTGCCGCGTGACGACGGTGCAGCTCACCGGCGCCAACGCCTCCTACCGCATCGACCTCGACGGTGCGGAGGCCGAAAACTCGCTCGGCGGGGCCTTCCTGGCTGCGGACGGGGAGCATTGCGTCGTGACGCTGCACACGGCGCACAACGTTTCCGACTGCCGCAGCGATTCGGCGGTGAAGGGCGTCGCCGGCGGCCGGGCCGTGGGCGAGTTCCGCGGGCTGGTCTATGTGGCTCCCGGCGCCCAGCGCACCGATGCGCGGCAGCAGAGCCGCAACATTCTGCTGAGCCGCGAGGCCCGCATCACGACGCAGCCCCAGCTGGAGATCTATGCCGACGACGTGAAGTGTTCGCACGGCGCGACGGTGGGGCAGATGGACGCCGAGGCGATTCTCTACATGCGCCAGCGCGGGCTGAGCGAGGCGGACGCCCGCCGGTTGCAGATCGAGGGCTTCGTGGGCGACGTCGTGCGCCGGTGCGGCGTCGAGCCGCTCTGCGAGGCCGTGATGGAGATGGTTTCCGCCAAAATGGAACGGTTGTAGATATGTTCGACGTCGAAAAAATACGCGGGGAGTTTCCGATTCTCTCCCGCAGGGTCTATGGAAAGCCGCTCGTTTACCTCGACAGCGGGGCGACGGCGCAGAAGCCCCGCTGCGTGATCGAGCAGGTCGATGCCCTCTACCGGGGTATGAACGCCAATATCCATCGCGGCGTGCACCTTCTCTCGGAGGAGGCCACCGAACGCTACGAGGCCGCCCGGAGCCGGATCGCCGCTTTCATCGGTGCTGCCGAACGCGAGGAGGTCGTCTTCACGGCCGGGGCCACGGCGTCGCTCAACACGGTCGCCTATGCCTGGGGCGAACGCTTCGTGCAGGCGGGCGACAACATCGTGGTCAGCGAGATGGAGCACCACTCGAACATCGTGCCGTGGCAGTTGCTGGCCCAGCGCAAGGGAGCCGAGATACGCATGCTGCCCTTCGACGACGACGGCCGTCTGCGGACGGAGTGTCTGCCGTCGCTCGTGGACGCCCGCACGCGGGCGGTCGCCGTCACGCAGGCGTCCAATACGCTCGGTACGCGGCCCGACCTGCGGCCCGTGGTCGAGGCGGCGCACGCCGTCGGTGCGGTGGTCGCGGTCGATGGCTGTCAGGGTATCGTGCACGGCGGGGCGAATGTCCGGGAGATGGGGTGCGACTTCTACGCCTTCTCGGGCCACAAGCTTTACGGTCCGACGGGAATCGGCGTGCTGTACGGCCGCCGGGAGCTGCTCGAGGCGATGCCGCCCTTTCTGGGCGGCGGCGACATGGTCGATCGCGTGACCTTCGCGGGGACGACCTTCGCCCCCGTGCCGCTCAAGTTCGAGGCCGGTACGGCCAACTTCGTGGGGGCCATCGCGCTGGGGCGCGCCGTGGAGTTCCTGCAGGAATTCGATCCGGCGGAGATCGAGGCGCACGAGACGGCGCTGCTGCGCCGCGCCACGGAACGCCTCTCGGCCATCGACGGGCTCCGGATTTACGGGACGACGGAAGACAAGTGCGCGATCGTCTCGTTCAACGTCGAGGGGGTGCATCCCTACGATATGGGCATGATCCTCGACAAGCTGGGGATCGCCGTCCGCACGGGGCAGCACTGCGCCGAGCCGGTGATGGACCATTACGCGACGACGGGCATGTGCCGCGCTTCGTTCGCCCTCTACAACACGCTCGGCGAGGCCGATGCGCTCGCCGACGGCGTGGCGCGCGCCGTGCGTATGCTGCGCTGAGAAACGATTGTTTGAAACCGACATAAAGTGACGTTATGTTTATCGTGCTCGAAGGTCTGGACGGTGCGGGTAAATCGACCCAGATCCGCCTGCTGCGCCGGCTGCTCTCGGAGCGGGGCGTGGAGAGCGAATACATCCATTTTCCGCGTTTCGACGCTCCGGTTTACGGCGAGCTGATCGCCCGCTTCCTGCGCGGCGGGTTCGGCGGCGTGAACGAGGTCGATCCCTATCTGGTGGCGCTGCTCTTCGCCGGCGACCGGGCCGATGCCGGACCGCAGATCCGGCGGTGGATCGCCGCGGGCAAGGCCGTCGTGCTGGACCGCTTCGTCTATTCGAACGTGGGGTTCCAGTGCGCCAAACTGCCTGCCGGAGAGGAGCGCGACCGGCTGATGCGCTGGATTCTCGACCTGGAGTTCGTCCATAACGGCCTGCCGCGCCCCGACCTGTCGCTGTTCCTCGACGTGCCCTTCTCGTTCACCGAGCGGAAGCTCTCCGGAATCCGCGAAGGCGACGACCGCGACTACCTGCAGGGCGGGCGCGACATCCACGAGGACGCCCTCGACCTCCAGCGGCGCGTGCGCGAGGTCTATCTCGAGGCCGCTGCGTCCGACCCGCGGCTGCGGGTGGTCGATTGCAGCGACGCCGCAGGGGACATGGAGACTCCCGAAGGCATCTTTTCGAAAATCCGCGACGCGCTCGCCCCGATTCTTACGACGCGATGAGAACGAGCCGAACATTCAAGCTGCTGGCCAACGTCTGCCGGTTGATCCTGGCCTGTACGTTCATCCTTTCGGGTTTTACGAAGGTGATCGACCCGTGGGGCACGGCGCTCAAGGTGAACGAGTACCTGTCGATCTACGGCATGGAGGCGCTCGAACCGGCCTCGATGACCTTTTCGATCTGGCTGTGCGGCGCCGAGCTGATGATGGGCTGCATGCTGCTCTTCAAGGTCCGCATCCGCCTGATTTCGATTTTCGCCTTGGCGTCGATGCTCTTCTTCACGCTTCTCACGCTGCTGAGCGCCACGGTGATTCCCGTCGAGGACTGCGGCTGTTTCGGCGAAGCGCTGAAACTCTCGCCGTGGGAGACTTTCGTGAAAAACGTCGTGTTGCTGCCGATGGCCTTCGTGGTGTGGTGGCGTTACCGTCCCGACCGGATATTCGCCTTCAAACCGGTGGAGATCGTGCTCACGTGCACCTTTTTCTGCCTCTCCATGTACCTGGGGTACTATTGCTATGTCCACCTGCCGCTGATCGACTTCCTGCCCTACAAGGTGGGGGTGAACATCGCCGGGGCGATGCGCGCCCCCGTGCCCGATGCGGGCGAGACGGAAACGGTGCTCGTTTACCGGAACCGCCTTACGGGCGAGGAACGCGAATTTTCGCTCGACGAGACCGAATGGCAGGACGCCGAGACATGGGAGTGGGTCGATACCCGCACGACGGGCGAGGCTCCTGCGGTCGCTCCGCTCATCGGCGAATTCGCCCTGCGCGACGCCGGGGGCGACGCCACGGAGGAGGTGCTGTCCACGCCGGGACGTCTCTACATGCTCTGCGTCACGTCGTTCGACGCGTTGCCGCGCGGTTGCGCACGCCGCATGGCACGGCTCGTGGAGCGCGCTGCCGCCGAAGGTGCGCACGTCGTCTGCCTCACGCCCCAGCCGCTCTACGACGAGCCGTGGCACGACTTCGGCACGGGCAGGGTGCGCTGCTACAACATCGACGCTTCGACCATGAAGACGATGCTCCGCGCCCGGAACGGGCTGGTCGTGCTCGACGACGGCACTATCTCCGACAAACGCAACTGCCGCGACATCCGTCCGTAGTCCGCATGGCGCCGGCGCCGTGACGCCTCTCCGGCCGGACCTCTGCCGGGGGCGGATCGCCCGGCGTCCCTGCCGGTTCGGTATTTGCCTGCGTCCGTCCGACGCCGGCCGCGGCGGTTCCGTGCATGGCGGGCACGGTACGGCGGCCCGTTCGTATCACGCCGCCGCATGATGCGCGGGAGCGTTCGCCGGCCGTTTCTGCGGCCGTGCGGGGGAGGGTGCGAAGTATGCGGATAAATTTGGCTTTGCGCGCCGGATGTATTATCTTTGCAAAGTTCGGAGGGAGGATCCGGTGCGGCCGCTTGCGATGGGACGTGTGCCGGCCGCGCTGTTTCCGGTCCCCTCTTTTAATTATGGAACGTATGCGAAAATTTCGGAATATCCTGCTCCCGCTCTTCGCGGCGTGTGCGCTGACGGCGCAGGCCGCGGAGGAGGATGCGGCGGCGGCCCTCGAACGCGGCCGCGACCTGTTCGATTTCGGACGCTGGAGCGATGCCCGGCACGAATTCCTGCGTGCCCGGGAGGCATCGGACCCGGCGGACCGCACGACGGTCGAGGAGATCGACTTCTACCTGGCCGCCTGCGCCGTGGAGCTGGGCAGCGCCGATGCCGAAGGGGCGCTCCGGGACTTCGAGGAGCGTTATCCCGGCTCCGTTTACGCCAACGACGTGCGTTTCGCGCTGGGGTCGTTCTACTGCTCCGCGGGTAACATGCGCGAGGCCCGGGAGGCGTTCGAACGGACCGAGTACAGGGCCCTGAGCGCGCCGCGCCGCGAACAGTACGACATCCGGATGGGGTATGTGGAGTTCACCGACGGCGATTACGAGGCGGCCTACGGGCATTTCGACCGGATCGGCAGCCGCAGCGAGTACGCCGACCACGCGCTCTACTACAAATCCTATATCGACTATGCCGAAGGACGGTCCGGCCGGGCGAAGCAGGGCTTCACGCAGCTCGCGCGCAGCGACGCCTACCGGGACGTCGTTCCGTTCTATCTGATGCAGATCGAATTCCGCGAGGGCAACTACCGCTATGTCGTGGAGCAGGGGCCGGAACTGGCCCGGAAAGCCGTTCCCGAGCGCCGCGCCGAACTCGAGCGCGTGACGGCCGAATCGTGGTTCCGGCTGGAGGACTACAACAAGACCCTCGAACACCTCGAGGCCTATGCCGAGGCGGGCGGCGAGATGGACCGCGACGCCAGCTACCTGCGCGGTTTCGCGCTCTACCGCACGGCCCGTTACGACGAGGCCGCCGAGTGGCTCCGCCGGGCTTGCGGCGCGGAGGACGCGCTGACGCAGAACGCTTCGTACCACCTGGCCGACTGTTACCTGCGTGCCGGGGACAAGGAGGCTGCTATGCAGGCCTTCGCGATGGCGTCGGACGAGGCGCTCGACGCCGCGATCGCCGAAGACGCCCTGTTCAACTACGCCAAGTTGCAGTACGAACTGGGCGGCGGCGCTTTCAACGGCGCGATCAATATGCTGACACGCTACATCGACCGCTATCCTTCGTCGCCCCGCGCCGGGGAGGCCCGGACGCTGCTCATCGCCGCCTATTACAATTCGCGCGATTACGATGCGGCCTACCGAGCCATCCGGTCGATGCCTTCGACCGACGCCGACATTCGTGCCGCGTTGCAGAAGATCACCTATTTCCGGGCGCTGGAGGCTTACGGCGAAGGCGACTTGCAGGCCGCACAGCGCTACCTGGCGGAGTCCGCAGCGGCGAACGTCAGTCCCAAATACGCCGCGCTCAACGATTTCTGGCAGGGCGAGATCGCCTTTGCGCAGGGGGATTATCCGGTCGCCGCAGCCAAATACAACGCCTATCTGCGGCGGGCGCCGCGGTCGGCGCGTGAATACGCCCTGGCGTGGTACAATCTCGGCTACTGCGCTTTCGACCGCGACGACATGGCGCAGGCGCGGAGCGCGTTCGGCCGTTTCCTCGACGCCTACGCCCCGCGCGACCGTTACCGGGCCGATGCCTTCAACCGCGTGGGCGATGCGGCCTATGCCGAGCGGAAGTTCGACGAGGCAGTCGCGTCGTACGACCGGGCCATCGCGCTCGGCACGCCCGAGATGCACTACGCCCGGTACAAACGGGCCGTCACGCTCGGCATTCTGGGCCGTGCCTCCGAGAAGCAGCAGGCCCTGCGGCAGATCATCGCCGACGGCGAGGGCGACTACGTGAGCGAAGCCTCCTACGAACTGGGGCGCAGCTTCATCGCGCAGGAACGCTATGCCGACGGCGCCGCGCAGCTCGAACGCTTCGTGGCCGACTATCCCTCGTCGCCCCGCCGTGCGCAGGCATTGTCCGATCTGGGGCTGGCCTACCTCAATCTGGGCGACCGCGAGAAGTCGCTCCGCTATTACGACATGGTCGTCGGATCCTCGCCGCAATCCTCCGAAGCGAAGGAGGCGATGCAGGGCATCCGCGAGATCTACGTCTCCGAGGGGCGTGTGGACGATTACTTCGACTACGCCTCCCGGGCAGGCGTGGAGAGCGACCTTTCGGCGCAGTCGCGCGACTCGCTGTCGTTCGTCGCGGCGCAGAACCTCTATCTGGCCGACAAGCCCGAGGCGGCGGCCCGGTCGCTCCGCGATTATGTCGAGAACTACCCGAAAGGATACTACCTGACCGATGCGCTCTACTACCTGAGCGACTGCTACCTCCGCACGGGAGCCCGTGACGAGGCCATCGGGACGCTGACGACGCTCGCCGACCGGGGGCAGAACCGCTATACGGAGCAGGTGCTCGAAAAGCTCTCCGAGCTGACCTTCGCCGACAAACGCTACGACGAGGCAGCTTCGGCCTACCGCCGGCTCTACGACGCCGCGACGACCCGTTCGGGCCGGGAGGCCGCCATGACGGGGTATGTGCGCGCCACGGTGGCCGGGGGCGACGGCGAGCGGATCGCCGCGATGGCGGCCGACGTGGCGGAGCATCCGGATGCGGGAGCCACGGCGCTGCGCGAATCCAAATACGCCTGGGCCGGGCAGTTGCGGGCCGGGGGCCGCAAGGCGGAGGCCGTGAAGCTCTACAAGGAGCTCGCCTCCGAGGTGAAGACCCGGCAGGGGGCCGAAGCGGCCTATTATGTCATCGAATCGCTCTTCGAGGGCGGCGATCTGGATGCGACCGAAAAGGCCGTCTTCGCCTTCTCCGAGCGGGAGCCGGACTCCTACTGGCTGGCTAAGGCCTTCATCCTGCTGGGCGACGTCTATGTTCGCAAGGGAGACAATTTCCAGGCGCGTGCCACCTACCAGAGTGTCGCCGACGGCTATACGCCTGCGGACGACGGCATCGTGGACGAGGCGAAGGCGCGAATCGCAAAACTGAACTGACGATGAAAAGAGTGATATTTGCCGCCTTCGTGCTGGCGGCGCTGCCGCGTCTGGCCGCGGCTCAGGTGGAGAAACAGGTCGAAGTGACCAAGGCCTACGTGCCGCGCGTCGAGGGCGCGTCGAAGCTGCCCGTCGAACCCGACATGACCGATACGACGCGTCTGCGTCCCGAGATCGACTACTCGATCACCCCGCTGTCGCTGCGCACGTCGCTCACCACGCGGCCGATCCGGCCCGCCACGGTGACCTACTGGGAGTTCAACCGTCCGCTGCCGTTCTACCTGAAAGCCGGCGCGGGCTATCCGCTCAACTCGGTGCTGGACTTCTACGCCACGACGCAGAACCCTTCGACGGGCTATCTTATGGGGTATGTCAATCACGAGGGGCGCTATGCCGACATCCGCAACGTGTTCGGTGTCGAAAACAACTCCGTGCGCATGACGAACCGCGCCGGTGTCGCCGCGGGCAAATACCTCGGCAGGCATGTTATCGAAGGGGAGCTTTCCTACGACAACCGCATGTACCACCGCTACGGGGCGTTCGTCTCGCCGGATGCCGAATCGCTCTTCGTGCCCGGCGCGGCGGTCGATTTCGGCGACGCGAACCTCGACCTGCGCATCGGCGACGACTTTCAGGATCTGAGCCGCACGAATTTCGAGGTGGCCTTCCGCGGAGGTATGTTCTTCGACCATTCCGAATGGCCCGAGGCGTACGGGGAGAATGCCCGGCAGTTGACGCTGGAGGGACACGGCCGCATCGCCCGTGCATTCGGGCGGAGCAGCCTCTCGGCGACTCTCGGCTACGAATACCTCCGGGGACAGCGCTCCGCCTCCGGTTACGACCAGGGATTGCTGCATGCCGCGCTGCGCTACGGTTTCGCGGGCGGCGTCGTGCGGCTGGAGGTCGGGGCGGACTTCTACCGCGACAGGATGGAGGAGGCGGCCGATCCCGAGCCGGTCGTCACGACGGGGAATTACCTCATTCCCTTCGCGCACTTCAATTTCAATCTCGGTACGCCGGGGCTGAAACCCTTTCTCGAGGTGGACGGCGGGGTTTCGGACAACAGCCTCCGGTCGCTCATGCGGAAGAATCCGTATGCCGCTCCGCAGTGGCTCGACAAGAGTTCGGTGGACTATTGCGGCCGGTTCGGCCTCGGGGGCAGCCTGTGGCGCAACCGCTTCGGGTATCGGCTTTATGCCGGGGTCACGATCCACGACAACCGTCTCTACTGGGCGGCATACCGCGAGCTGTCGGACGACGGCGCGGGCGGCACGGGGGAGGCGTTTCCGGCGGTGTTCTTGCCGCTCACGGGCCGTCAGACCGTCACTTCGTTCAACGGCGAGGTGGAATACCGCCCGCTGAGCGTGCTGACGTTCGATCTGGGCGTGCACGGCTATCTTTACAACGACGAGGAGGACTGGAATAACGGCGCGCCCTCCTTCGCGGGGAACGTCGGCGTGCGGTACGAGGGCCGCAAGGTGGGCTTCGGCGTCGAGGCCCGGATGCAGAGCGAACGCAGATGGATGCTTCTGACCTCGGGTCCGGCCTCCGGAACGGATGCGGGTCCGGTCTCCGTCTCCTCGTTCGAGGCGCCGTTCGGGGTCGATCTGCGCGTGGATTTCGACTGGAAGGTGTCGGGCCGCGTGGCGATTTTCGCCGAGGGCCGGAACCTGCTCGACCGCGAACTTTACGAATATCCGTGGTTCCCTGAGTTGGGGGCCCGTTTCACGGTGGGCGTGAAGGCCAATTTCTGACGCCGCCGCTTCGTCGCGCGGCATGGCCCGATACGTCCGAAAGATCGGTATTTCCGGCTCGTCGGTACAACGAGCCGGATTTTTTGCTATCTTGTCTTGCGGAAAACCATTATACACACAGATATTATGAAACATGCAATGCCCGAGCTTCCCTATGCGTTGGAAGCACTTGCTCCGAAGATGAGCGCGGAGACGTTCGAATACCACTACGGGAAACACCTGCAAACATACGTGGACAACCTGAACCGGCTGATCGCCGGCACGCCCTACGAGGAGATGTCCCTCGAGGAGATCATCCGCAAGGCGGACGGCGGCATCTTCAACAACGCCGCGCAGACGTGGAACCACACCTTCTTTTTCCGGATGCTGACGCCCGACCGGCATCCCGTGCCCGGGAAGCTCGCCGAGCGCCTCGCGCGGGATTTCGGATCGGTCGAGGAGTTCAAGAAACAGTTCACCCAGGCCGCCGTGGGACTTTTCGGTTCGGGATGGGTATGGCTCGCGGCCGACAAGTCGGGCAAACTCTCGATCGTGCCCAAGTCCAATGCGGGCAATCCGCTGACGGACGGTCTGCGGCCCGTCATGACGATCGACGTCTGGGAACATGCCTACTATATCGACTACCGCAACCGCCGCGCCGACTTCGTGGCGGCCTTCTGGGAGCTGATCGACTGGCGCAAGGTGGCCGACCGCTGCATCCCGAAGCGTTACAAGTGCACGGCGTGCGACTATGTCTATGATCCCGAAAAGGGCGATCCCGAAACGGGCATCGCACCGGGCACGCCCTTCGAGGAGATTCCCGCTGACTGGACCTGCCCGCTGTGCGGCCTCTACAAGGATGCCTTCCGCGCGATCGAAGAGTGATCCCGACGCCGGACGCCGGGTTGGGCGGGACTCCGGATACGAAAAATCCCCGGTGCAATGCGCATCGGGGATTTTCTGTTCGTGTTCGTCGTCCGGCGTCGTCAGAAGACGAACTTCTCGGCCTTCATTTCGCCGAGCTGGTGAATGCGCGGCACGAGGGTCGTGAAGTGCGAAGCCTGCTCGTGGGCGGCGAGCGCCTTGGCGTCGCTCCACGTCTCGCAGATCATCAGCACGTCGCGGCGCGTCGCGCTTTCGAACAGGTCGTAGGCCACGCAGCCCTCGTCCTTGAGCGAAGCGGCTGCGAGCTCCTTGACCGTCGAGATCAGCTCTTCGCGGTTGCTGTCCGTCGTGCGGATAAATACGTTCAGTCTTATCATGGCTTTTCGATTTTTGGTAAAACAAAAAGGGTGAGCTCCTTATATCGCACCGCTACGACCACATACCCTTGCTCGATTCCTCGCCTGGGGGATTCTGTAGGAGCTGGTCGTATAAGACTCACCCGGCTGCAAAAGTAGGAATTTTTTGTATCTTTGCAAAAATTTTTTCCGAGATGCGCAAAAAAACTTTGTTTTGGCTCGCTGCGGCGCTGTTCGTTCTGGGAGCGGCGGCCTTCGGCGTGGGATGGTCGCAGTTCCGGGGCAATGCCGTGACGGAGGAGTGCGAACTCTTCGTCGGGTCGTGCGCCACGTACGGGGAGCTGACCGATTCGCTGATGCCCCGTCTCAGACACCGGGCGGCCTTCCGCCGTTACGCCCGGCGGCTCGATCTCGAGAATGCCTTCCGTCCCGGGCACTATGTGCTGCGTCCCGGCATGAGTGTCGTCGAGGTGGCGCGGATGCTCAAATTGGGGTTGCAGACGCCCGTGCGCATCGCGGTCAATAACGTGCGCACTCCGGAACAGTTGGCCCGGAAACTCGCGCGGCAGATCGACGCCGATTCCGCGGCGATCATGCGGGCGCTCGCGTCGAAGGAGCTGGCCGCCGAGGTCGGCTTCGACACCCTGACGCTCTTTTCCATGTTCATTCCCGACACGTACGAGGTCTGGTGGACCGTCTCGCCCGAGGAGTTCGTGCGCCGCATGAAACGCGAATACGACCGTTTCTGGACTCCGGAGCGCGATGCCCTGCGGGCGCGCAGCGGCCTGTCGCGGCTCGAGGTGATGACCCTCGCCTCGATCGTCTATGAGGAGACGCGCAAGACGGACGAGATGCCCCGCATCGCCGGGGTCTATATCAACCGCCTGCGCCGGGGCATTCCCTTGCAGGCCGACCCGACGGTGAAGTATGCCATGCGGGATTTCGGCCTGCGCCGGATTCTCTACCGCCATCTGAAGTATCCGTCGCCCTACAATACGTATGTCAATAAGGGGCTGCCGCCTTCCCCGATCTGCATGCCCGGCAAGAACGCGATCGACGCCGTGCTGAATTTCGAGGAGCACGACTACCTGTTTTTCTGCGCACGGCCCGCGTTCGACGGCTACCACAACTTCGCCCGGACGCTCCGCGAGCACAATGCCAATGCCCGGGCCTACAGCGCCGAGCTGAACCGCCGGAAGATCCGGTAGCTCCGCGGAAACCCCTCCGGTCCTTTGCCGGATTTTTCCCGGCGCTCCCTCCGGCCGCGGCGGCATTCGCCGTCTCTCCCGGGGGCCCGTCCCATATCGTTGGGGGCCGTTCTGTTCCGTCCGTCCTGCGGCCCGGCCCGTTCCTCCCGTTACCCGGCCTCCGCATCCGGAGCGGGCCTGAATCCCGCATCCGGGCCGGCACTGCGGAGAGAAAACGCCGCCGAATCGTGCGTATTTCCGATATTTTGCCTATCTTTGTTCCCCTATGCTTACGAAGATATACGAACGGAACCCTTCGGAGAAGGAGTTGCAGCGGGTCGTGGACGTGCTCGAGCGGGACGGAATCGTCATCTATCCCACCGACAGCGTCTATGCCTTCGGCTGTTCGCTCCGTTCGCCCCGGGCCATCGACCGTCTGCGCCGCATCCGCGGAAAGAGCAGCGGCGAGCTGGCCGTGGTCTTCGGGAGCATCGCGCAGATCGCGGAGTACTGCCGCGTGGACAACGCTGCCTTCCGCACGCTCAAACGCAACCTGCCGGGCCCTTTCACCTTCGTCCTCGCGGCTTCGTCGCGCGTGCCGGACAAGGCCCTCGAGCGGCGGCAGACCATCGGCGTCCGCATTCCGGCCAATGCCGTGGCGCGGGCGGTCGTCTCGGCGCTGGGCTGTCCGCTCGTCACCGCCTCGGTCCGCGAGGACGGCGAGGCGGAGTACACGACCGATCCCGAACTCATCCACGAGCGTTACGGCCGCGAGGTGTCGCTGGTGATCGACGGCGGGACGGGCGACTGCGTGCCTACGACGGTGGTGGACCTCACGGGCGGGGAACCCGAGGTGCTGCGCGAGGGGCGGGGCGAATTACGGTAGGGCAATCGAAATCAAACGGTATAACATGGAAAAGACAAATTTCTGGAACGATGCCGCCAAGTGGGGCGCGGTCATGGCGCTGGTGCAGATCGTCTTCACGACGGCGGGGCTTTTCTGGCGTTCGTCGCTGCTGTCGCTCGTGTCGGTGGCGGTGTTCGTCGTGCTGCTCTTTTTCTTCACCAAACGCCGCGTGCTGCTCTACGGCCGCGGGGAGAACGGTTACGGTTACGGGCAGTGCATGAAATACATCTTCTGGATGATGTGCTTCTCGGGCGTGCTGATCGGCGCGTGGGAGATCGTCGCGCGCAACGTTCTTTTCGCATCGCGCTACGAGACGCTGCTCGGCGAGAGTCTGAAGGCGATGGCGTCGCTTTACAGCGAGGCGCAGCTCGAAATGGCCGTCTCGATGGCGCGGACGATGTTCTTCTCGCCGATCTGGGTGGTCGTGCTCTCGGTGCTGGGCGCCGTCGTGCAGGGCTGCTTCTTCGGACTGTTCGTCTCGGCCTTCACCAAGCGGGACGTCGTCTGGGTGAAGCATGCGGAGGATTCCGCGGAACGTAAGGATTCGTCGGATGAGTAGGCCCGACATATCGGTCGTCGTGCCGCTTTACAACGAGGCGGAGTCGCTGCCCGAACTGGTCGCGTGGATCGATCGCGTGGCGGAAGGGCACGGACTGTCCTACGAGGCGATTCTCGTGGACGACGGTTCGTCGGACGCTTCGTGGGAGGAGGTCGAGCGGCTCAAGACGCGCTATCCGGCGCTTCGGGGCATTCGCTTCGCCCGCAACTACGGCAAGTCCGCGGCGCTCTACTGCGGATTCGCGGCGGCGGCGGGGGAGGTGGTCGTGACGATGGACGCCGACCTCCAGGATTCGCCCGACGAGATTCCCGAACTGCGCCGCATGATCCTCGAGGAGGGTTACGACCTGGTGTCGGGCTGGAAAAGGAAACGCCACGACCCCGTGGGCAAGCGATGGCCCAGCAAGTTCTTCAACTGGACGGCCCGCGCCGCCACGGGTATCCGCCTCCACGACTTCAACTGCGGCCTGAAGGCCTACCGGTCGAAGGTCGTCAAGTCGATCGAGGTTTACGGCGAGATGCACCGCTTCATTCCGGTGCTCGCCCGGCAGGCGGGGTTCCGGCATATCGGCGAGAAGGTCGTCGATCACCATGCGCGCAAGTACGGCCGTTCGAAATTCGGCATGGAGCGCATGGTGAAGGGCTACCTCGACCTGATCACGGTCCTTTTCATGTCCCATTTCGGCCGCTCGCCCATGTATTTCTTCGGCGGGCTGGGGACGCTGATGTTCCTGCTGGGCGGGGGAACGACGGTGTGGATCATCGTCGGGAAGCTCTGGAAGCAGGCCCACGCGCTGCCGCTGCGCCCCGTGACCGAGCAGCCGCTCTTCTATCTGGCCATCCTCGCCGTGATTCTCGGCGTGCAGCTTTTCCTGGCCGGATTCCTCGGGGAGCTGATCAACCGCGGTTCTTCGGACCGCAACAAATACCTGATCGACAAAACGCTGGATTAAATGATACAACGCATTCAAACACTCTATCTGCTGATCGTGACGGCCCTGGTCGCCGTCATGCTTTTCGCGCCGCTGGCGTGGTTCGCCGGCCAGGCCGGCGAATACGGGCTGTACGCCTTTTCGTTGCGGAGCGCCGACGGTACGCTCGCGCAGCCGACCCTCTATCTGGGCATCCTGCTGGCGCTCGCCGCCGCGCTGCCGCTCGTGACGATCTTTCTCTACCGCCGCCGCCTGCTGCAAATCCGCCTCTGCGTGGCGGAGATGGTGCTGCTCGCGGGGGCGGTCGTGATGGAGGGCGTCTATTATTTTCTGAGCGGCCGTCTTTTCGCCGGCATGGCGTTCCACACGCAGGGCTTCAAGCCCGCGATCGCCCTGCCGCTGGTGGCTCTGCTCTTCGCCTTTCTGGCCGCACGTGCGATTTTCCACGACGAACTGCTCGTGCGTTCCGCCGACCGGATTCGCTGACCCGCACCGTTTCCGAGCCCGGATCATGCCTTTGGGGCGTGCTCCGGGCTTTTGTCTCCGCTATTTTGCCGGTTCGGTGTGAATTTTGTGTTACGGATATTGCGGATTCGGAAATTAACTTTAACTTTACGACTGAATATCGCTGTTATGTAACGATTTGATAGCTATATGCGTAATACGACATGCTTTTTTAACTTAATTTTAAGCCCTATGAGAAAGATGAGTTTCTGGAAAACGTTGTTCTGCTCGGCGATGGCGGTTGCCGCCTTCTCCGCATGCTCGGACGACGACACGAATGACGGCGGTTACGAGGGTATTCCCGAGATCACCGTCGATGGGGGGGGGTCGGCCACTATTGCAGGGTCGCTCGCCGGAGGTAAGATCGAGCAGTCCGTCGAGGTCGTTTCGAAGGGTGACTGGACCCTGTCCTTCGACAAGGCGGACGACCAGACATGGTGCACGCCGAGCGCCTTGTCGGGCAAGACGGGTACGACGCAGCTTTCGTTCACGCTCGCCGCGGCCGAGACCGAGCGCCAGGCTTCGATCACGCTGACCGCCACGGGTTATGTCGAGGGCATTCCCGTAACGAAGAAGGCTTCGATCACCGTCAAGCAGAACGAGGGCGGTACGACGACGGTTGAAACCAACGTCAAGGAGATCCG
Source organism: Alistipes dispar (assembly GCF_006542685.1). Lineage (NCBI taxonomy): Bacteria > Pseudomonadati > Bacteroidota > Bacteroidia > Bacteroidales > Rikenellaceae > Alistipes > Alistipes dispar. Next base: position 250,668 of record NZ_AP019736.1, on the reverse strand, counting down.
CGATCGACTGGATTTCCCGGTGGACAACGCGAGTGGAACGGCCAATGCAAAGGAGATCACCGAGTCGATGGTGATTACCGGTATTGTCGTATCCGATTATGTGGGCAACAATATCAACAATCACCAGATCATGCTGACGGACGACACCGCCGAGCCGGGGGCCGGTCTGATGATTCGTTTCAAGGGATATGTGGGCGATAAGGATACGGACTATCACCTGACCCGCGGTTCGATCGTTTCGTTCGATCTGAAGGGCGGTTTCTCGAAGTCATATTATGACACCTATCAGGTGCAGTTCGAAGCCGATCCTGATATCGAGATTCTCGACGCTTCCGACAATACGCCCGAGGCGATCGAGGTTTCCGATCCTGCGAAACTGATCGACTACCAGTCGCAGTATGTGAAGGTCTATTCGCAGCCGATCGAGTCGATCCGCGGCGAGATGTATTACAACGTATCGTCGGGTTATGCGAACCAGACCTTCGAGACGAAGAACGGTTCGACTTTCCAGTTGTCGTTCAACAGTTATTCCTCATCGTGGGCCAATTCCATCGAGATTCCCGCGAAGGCCGGTTACATCAAGGGCTGTGTGTCGATCAATCAGGGGGCAGGCAATATTTCGCCCCGCAATGCTTCGGATTTGGAGGGTATGACCGAGGACTTGTTCACCGTCTCCACGGAATATACCAAGACGACGATCGACCAGCTCGGAGAGGGCAACTACGAGATCGAAGATGCGACCATCGTCGGTGTTCACCAGAAGGCCGTCATGTTCGCGCAGGAGAACTCCGGGACGGTCAATTATGTGCTCGCTTTCGAGAACAACTGGCAGGATCAGACCGCCAATCCCTATATCGGCGCTGTCGGTAAGACCGCTACCGTGAAGGGTGAGAGCGCCCTGCGCTACGGTCTCTACCAGTTCTCGAATTTCGAGGTGACGACGGGCGGCGATTCTTCGCTCGCTCTGCCCGAGCCCGAGACGTTCGATGCCGAGGCCATCGAGAAATACGCTTCGGAGATCAAGGCCGACGAATCGAAGGCCGCTTACAAGTACGTGAAGGTTTCGGGTATCCTCGGTATCGAGAAGGGTGCTTCTTACAATACCTATACGCTGGAAATTCTGGGACTGACGACGGTGAAGACCGTGGCGTTCGCTTACGGTCTGGATTCCTATTTCGAGGGACTCGAGAGCGGGGATGTGGTGGATGCCACCGGTTTTGCTCTCGGTTACGATACTTCGAACTCCAAACTGAACATCCTGCTTCGTAAGATTGATGCGAATACGACGACTCCGGCCGTGACGTTCACGAAGGAGCCGGAACCTTTTGCCGCAACGGATCCGCAGCAGCAGACGCTTCCCTATGTTGTGGCTAATGTTGCAGCTTCGGAGGTTACCTTTGAGATTGTGGGCACGAATGCCGACAAGTTTACGGTCGTAAGCCATACCGATAAGGATGTTGTCGTAAATGCAGCCGGAAATAACGAAACAGATGCCGCCTACACGGCAACGCTCGTTGCCAAGGTCGGTAGCGAGACGCTGGCTTCGGTGGATCTGAAGCAGGCTGCTCCCGTATCGGGTGACGGCTATACGCTCATCTCGTCGCTGGCCGATCTGACCGCCGGTGAGTTACTTATGGCAGGTATGCTCGAGTCGTACAAGAATAACAATAATACCATTACCTATGCCCCCTATTCGTATCACATTTGGGTAGGCACTATATCGAGCAATAAGGATCTGGAGACGGTTAACTATCAGTATGAATCGAATCAACTGACGCTGAATCCCAATCTCAGCGATCGCGATAAGGAGAAAGGTACGGCTGCTTTCATTACCGTGGAAGCCGTTTCGGGTAAGACCAATACCTACTATATCAAGTCCGGCGGCAAGTATCTGAAGAACCTCAAGGAGGCAACCAACCGTAGCATGGGTCTGGTAGATACTCCCGATGGTGCGGAATGGCTGTTCGAGGATAACGGTGAGAAAGGTATCAAGATCTCCAACAACGGTGTGTACCTCGGTACTGCCGGAGCAACGTATGATCTGCTTCGTTCCTACAAGAGCGAATCGACCTTGAAATGGGGCGTATGCTTCTTCAAGAAGAACAAGTAATTCGATAGACCGACTTTTGAAAACCACTCTTGGCGGGCAGGGTCCCGCCAAGAGTTTGGTTTCTTTGGATGCGAAGGCTGAAATAGCGAAATTTTCCGGATGACATTGAATATTAAAATGATAGGCATGTGGCTGTTTGCCGCCTGTATGCTTATCCTGTTCGCGGGATGCGACGGCAAGGACGAAGGGACCGACAGGGAGTCCCGTGCGATGCTCGTGGCAGAGACCGTGAACTATTCGACTACGACGAACAGCATTACGACCGAAGGCGCCCGCGGGGTGACTTTCCGTGCCGTGATTTCCGCGGAGGAGGATGCCGCCTGGTGTTCGTTCGCTTTGACCGAGCCGCTGACGGAAACGGGCGGCGAGGCGGGATCTCCCGTCTTCATCTACTTGCAGAAAAACGGGACGGACGAGGACCGTACGGCCCGGATCGACATGACCTTCTCCGACGGATACGCCGTCCGGCTCGAAATGACCCAGCGGTCGGCCGGTTCGACGATCGTTTACGACTACGAGCGCTCCTGGGCCGAACAGCCCGTTCTCCGGGAGGATGCCGATTTCATCTACAAAACCTATTACACGACGCTTGCCACGACCGAATACGCCACGGGCGGGTACAGACGCAACTATTCGATCTGCTACGACCGTGCGAAACACGTGTCGCGCTGGGTCGCCTATCCGGTGCATTACTGTTACACGACGCCCTCCTTCGAACGGACGAACGACTGGGCTTTCGACCCCAACGACCAGTTACCCGAGATTCCCCGTGAGGATCAGCAGTATATTCTCAAGGGCTACGGTTCCTACGGGTACGACCGGGGGCACATGCTGGCCTCGGCGACGCGCTACAATACGCGGGCGACCAATGCGATGACCTTCTACGCGACCAATATGATGCCGCAGAGCAGCCGTTTCAACCAGGGTATCTGGGCGACGCTCGAAGGCAAGGAGCGCGACTGGGGGCCGGAACGGGAGAAGACCGGCGGTAAATACCTCAATTACGATACGCTCTACGTGGTGACGGGTACGGAGTTCCTCACGGACAAGACGATCGACAACCGGAACGGCCCGATCGCCGTGCCGTCGCATTGCTGGAAGGTGATGCTGCGCCAGCGTGGCAACGAGAACCGGCCGATTTCGGACTTCTCGGCCGACGAGCTGAAGGCCGTCGGATTCCTCTTCACGAACGACAGCGACGGCGCCGCCACCTCGCTCCGCGAAGCGGCCTGCACGGTCGAAGAGATCGAGAAGCTGACGGGATTCACGTTCTTCCGCAACCTCGACCCCGACGTGGCCCGGGAGGTGAAAGGCAGCTACGATCCCGGCGACTGGCCCGGCCTTTAGATCTGATTATAATTCCGACAAATCTTAATGACAAGCTTTATGAAGAAAATCCTTTTGACAGGTCTGTTTGCCGTGCTCATCGCGGCAGGCTTTGCGCAGAAGCCCTACAAAGTGGTCTTCTACAACTTCGAGAACCTGTTCGACACGATCGACGATCCGGGTGTGAACGACACGGAGTTCACGCCCGAGGGGCCGAAGAAGTGGAACGCGTACAAGTACGCGAAGAAGATCGGCAACCTGGAGCGCGTGCTGTTCGACATCGCCTCCGCGGACGGAGATTTCCCGATCGTGATCGGCGTTTCGGAGGTCGAGAACCGCTCGGTGATGGAGGACGTGATCGCCACCCCGAAGCTTTCGAAGGGCAACTACCGGATCGTGCACTACGATTCGCCCGATCTCCGCGGTATCGACGTGGGTTTCTACTACCGTCCCGACGTCTTCAAACTCGAAGGCAGCGCAGCCATTCCGTTCCGGATGCCCGACATGCCCGATTTCCGTACGCGCGATTTCGTGACGATGTGGGGCACGATCGAGGATGAGCCGTTCTTCTTCCTCGTGAGCCACTGGCCCTCGCGTCTGGGCGGCCAGGCCGCTTCGGCATCCAAGCGCATGGCCGCCGCCGAGCAGGTTCGCGCGATCGTCGATTCGGTGCAGCGTGCCGATCCCGCCACGAAGGTGGTCGTGATGGGCGACCTGAACGACGATGCCACCGATCGGAGCATCGTCGAGGGACTCCGTGCCAAGGGCCGGATCGGCGAGGTCGGTCCGGGCGACATGTTCAACCCCTTCATTGCGCTGCTCAAGGCGGGATACGGTTCGCTGGCCTACCGCGACGACTGGAACCTGTTCGACAACATCATCGTTTCGGACAACCTGGCCACGGGTTCGACCGGCGAGCTGAAGATCCGGCCCGTCGGCGATACGAAGTTCTACGGAGGCATCTTCCGCCGTCCCTACATGATCCAGAAGGAGGGGCAGTACAAGGGCTATCCGCTCCGGACGTTCGTGGGCAACAATTTCCAGGGCGGTTTCAGCGACCACCTTCCGGCCTATATCTACATTGCAAAATAACACCCTAAAATATGTGTATGAAACTGAAAGTTTTCCTTTTTCTGATGCTCGCGGCCGTGACCGCCTCCTCCTATGCGCAGGAGGGAGGCATCCGCGGCAAGGTGGTTTCGCGCAACGGACGCGCGGCGCTGAGCGACGTGGAGGTGACCATCGAATCGCTGGGCCTCACCGCCCGGACGAACCGGGATGGTGAATTTCTCTTCGAGAACCTGCCTGCCGGCGACTATACGGTGCAGTTCTCGACGCCCGAGTTCGAGGACCTCGAAGTGATGGTCCGCGTGAGCGACGAGTTCGTCCGCGACCTCAAGTCGGTGGTGATCGTGCCGACGGGCATGTTCTCCACCGTGGACGGAGCGGTCTTCGCCGAGTCGGACGATGACGCCGTGTCCGACATGCAGGCGCTGCCCGGAAAGCTCTCCTCGTCGAAGGACCTGTTCAGCAATATCGCCTCGTACCGTTTCAGCGAGATGCGTTTCAACGTCCGCGGTCTCGATGCGCAGTATTCGGACATCATGCTCAACGGCATCCGTTTCAACGACGCCATGACGGGTTACGGCCCCTGGTCGTTGTGGAGCGGCCTGAATGACGCGACGCGCAACCAGGAGAATGTCACGGGGCTGGAGATGATGGATTACGGCATCGGCGGCATCGGCGGCATGACCAACATCAACGCCCGCGCTTCGCAGATGCGCAAGGGATTCCGCGTGAGCGTGTCGAACGCCAACCAGCTCTACCGCTTCCGGGCGATGGTCTCCTATGCATCCGGACAGCTCGACAACGGCTGGTCGTACGCCTTCTCGTTCGGAACGCGTCAGGGCGGCAACGGCTATGTGGACGGAATCTACTATAACGCCTATTCCTATTTCGCGTCGGCCGAGAAGCTCTTCGGCGACAATCACCGGCTGGGCCTTACGATCATGGCTTCGCCCACGGAGCGCGGTGCGCAGCAGGCCTCGACCGACGAGGCTTACGCCCTGTTCGGCAACAACTACTACAATCCCAACGTGGGTTATCAGGCGGGCAAGCTCCGCAACTCGCGCGTGCGCGACATGCACGAGCCGATCGTGATGCTGACCTATACGTGGGACATGTCCGAGCGCACGCGGCTGAACGCCGCCACGTCGCTCCGCTTCGGCAAGAACGGTTATTCGGCACTGACATGGAACGGAGGACCCGACCCGCGCGGCGACTACTACCGCTACCTGCCGTCGTACGCCTTCGGACAGGTCATTCCGGGCGAGACGTCGGACCAGACGATCTATTTCGATACGCAGAAGGCGCTCGAGCGCGCGATGGCGTGGACGGGTATGCTCGACTTCGACGACTTCTATTCGAAGAACAAGTACATCGACACCGAGCTGAAGAACATCCCCGGGCTGGAGGAGCTGGCCGGCAAGCAGTACCGCTCGAACTACATCCTCGAGGAGCGTCATACCGACCAGATCGACTACAATTTCGCCGCCAGCGTGCAGCACGAGATGCGTAACGACATGCGGATTCTGGGCGGCGTGAACCTGCGCGCCAACCGGACGTGGTATTACGACGAGATCAAGGACCTGATGGGCGGCGACTATTGGTACGACATCGACAAATTCGCCGAGCGCGACATGTCGAGCACCCTGGCGGCCCAGAACGATCTGGACTACTACGAGGCCACGGGCCACGCCCGCATCGCCCGCGAAGGCGACAAGTTCAGCTACAACTACCGTGCGCACCTGTTCGAGGGCAATGCCTGGGCGCTCTATTCGTGGCGCACCGGCGGCTTCTCGATGAGCGTGGCCGGCGAGCTGGGCTACTCTTCGATGTATCGCGAGGGTCTTTGGCGCAAGGGGCTCTTCCCGAACAACTCGAAGGGCGATTCGAAGACGCTCGACTACCTGACCTATACGGCCAAGGGCAACTTCGGCTACAAGTTCTCGCGCGCCCACTCGCTCGAGGCCAACGTCGCCGTCATGCAGCAGGCTCCCAAGTTCGCCACGGCGTTCGTTTCGCCCCGCACGCGCAACACCACCACGCCGGGCCTGAAGGCCGAAAAGATTTTCGGCGTCGATCTGACCTACAACCTCAATCTGCCGTATGTCAAGGCTCGCGTTTCGGGATACTATACGACCTTCGAGGACCAGTCCAAGGTCATCTCCTTCTACGACGACACGCGCAGCTCGTTCACCAACTTCGCCATGAGCGGCATCGACAAGCGCCACTACGGTCTCGAGCTGGGACTCTCGGTTCCCGTCTGGAACGGCCTTTCGGTGGTCGGCGCCCTGAGCTGGGGCGACTACACCTATACGTCGAATCCCGACTTCGTGCAGACGGTGGACAACGTGGACAAGATCGTGCTGCGCGACAAGGTGTCGTGGGACGGCTACCACGTGGAGAGCACCCCGCAACTGGCGCTGAACGTCGGACTGGACTACCGCGGTCCGCAGAACTGGTTCGCCTCGGTGAACTTCAACTACTACGATGACCTTTACCTCTCGATGAACCCCATGTACCGCACGGCCAAGGCCATCGAATACTACACGAACATCCTTTCCAGCTCGACCTCCACCACCGAACAGCAGGTGTCGGCCCTGCGGTCGATCAAGACGATCCGTGCGCAGGAGCGTTTCGACGGTGTTTATACGCTGAGCGCCAGCGTGGGCAAGAACTGGTATATCCGCCGCGACTACATGCTGGGCTTCAGCCTCGAGGTGAAGAACATTCTCAACAACCAGGATATCCATACCGGCGGTTACGAGCAGATGCGTATGAACCGCGTGCGCGCCAGCAACGGCGAGACGCGTTACAGCCGTTTCGATTCGAAGTATTTCTACATGCTGGGTACGAACTACTATCTGAATGTCTATTTCCGATTCTAACCGAGAAAGATCACGATTTATGAAAAGATTGCGTATATTATTGGCTCTTGCGGTCGGCGTGCTTGCCGCGGGGTGCTACAACGACTTCGACACTCCGGCTCCCAAGAAACTCTTTACCGACGAGGATATGACGGTGCTGGGACTGGAGCATGTGACGATCAAAGAGGTCAAGGAGATGTTCGAATCCAAGTGCGGGGGCTTGTCGGGTACGGGTACGAACAGCGACTTCGCATCGACCCGGACGCTGAAGTTCGGCACGAAGACGACCGACGAGAAGGACTTCGAGGGGTTGTACGAATGGCCCGAAGCCTCGAACTTCTACATCAAGGGCAAGGTGATCAGCAGCGACCGGCAGGGCAATATCTACAAGTCGCTCCACATCTACGACGGCACGGCCGCCATCGAGCTGAAGCTTTACAGCGGCCTGTTCATGGATTTCTACCTCGATCTGGAGGACATGATCAGCCAGTGGGTGTACGTGCGCCTCGACGGGCTCTATCTGGGCAACTACCGCATGATGCTTTCGATCGGCGGCGCGCCGTCGGACGGTTACAACACGGCCGGCCGGCACAAGTTCTACGCCAATTCGAACCTCGACGACCCGAAGGTGGCGTCGCTCAACGTCTTCGCCGGCGAAAAGACGACCCTCGAGGAGTCGGATATCCTCGAAGTCACTCCCGAAACCTACACGCAGTTGGGCAAGGACGACCTCGGCCGTCTGGTGCGTTTCAAGGATGTAAAGGTCCGCTATGCCGGTGTTACGTATAAGGACGACAACGGGGTGGAGCAATCGCCCTCCGCGATCAAGAACGGCTCCTACGAGAATCCCTATCCGAGCTGGATCGTGACCGACTGGGGCGACGCGCAGTTCGGTACGTGGTACTATTGGGCCTACAACCGGAACAACGTCCGTCTCTACGGTTCGGTGATGATCTCCTACAACGACGAGGCCGAGTACACCTCCGATCCGGGTATCTATACGGTGCGCACGAGCGGTTATTCGCAGTTCGCCATGAAGCCGATCCCGAAGGACGGTACGACGGGCACGGTGCTGGGCATCTACGGCATCTACTCGCAGCGGAGCAATTTTACGGGCGGGGCCAACGACTATGCGCAGTACCAGATTTCGGTCAGCCGCCTCGAAGACCTCGACTTTCCCGAGAGTTCGCTGCTCACCGAGGAGTGGATCCAGGCCAATACCCCGGCCGAATCGCTGAAGCCGCCCGTGAAGGTCGGCGGCGACGACTACGAGAACGAATAGCGGGCCGGTCGCAGGCCCAAACAAGAATCGCGGAGCCTTCGAAAGGCTCCGCGATTCTTGTTTGGAGTGTGCGGGTTCCGCGCGGTTCCCGTCTTGGCCTGCGCGGCTTATGCGCCGCCGCCCGTTCTACCGCTTGTGCCACTTGCACGAGGTCTGGTAATAGGCGATGGCGCGGTTCACCTGCTCCTCGTCGGTCGTTGCGGCCGGTTCGAGGTTGTGCGGATTTTTTTCCGTGGGAACCACGCGGTACTGCTCGACGCGGCGCACGGGCGACAGGATCGTGAAGGTGTCGCCTTCGAGGTATCCGAGGTCCTGATAGGTGGCGATGAAGGCGCGGTTCGTGTAGTCGGGGTCGAAGACGCTGCGACCGTAGAACCGGGAGTCGTAGCTCATGTTGAGCAGCGAGAACAGCGTGGGCATGAGGTCGATTTGCGAGACGATTCCGTCCACTTCGCACGGCTCTACGAGCCCCGGGGCGAGGATCACGGCCGGAATGTGGTATTTCTCCAGCGGAATCTCCGTGCGGCCTGCGCTCGACGCGCAGTGGTCGGCCGTGATGAGGAAGATCGTGTTGCCGAACCACGGCTGCTTCGATGCCTCGGCGAAGAACCGCCCCAGCGCATAGTCGGTGTACATGACGCCTCCGGCGCGCGATTTGGCATCGTGCGGTATGCGTATCTTTCCGGCCGGGTAGGTGAAGGGACGGTGGTTGCTGACGGTCATGACGTGGGCGAAGAAGGGTTTCCCGGAGGCGGCGTCCTCGTTGAGCGTGCGGATGACCTTCCGGTAGGCATCCTCGTCACATACGCCCCAGATGTTGGCGAAGGTGATCTCCTCGGGGGCATAGTCCTTCTGGTCCACGATCTCGTAGCCGTTGCCCGAGAAGAAGGTCTCCATGTTGTCGAAATAGCTGTTGCCTCCGTAGAAATACTTCACCGTGTAGCCCTTGTCGCGCAGCACGGCTCCCGTGGAGTACATGCCGCCGTTGTTCGGCCGCTTGATGATGCTCTGCCCGGGGCAGGGCGGGAGCGAGAGGGTGACGGCCTCCAGCCCGCGAACGGTGCGGTTGCCCGTGGCATAGACACGGTTGAAGGCGAGGCCCGTGCGATAGAGCGAATCGAGCGTCGGGGTCAGCCCCTGTTCGTTGCCGAAACGCTCCATGTACGCGGCGCTCATGCTCTCGATCGTGATGAGCACGATATTGCGCCGGATTTCCCCCCCCCGTTCGGCCCGTACGGGGCGCAGGTTCTCGCCCGTACTGCCGTACACCTCGTGCACGAAGCGTTCGGCCTCGGCTTCGGGGCGCGTGAGGTAGAACCGTTCGTAGTCGAGGCTGTTCTTGACGAAGGCGTCGTAGAACTTGTAAAGCCCGTTCGCTTGCAGTTCGTTCACGTAAACGTTCGGGCTGTCCTGGAAACGGGTGTTGAAGTGGAGCAGCCCGACGGCGGCCGCCAGCGCGGCGAGGTAGGCGGGACCTGCCGCGGCCTTCCATTTCCAGCCCGTGAGGCTGTCGGCGCGCACGATGTCGCGCCGGAAGAGATACCACGTGACCACGAGCGTCACGAGCACGATTCCCAGCGCCATCGGCACGATGGGGTAGGACTCCATGATGTTGCCCACCACTTCGTTCGTATAGACCAGGTAATCCACGGCGATGAAGTTGTAGCGTACGCCGAACTCGTTCCAGAAGAAGTACTCGCTCACGCCGTTGAATATCGTGAGTCCCACGCAGAGGACGACGATCAGCGCGAACCATACCGTTGTCCAGTGGCTCCGGATTCCGGGCAGGAAGAGCCGCAGGGCGAACGAGGCGGCCCAATAGCCCAGTACGCCCATTGCGATCTGGGGCGCGACGCTGCCGTATTCGTCGAAGATCGTATTGAAGAACGCCACGTAGCAGAATGCTGCGGTGAGTACGCCCAGCGTGATATATCCCCACGGACGGGTGTATTTCGTCCGCGAGATGCTCATCGTGAAGAGCCACAGGAAGGCGAATCCCACGGTCGCGGCGCAGAGGTCGTTCACGGCGCCCAGGAGGAAGATTTCGCACCATTCGCCGAATGCGAATCCCGTGTCGGTCGTCTGTGCGTTGAACGGCAGGACGATGCGCAGGAGCAGCCCGACGACGACGGTCAGCAGGGCGAATTTGAGATAGAGGCCGGTAACCAGCCGGATGCTTTTTTGCATATCGTATCGAATTGTTGGCCGTACAAAGGTAGCGATGATCGCGCAAAGAAGGCGGCCTCCCCAGAGGCCGCCTTCTTCGTTCGGTTCGGAAAATTGTTCTATTTATCTTCGTTCGCTTCCGGGCGCATGACGACTTTCACCATGTTGCCGTCGTCGAGGATCTTTTTGGCCAGCGTCTGCACGTCGGCATTGGTGAGCGAGCGGATCGCCTGCTCCTGTCCGGCGAGGTAGTCGAGTCCCGAGCCGTATTTGGCCTGCAGGTACTGCATCCACGGGCCGTTCTCGTCGAGGCTGTTCTTCCAGTTCTTGAGCATGAACTCGCGGTGTTTCTCGATGTCCTCGGTCAGCGGACCCTCCTCGGCGATCGTGCGCAGCTCCTTGAGGATGATTTCGCACAGCTCGTCGGCCATTTCGGCGTTGGTGTCGAAGGCGATCGTCATGGTGTAGGTCTCGCGCGGAATCCAATCCGTCGATCCGTAAACCTGCACGCCGTACGTGCCGCCCTTCTCCTCGCGGATCGAAACCAGGTAACGCGAGTTGAGCGCCTGCGTGAGGAACGAGAGGGCCGCCTTGTTTTCGAGCGAGTAGTCCATGTCGCCCGTGAAGGTGTAATTGACCGAAACCTTCGGCTGCTGCATCGGGGTGCTGAAATCCTCGGTCACTTCGCCCTTCACCGGATAGGCCTTGTCGTCCGCGAACGTCATGGGCTTCTTCGAGGCGGGGATCGAGCCGATGTATTTCTCCACGAGCGGCTTGAGCGTCTCGGGGTCGATATTGCCGACGAACGTGAAGCGGAAGCTGTTGCCGTCGGGATAGAGCTTCTTGTAGATCGCGGGCAGCGCCTCGAAGCTGAATTCGTCGAGCAGTTCGGTCGAGATCACCTGGCGGCGCGGGTTATGGCCGTAGAGGACGTCGATGACCTTCTCCTGCATCTGGAAGTCGGGGTTCGACTTCGCGTTCTCGAGCTGCGTGCGGAGCATCTTCATCAGGTTGTCGTAGTCGTTGCGGTCGAAGCGCGGCTGCGTGAAGTTCAGGTAAACCAACTGGAGCATCGTCTCGATGTCCTTGGGCGAGCACGAGGCGTTCACCGCGCTGGCGTATTCGCCCACCGAAGGTTGTACGGTGGCCGATTTGCCCGAGAGCTGCTTGCGGAGTTCCGTAGCGGAGAACTTGCCCACGCCCGACATCGAACTTACGGCGGGCATCATCTCGCCCATGTAGTACTCGGCGTCCGGCAGGATCGACAGACCGCCTTTCGACTGCGCGTTCATGCGCACCTCGTCGGCCTTGAACTTCGTGGGCTTCACGACGATCTGCGTGCCGTTGGCGAGCGTCCACACCGTCGCGCCGTACTCCTTGTTCTCCACGGTCTTCTTCACGGGCGAACCCTTCAGCTGGGTCCCTTCGGGGATCAGCGGCTCCTTCACCACGTCGTCCTCGTAGGCTTCGATTTCCGAGGCGGTCACCTTCTCGCGGATGGCGAGAATCTCCTCCTCGGTCGGGTTCGCGATGCCCTCCTTCTCGGGAGCCGTGATGACGATCACCTGGTTCGTCGGCTGTATGGTCTCCTTGGCGAAGGCGTTCACCGTCTCGACGTTCAGCATCTTGATGAGCATGCTGTCGAGCTTCCATTCGGTCTCGGCGTCCGGCATCGGTTCGTTCTTGCGGTAGTTCTCCAGATAGATGTTCACGAACTGCTCGTTGGTGCGGTCGTTGCGGTTGGCGTAGGTGCGTTCCACCTGGCGCATCAGGTTCTCCTGCGCCCGCTCGAACTCGCTCTGCGTGAATCCGTGGCGGCGGATCTTCTCCATCTCGGTATAGAGGGCCTCGAAGCCTTCGGCCAGCTTGCCGTCCTGCGTCATGGCGGTGAAGGCCGTGGCGTTGAGCGTCGGGATGATGCCGATGACGTCGCCCGAGCCCATGCCGGCGCCGAGGAACGGTGCGTCGGGCTGCATGGCGATCTCCTGCAGGCGGGCGTTCTCCATGGTCGTCAGGAAGGATTCGATCACATTGACCACTTCCCAGGCCACCTTGTCGTTCATCTGCGTCGGCATGGCCGGGCGCTTGATGAAGAGCTGCACGCGCGAACCCTGCATTTCGGGGTCGGTGTAGATGCTGACGATCGGCTCCTCGTTGTCGGGCACGACGATCACCTCCTTCTGGGCGGCGTCGGCCGCCGGGGCGGGAATGTCGGCCATCAGCGACTTGAGCCTGGCTTCCGTGGCCTCGGCGTCCAGATCGCCGACGATGACGATCGCCTGGTAGTCGGGGCGGTACCATTTCTTGTAGAAGCGCTCCAGCGCGTCGTGCTCGAAGCTCTTCAGTCCGTCGAGGTAACCGATCAGGTTGCGGTGCTCGTAGCGCGTGCCCTTGCCCAAAGCTTGCAGCAGCTTCATCGTCGAACGCCACGAAGCGCCGTCGCGCGTGCGCAGCTCCTCCATGATGACGCCGCGCTCGGAGTCGATCTCCTCGGGCCGGAGCGCGATGAAGTGCGACCAGTCGTGCAGGATCAGCATGGCCGAGTCGATGATTCCCTGACGCGAGGTCGGGACGTCCGAAATGTTGTAAACCGTCTGGTCCCAGCTCGTGCCGGCGTTGAGGTTGTAGCCGAATTTCACGCCGACGGTCTCCAGGTACTCGATGAGCTGTTTTCCGGGGAGGTTCTTCGTGCCGTTGAAGGCCATGTGTTCGAGGAAGTGGGCCAGACCCTGCTGGTCGTCCTCCTCCTGGATGGCGCCCACGTTGTGCAGGATGTAGAAGTCGGCCTGCCCCTTGGGCTTTTCGTTGTGCCGGATGTAGTAGGTCAATCCGTTGTCGAGCCTGCCCGTGCGGACCTCCTTGTCCGCCGGTATCGGCTGCATCGGATCGAATTGTGCCATTGCGCTGCCTGCGGCGAACACCGCTGCGGCCAGCATCAGTAATCTTTTCATAGGCATTGGTATTAAAATGGGTTTCTTACTCTTCCGGGGCCGGTTCGGGACGGTATTCGATGATGTCCCCCGGCTGGCAGTCCAGCTCGCGGCAGATCGCCTCGAGCGTCGAGAAACGGATGGCCTTGGCCTTTCCGTTCTTGAGGATCGAGAGGTTGGCGGGTGTGATGTCCACGCGTTCGGCCAGTTCGCCCAGCGACATTTTGCGTTTGGCCATCATTACGTCTATGTTGATTATTATAGCCATCTCTTCCCCCCCCCTTCGTTTGTCGTTCGTACGGATTGCATAAGTCGTTGCGGTATTAGATCGTGAGCTTCTGTTCCTCGCTCAGGTTCTGGCCTATGGCGAAGACTTCGGCGGCGAAGAGAATCAGAATCCCCATGATGACCATGGAGTAGGAGACGTGGAATCCCGTGTCCACGGCATAGCCGTTTCCGGCGAGCAGTTCCGCGGCGCGGCGGCTCATCACCCAGTCCACGGCCGAGCCGATCAGCTCTGCGGCGATCGTCAGCAGGCCGATCGAGCGCAGATACCAGACGTTGCGCCTGTCGAGCGTGCGCTCTTCGCGTATGGAGCGGCGCAGCGAATGGATTATCATGAACATGAGCACGATGATTACGGCGTAGAAGAGCGGTCCGAGCAGCACCAGCGCGTAAAGCCATCCGCTGCCGCCGATCGAGCGGAACGCCAGCGAGAGCGGCGATGCGCCGGGCGCGGGCTCCTCGACGACCAGTCCGAGGCGTTTGACTTCGGCGCGGACCTCCGCTCCGGGTGTCGCCGGAGCGATCCGTATGGCGTCGTCGGGCGTCTCCGTGATCCGGATGTTGTCCAGCATGTAGATCATGCGCGGCGTCCCCGAGCTCCATTTCTCGGCGATGTCCTCGCCGAGTTCGACCCCCTCGGCGGCTCCCCGCGTGAAGTCGGTCAGGACGCTGTGCGCGATGCTCGCCACCAGCACGATGAAAAACGTGATGTAGATGACCAGCAGGCGTTGCAGGAGTGTTTTTTTGTTCTGCATGTTCGGTGTTGTTCGTCTGTTTCTTGGGCAAATATAGCTATTTGATTCCGAAAAACAAATAATATTTATCGTTTTTCGATAATTTTTTATTTCGTGGAGTAAAAAAGACGACCCTCAAGGCCGTCTTGCGGTTGCATGGGAGGGAATCTCTACTCCACGTTGTCCTTCAACTGTTTCCAGATCGAGGCTTCGATGGCCATGTCGATGGAGATGGCCAGCACGACGAGCGCGAACATGACCAGGAAGGTGATGAACCCCACGTCGATCAGGCTGCATACCGCGCCGAGGATGCCGAAGGTGACGCCGAATACGATGCAGAAGACCAGCATCACGAAAAACATGGTCCATTTGCTGCCGTAGGTGGCGTCGTTCGAAGCCTTGATGGCCTCCATCGGGTTCTTGCCCTTCTCGATGAGGAAGTAGTAGGAGAGCGACCAGGCCAGCGAGAGCACGATGCCCGGGATGTAGAGGAATGCGAAGGCGATCAGGATCGGCAGGATCATCAGACCCGTCGTGATGAGGTATTCGCCCATGTAGCGGCGGTACTTGCTGTCGAAGATGCTCGCCGGGTTTATCACCTCGCCCTTGGCCAGTTGTGTGGGCAGGAGCGTGATGGCGATCGTCGTACCGATGTTGATATAGGGAATCCAGATCGTTACGAGGTACAGCACGACGGCCGCCATGATCGAGGGGGCGTTCTTGATGCCGATGCAGAGCGAGTCCCGCAGCGTTTCGGAGAAGTCGAGCGTTTTCGTTTCCATAGTCGTTCGTTTTTAAGGGTTGCGAAAACAAATATAGGAAAAATTCCTATCTTTGTTCCTGTCGAAAACGAAAAAACGGGACCGATGGCAGAAAAATCGCTCTATAATTATCGCGTCGAGCCGCAGGAGGTGGATTTCACCCTGCGGGCGACGATTCCGTCGCTCGGTGCGGCGATTCTCAACACGGCGGGCATCGACGCCCACGGCAAGGGATTCGGCGTGGATGCGCTCAATGCCGACAACCACTCGTGGGTGCTTTCGCGCATGGCGATCGAGTTCGATTTCCAGCCCGTGCAGTACACCGACTATACCGTCGCCACGTGGATCAGCGATTACGGCCGGGTGCTCTCGACCCGTAATTTCACGCTTACCGACGTCTCGGGCCGCGAGTTCGGCCGCGCCGTGTCGCAATGGGCGATGATCGACCTGCGGACGCGTTCGGCGGTCGATCTTTCGTGGGTGGGCGACGCCCATGCCGACGCCATCGTCGATGCCCCTTCGCCGACGGAGCGCCCCCGCAAGATCCGCGAGGTGAACCCCACGCAGCGGTCCGAGCACCGGGTCGTTTACAGCGACATCGACTTCAACCGCCATGTCAATACGATGCGCTATATCGAGATGATGCTCGACATGCTGCCGCTCGAGCTGCTGACCTCGGGCGATCCCGTCCGGCTGGACATCCATTTCCTGAAGGAGTGCCGCTACGGTCAGACGCTCGCCGTCGGCTGCGAACTGCGCGAACGTTCGGCGCTGTTCGAGATCGCGGGCGACGGCGGACCGGCCGCCGTACGCGCCTCGGTCGAGTGGAAATAACCGGCCGCACCCGTGCGGCGGATGGCCCTTTCCGGCCGAAATGCGCGCTTTCCCGTCGGACAGGGCGCGGCAGTTCCCGTGCGGAGGTCGCGTGGAACGGGTTTTGCAGCTCGTGCCGTAAAACCTGTTTTATTATGGAAACTCAAGTCAAGACGGAGAACAAGTACCGGGTGAGCATCGACCTGCTGAACGATGCCGTGGGCAAGGAGATCGCCACCTCCCTGCAATACATGTATTTCCACACCCATTTCGAGGACGACCGCTACCGCTATCTTTCGCGGATACTGCGCGAGATTTCGATCGCCGAGATGCGGCACATCGAGGAGTTCTCGGACCGTATCCTTTTTTTGCAGGGCGACGTGGACATGAATCCCTCGTTCCGCACCCGTCGGATCACCGAGCCGAAGGAGATGCTGCGCCTGGCCATGCAGCTCGAACAGAGCACGATCGACTCCTACAACGAGGCTTCGCGCATCGCCTCCGAGTGCAAGGATGCGGTGACGCACAGGATGTTTCAGGACGTCATCGCCGAGGAGGAGCGGCACCTCGACACGTTCCGCACCGAGCTGCAGAACCTGATCGACTACGGCGGGGAGTATCTGGCGCTGCAATCCGCGGCGGGCAGCGAGCAGGCTTCCCGGAGTTTCGGCCGCAGCGGCGGAGAGGAGTGACCTTCCGGGTCCCGGACGGACCTGCCCGGCCGGCCGGGCGCGAAGCGAAAAACGGAATCCCGTGCGGCGGATTCCGTTTTTTCGGTTATATTTGTGAACGGAAAACCGTCTGCGGCGGGTTTCGGGTTCCGGACGGGAACCGCCGCCGCGGCCGTATCCGGAGCCTATGAAAATTACCGTACTGGGTCCCGCACACCCCTACCGGGGCGGTCTGGCCTCGATTCTGGAGATCATGGCCCGCACTTTCCTGCGGAGGGGCGACGACGTGGACATCAAGACCTTCACGCTGCAATATCCCTCGCTGCTGTTTCCCGGCGAGAGCCAGACCGTGGCGACGCCTCCGCCCGCCGACCTGCGCATCCGGCGGTGCGTCAATACGGTGAATCCGCTGAACTGGCTGTCCGTGGGGCGCACGATCCGCCGCGAACGGCCCGATTTCGTGTTGCTGAAATACTGGACGCCCTTCATGGCGCCCTGCTTCGGGACGATCGCCCGCCTCGCACGCGGCAACGGACATACGAAAGTGCTGTGCCAGATCGACAATGTCGAACCGCACGAACGCCACCTTTCCGACCGGCCGTTCAACCGCTATTTCCTTTCGTCCGTGGACGGTTTCATATACATGTCGGAACAGGTGCACCGCGAATTGCGGGCCTATACCGCCGCGCCGGCGCTCTTCTCGCCGCATCCGCTGTTCGAGAACTTCGGCGAACGGGTTCCCCGTGCCGAGGCGTGCGGACGGTTGGGGCTGGACCCGGCGCTGCGCTACGTGCTTTTCTTCGGTCTCGTCCGCGACTACAAGGGACTGGACCTGCTGCTCGGAGCATGGGCGCTTCTGAAGCGCAGGGGGCGGACCGAAGGGCGGCGGCTCATTGTGGCGGGGGAGTTCTATACAGCGAAGGAGCCTTATCTGAAACAGATCGCCGCGAGCGGCCTGCGAGAGGAGGTGCTGCTGCACGACCGCTTCATTCCCGACGCCGGCGTGAAGGACTACTTCTCGGCGGCCGATTTCGTCGTGCAGCCCTACAAGACGGCCACGCAGAGCGGCGTGACGCAGATCGCCTACCAGTTCTGTACGCCGATGGTCGTGACGGACGTGGGAGGCCTGGCCGAGATCGTGCCCGACGGGAAGGTGGGGTATGTCTGCGCCCCGACCGCGGAGGCGATCGCCGCGGCCGTCGAACGGATTTCCGATGACGGAACGCTGGCGCTTTTCCGCCGCAACTGCGTCGGGGAGCGCCGCCGCTTCTCGTGGGAGCGGATGTGCGACCGCGTGACGGAGCTTTACGGGTCGGTTTCCGGCACTCCGGAGCGCTGAGCGGGACGCCTGCCGTCGAGAAAACAGCGGGCCCGGCGCATGCGACATGCGCCGGGCCCTTCTTCTTCTTCATTTATTCGGGGTAGCTCGGGCTACTTCTTGATGTTGGGCAGTTCCAGCCCGTATCCCTTGCTGCGATCCTGCGCCTTGAGCCAGAGGCCGAGCAGGAAGGCGGCGATTCCAAGACACGAGAAGATGAGCATCGGGACGGTGTAGTTGTAGGCTGCGCCTTCGACGCCCTCCTTGATCTGCTCCGCGACGCCGGGGTTCGAGACGTTGAGCGACCAGCCGATGATGATGGGGAAGGCCATCAGGCCGATGTTCTGAATCCAGAAGATCACGGCGTAGGCCGAACCGAGCAGGCGGTTCTCGATCAGCTTCGGAACCGAGGGCCAGAGGGCCGCCGGAACCAGCGAGAAGGAGATGCCCAGCAGGATGATCGCGCTGTATGCGATCAGCGGGGTCAGCGGCACGAGCGCGAAGATCAGATGGCAGGCCGTCATTAGGATCGCGCCGAGCAGGAGCATCGTCGCGCCTTTTCCCCTGTGGTCGAGGTACGAGCCGAGCAGCGGCGTGAGCACCATGGCGCCGATCGGGAACCAGCGGAAGATGTCCGAGGCCTGCTTGGCCGTGATGCCGAGGTTGCTCTGGAGCATGTCCGTGGCGAAGCGCTGGAAGGGGAAGATCGCCGAGTAGTAGAGCACGCAGAGCGCCGCCACGGTCAGGAACGTCCCGCTGGTGAAGAGCCTGCGCAGATCGCTGACCTTGAACTGCTCCTCCGGTTCGCCCGCTGCGGCCGCTGCACCCGTCTGCCGGTCGAGCTTGCGGTCCATGACCGTGAAGACGAGGAACGTGAGGAGGCCGATGCAGAGCAGGACGCCGACCACGGCCACCGGGCGCACGACGCTCGGCGACCCCAGCTCGGCCACCCACGGCGAGAGGCTGAACACGGCGAAGACGCCCAGCCGGGCGATGGCCATTTCGAGACCCATCGCCAGCGCCATCTCCTTTCCGGTGAACCACTTGACGATGGCCTTCGAGACGGTGATACCCGCCATTTCGGTTCCGCAGCCGAAGATCATGAAGCCCAGGCAGGCGAGTTTCGCGCTGGCCGGAATGTCCGTGAGAAACGAGCTGAAGAACTCGAATCCGAATCCTCCCTGACAGAAGTATTCGCTGATGCCGTAGGTCTTGACGGCGGCTCCGGCCACCATCAGCGAGGCCGAGAGCAGCCCCGTGAAGCGCACGCCCATCTTGTCGAGGATGATGCCCGCCACGATGAGGAATCCGCACACGTTGAGAATGAATTCCGAGCCTCCGTAGAGTCCGAATACCGTCGAATTCCAGCCCCGCGAGGTTTCGAGCAGGTTTTTCAGCGGAGAGAGCACATCGACGAACATGTATCCGAAGAACATCGTCGAGGCGATCAGCACCAGCGCCGTCCACCGCGCGAATGCCGAGTCGTTGATTTTTCGTTGGATCGTTTCTGTCATAAAGTTATCGTTGTTGGATTAGTCCTGGGTTTGCGCATAGCGTTTCAGCACCTCGTAGGCCTCCGTGATGCCCAGCTCGCCGGCCTTCGAGAGGTCGAGGCAGCCCTTGCGCGTGTCCTTCATGAAGATCTGGACGATGCCGCGGTTGTAGTATGCCTCGGCGAACGAGGGGTTCAGCCCGATGGCCTTCGTGTAGTCCTCGAACGCTTCGGGAAGCCGTCCCGAGAGCGCTTGCAGATTGGCCCGGTTGTAGTAGGCGTGGGCGAAGTCGGGGAAGAGCTTGAGCGCCTTGTTCAGGTCGGCCACCGCCTCGTCGTAGCTGTACGTGCGTTTGGAGTTGTTGTTGAGCCGGTTCGCCGGGTCGGAGTCGATCGTGATCCGCTGGTAGGAGTTGTCGATCGAGGAGATGAAGTCGATCATTTCGGCCCGCGTGGTCGAACGGTTGAAGTAGAGGAACGGATTCGACGGGTTGCGGTCGATGGCCGCCGTGTAGGTGTTCACCGAGTTGGTGTACTGCTTGATGAGCGCCTGCGACACGCCCCGTTCGAACTGGGTGATCCACGATGCGTCGCCCGCTTTGAGCTCCTCGGCGCGCCGGCGGTCGATGGCCAGCAGCGAGTCGGGGGCGATGTTGCTTTCGCGGCACGAGAGCGTGAGCAGGTCGTCGCCGACGCGGGCGAGGAAATCCTCCACGCGCTGCAAGCGGTAGGGGTTCGGCGCGGCCGCCGTGTCGGGCCGCATGAGCGTGAACTTGAACAGCGGCAGCAGGCGCATCTCCTCGCGTCCGCCGTTGTGGCCCGTGATGCGGTCGAAGCTGCCTCCCGCGAACTTGCTGTCGAACGACAGCAGGCGGTCGAAGCGCTGCGTCGTGTCGGCGTAGATCGAGTAGGTGCTGTCGCTCAGCCGCGAGCGGTATTCGGCGATCTTGCGCTGCGCCGTTTCCAGGTCCCGCTTGGCCCCTTTCGGGTCGCGCAGCACCTCGCGCAGCCGTCCGCGGTAGATGTAGGCGTTGGCGAAGTCGGGGTAGAGGTCGATGGCCGAGGTGTAGTCCGCGACGGCCTTCTCCAGCTCGCCCAGTTGGGCGTAAACCCCCGCCCGGTTGTAGTAAACCAGCACGTTGTTGGGCGAGTAGAGCGCCACGCGGTCGTAATCCTCCAGCGCGCGGTTGTAGTCGCCGATCTGCGTGCGCAGCATGGCGCGGTTGAAGTAGGTCAGCGAGTTGGTCGAATCGAGCCGGATCACCTTGTCGAAGTCGGCGAGGGCCTGCATCGGACGGTTGGTCGCGTTATAGACCAGCGCGCGGTTGAAGTAGGAGAGCAGGTAGTTCGAATCGCACCGGATGGCCTTGTTGAAGTCCGCCTCGGCCTCTTCGTACTGCTCCTGCTCCAGATGGAGCCCGCCCCGGCGGTTGTAGCCGTTGGGGTCTTCGCGGTTGGTGCGGATCGCCAGGTTGAAGTTGTCGTAGGCGCGCGTGGTGTCTTTGAGGTGGAGGTAGCTCAGGCCCCGGCAGATGTAGGCGTCGGCCACCTTGGTCTCCTGCCGGATGAACATGTCGAAGTCGTCGATCGCCTCGCGGAACTGCTGATTGAGCAGCCGCGTGACGCCGCGGCTGTAGTAGGGGCCCGGCAGGTCGGGCCGCAGCTCGATCGCCTCGCGGAAATCCTGCAGGGCGTCGTCGTAGTTCCCCAGCCGCGAGCGCGTGATGGCGCGGTAGGTGTAGGCCTGCGTATAGACCGGGTTGAGGCGGATCGCCGTGGAGAAGTCGGCCTCGGCGCCCAGCAGGTCGTCGAGGTTGTATTTGGCGATGCCGCGCAGGAAATAGCCTTCGTAGGCCTTTTCGTCGAAGCGCAGCAGCGTGTTGAGCGTGCGTATGGCCTCCTGGTAGTCGTTGTTCATCATGCACGACCGCCCGACCCAGAAGAAATACTCCCGGTTGTACTGTGCCTGCGCCCGGACACCGCACAGCAGCGCCCACGCAAGGAGGATTCCGACGACGAGTTTCCGCAATTTTTCGCTCATGCTGCTTCCCAAACGTGCTTTTCTGTTCGTTTATTATTCCAGCTCGTAACCGAAGCGCCGCAGCTGGCGGTCGTCGTTGCGCCAGTCCTCGCTGACCTTGACGAAGAGTTGCAGGAACACTTTCTTCTGGAGGAACTGCTCCATGTCCTCGCGCGCGGCCTGCCCGACACGCTTGAGCTTTTCGCCCTTGTGGCCGATCAGGATGCCTTTTTGCGACTCGCGCGAGACGTAGATCGTCGCCGCGATGCGGTCGATCGCCGGCTCCTCGCGGTAGCTTTCGATTTCGATCTGGCAGCAGTAGGGTATCTCCTTGTCGTAGAAGCGCAGGATCTTTTCGCGGATGATTTCCGAGGCGAAGAACCGCAGCGTCTTGTCCGTGAGCGTGTCTTTGGGGTAGAAGGCCGGGCCTTCGGGCAGCAGGTCGAGAATCGTCCGGAACACGCCCTCGACGTTGAAGCCCTCCCTGGCCGATACCGGCACGATCCGCGCCGCGGGAATTTCCGCCTGCCATTTCCCGACCAGCGCGTCGAGCGCCGCAGGCGTCGAGAGGTCGATCTTGTTGATGACCACGATCGTCGGGATGCCGCTGCGGTTGATGCGGTCGATGATCCCGGCCGCGCGTTCGCTCTGCTCGACGGTGTCGGTGACGTAGAGTATCACGTCGGCGTCGGTCAGCGCGCCCGTGACGAACTTCATCATCGACTCCTGCAATTTGTACGTGGGTTTGAGGATGCCCGGCGTGTCGGAATAGACGATCTGGAAGTCGTCGCCCGAGACGATGCCCATGATGCGGTGGCGCGTGGTCTGCGCCTTGGAGGTGATGATCGAGAGCCGTTCGCCGACGAGGGCGTTCATCAGCGTCGATTTCCCGACGTTGGGGTTGCCGATGATATTTACGAAGCCGGATTTGTGCATGGGGCTGTTCGGGATATGATTCGGACAAAGGTAGCGATAAAATAAAAGCCCTGCAAACGCTTCGGGGGATAATTTGCCCGTTCGCCCGCACAAATTGCGGCGCCGGCGACCGTCCGGGCATGAAAAAGCGGCCGTATGAGCTTCGTAGCTGCATACGGCCGCCGGAACTCGGCGGACGTGCGGGGCATTCCCCGGTACGCCCGGTGCGGGGCTATTTCTCGCTGAACCCGGCTACGTCCTCACGGCTGGTCGGATAGAGCTGGTAGGTTCCTTTATATACCTCCATCACGCCGGTCAGGTTCGCCGTCTTCTGGGCGATCTTCTCGTCTGCAAACTCCGCGTAGCGGGTTACGCGGGCGGGAATCGTCTCGCCGGTTTCGCCCGTGAAGTCGGTCGTCGTGGTCTTGCCGTCCACCACCCACGTCTTAGCGTCTTTGGCGGGCGTCAGGTTCTTCACCGTCACGTATTGGCCGAGGTAATCGGCGGCTTCCGCGTCGGTGATCTCCGGGACCTTCATTTCGGCCTTCTCCTCCGTTGCGAATACCGTGGCCTTCAGCAACTGCGGAAGTCCCTGGTAATTGTCGTATTCGGCATACCGGAGGCTGACCACGACCTTCGTGCCCACGGGCAGCGTCTTTTCCGTGTGGTCCTCTCCCTTGATGATGATGCCGCTCTTGGCTTCGCCCGTGTTGTCCACCAGCGAGATCACCTGATAGAGGTTGCCGCCCTCGTTGTTGGCCGCCACGTAACCCTTTACGGCCACCAGGTCTTTCAGCTTGTCGCCTGCGGTCGCCGAGGCGAGCTTCTCGTTGAGTTCCCTGACCGTCAGCGCCGTACTCTCGTCGGGCATGGTCTCCTGTTCGGTGGCTTCGAGCGATACGGTCATCGTGTTGAGGTATTTGGTCGTCGATCCCGAGACGCCGATGGCGTATCCCGTCACCTTCACTTCGCGGTCCACGAGCGCCTCCACGTTGAGGTCGCCGTTGGGGTAGAGCACCGAACCCTGCACGGCGGTTCCATCTACCAGCACGTTGTAGTGCATCTGGTAGATTTCGTCGCGGTAGGAGGTCAGCGTACCCACGTACTCCACGTACCGGATTGCGGGATTCTTCACATAGGCGTCGAAATCGGATGCCGAGTACTTATCGGGCGCGGGCTGCGTGAACGAGCCCTTGCCGAGCGTCTCGATTTCGCTCGTCTCGTCGAACTGCTTCATGCCGCCGTATTCGGTCGTCGGGCCCGTAACGGCCACCTTGTCGCCGATTTCGGTGCCGTGGTTCTTCTTGAAGACGAGGATCGTGCCCGTGGCGTCCTTTACGAGGAACCCTTTGGTGTGCGTGGCGATCACCTGTCCCTCGATGGCGTATTTCTTGTCGGTCGGTGCGGCGAGCACGTCGGCGATCGTGGATTTTTCGATCTCCTCGCTGCCGCCGAAAACGATCTGCTGGCCGCCGTTGCCGGCTTTGAGCAGCACGTCGTCGATGCGGTTCACGCTGCTGGTGACGGCCACGAATTTGATATAGAGCGTCGATACGCCTTCGGGCAGCGTGAAGTCGGCCTTGGCCAGACGCCACTGGCCCGGATCGTCGGCCACGTCGAAGTCGTATTCGAGCGCCTGCGACCAAGTCTGGCCGTCCTGCGAGACGCGCACCTCGAAGTTGGATTTGAGGAAGGCGTTGGACGCGCCCTGCGCATACCGCTGCGCGCCGAACGAGAGCTGCAGGTTGCGGTCCGTCACGGCGATCTTTTCGATCGTGAAATGGTTGGGTGCGGTGCTGAAGAAGATGTTGTTCTTGCCCGAACCGTCGTAGAGCGAAAGGTCGCCCTTCGAGGACTGGTTGGCGCGTACCGACATGCTCTTAAAGTCGTAGGTCACGTCGTTTGCGCCCGAACCCTTGTGGTTGATCCATCCGTCGAACTGGTCGAGGTAGGGCCACGACGAACCGGTTCCGTAGGTCTGCGAGGCCAGTTCCTTGTCGAACGTGCTGTAATAGATGGCCCCTTCGGGAACCACCTCCTCGTATTCGCCCAGGTCTTCGACCTCTGCCGGGATGGTGTACATGTAGCTCTTGTAGGAGCCGAAGAGCCAGCCGGTGATCTCGACCTCGTGGTTGTTGTATTTCTTTTTGAAGTCTTCGCTCATGTAGTCGAGGCTTCCCTGGACCGAGGTCCCCTCGATTTCGACGTTGGTGTAGTTGCCCGACACGAGCACCACGCCCGTATAGGTCACGTATTTCACCTCGGGAGCATCCATGTAGGCTTCGATTTCGGCTGCCGAGAAGACGGCGGGTTCGGGTCGGGCCGGGTTGTCGTCGTGGCCCGTCTTGTCGAACGAGCAGCCCTTGCCGAACTGCAACAGGCCGTTGCGGCTTTCGGTTTTGCCCGTCACGGTCACGATGTCGCCGTCCTCCAGCCCGTGAGCCGCGCCCTTGAACGCGTACATGCGGGCGTCGCCCTGCTGGAGCAGCACGCCCTGCTCGTTGTGGCCGATGACCGTGGCCTCTTTCACCGAGAAGGTCGATCCGGGTTCGGCGGCGAGCACCTCTTCGAGCGTGGCGTCGGAGCCCGTCACAGTGAAACGCTCTTCGGTGAGCTGGATGTCGTCGATGTTGCGGGGCGAGAGCTGCAACGTGGTGTTGTAGATGCCGGCGATACCGGCGATCGAGCCGCTTTTGTCGGTCGGAATGGGTTCCGAGGCGAACGAAGCGTTCTGTATGGTGCGGATTTTATACGACTGGCCGTCGAGGGTCTCCATCGAGACGTTGCCCTTGTTGCTCGAACTGTTCCACGTGCCCGATTCGCTTGCCTCGGGCTGCGTGTGCTCGATCTTCACGTACTGCGATTCGTACGCTCCGATCTTGTCGGCCGTGATGACTACCGGATCGAGCGGTTCGATGCGCTCGACGAGCTCCGGTTTGTTGTGGGTCGAAATCTGGAGCAGACCGTTGAAGAGCTGCGCCGTGGCGTCCGAGAGCGAAACCGCGATCACGTCGCCCGGCTCGAAGGTGTTGTTGCTCTGGCTGATTTCCAGTGCTACGCCTGCTCCGCCCTCCTGCGTGTCATCGGCGATATTGACGATGAAGGGCTGCTGGTTTCCCCCCCCCTTGTCCGATACGACGATACCTTGCAGGCTCTTGGCCCGGATTTCGTCGGACAGGTCGGTTTCGTCGCCGCCCGGCTCGTTCTCCAGCACGAGGCTGCGGATTTCGGCCACGTTCGTCTCAGGGCCTTCGTCCACGCCGCCCGGGGTCTGCTTCACGGTGCATTTGCCCTCGTCGGTGATGCCCATGTACCCCGTGGCCGTTACCGTGATGACACCCGTGCGCGACGTTTCGTTGGCGGGAACGGTCACTTTCACCGTCGCCGAACCCTTGCCGCTCGCGGGGGCGGTTTCGATCCAGTCGGCGTTGGTTTCGATCTTCCAGTCGATCTTGCCGTTGAGTTTGATTTCGAGCTCTTTGGTCTGCGTCTCGGCGCAGTCGAAGAGCAGCGATTGCGTCACCTCGATCTCCGGGATCGTGGTGTCGTCGTTCGTGTCGTCGTCCGAACACGAACCCAGACCCGCTCCCAGCGTCAGCATGACAGCCGCGAGGAGCGTCCGTTTCCAAAAACAGAATTTTTGCATGGTTATAAAATTGGTTAATAAGGAGTGTCTCTGTTTCCGTCGCTGCAAATGTACGCATTTCCTCCGCGAGGCGGTGTGAAGAATCCGTGAAGATTCGCCGCGGAGCGCACACAATAAATCCCACATTTCCGGAATGTGGGATTCGTGCGTCGGGCCGGGTGCTATCGCCGGCCCGGTATTCTGGGCATCTTCATGTTGCCGCCCGCCACGGCCTTCATCATCTTGCGCGTGTCCTCGAACTGCTTCATCAGTCGGTTCACGTCGGCCATCGTCGTCCCGGAGCCTTTGGCGATGCGCTCCCGCCGCCGTGCGTTGATGATCTCGGGGTGTTCGCGTTCGGCGGGGGTCATCGACGAGATGATCGCCTCGGTCTGTTTGAAGACGTCGTCCGGAATGTCCACGTTCTTGAGCATCTTGCCCATGCCGGGGATCATCGAGGCGAGGTCCTTCAGGTTGCCCATCTTCTTGATCTGCTGTATCTGGGCGATGAAATCGTTGAAATTGAACTGGTTCTTGACGAGTTTCTTCTTCAGGCGGCGGGCCTCCTCCTCGTCGAACTGCTCCTGGGCGCGTTCCACGAGCGACACGACGTCGCCCATGCCGAGGATACGGTCGGCCATGCGTTCCGGGTGGAACACCTGCAGGGCGTCCATCTTCTCGCCGTTGGATATGAATTTGAGCGGTTTGTCCACCACCGAACGGATCGAGATCGCCGCACCGCCGCGCGTGTCGCCGTCGAGCTTGGTGAGCACCACGCCGTCGAAATCGAGCCGGTCGTTGAACTCCCGGGCCGTGTTCACGGCGTCCTGACCCGTCATGGCATCCACGACGAAGAGCGTCTCCGAGGGTTTCACCGCGGCCTTGATGGCCGTGATCTCCTGCATCATCGCCTCGTCCACGGCCAGACGGCCCGCCGTATCGACGATTACGACGTTGAAGGCCTTCTGCCGGGCGTAACGGATCGCATTCTCGGCGATCTCCACCGGATTGCGGTTGCCCTCCTCGGTATAGACCTCCACGCCGATCTGGCTGCCGAGCACCTTGAGCTGGTCGATGGCCGCCGGGCGGTAGATGTCGCCGGCCACCAGCAGCACCTGCCGGCCCTTCCTGCTTTTGATGAACGAAGCCAGTTTGCCCGAGAAGGTCGTCTTGCCGGAACCTTGCAGACCCGCGATGAGCACCACGGCCGGCGTGCCGTCGAGCCGGATGTCCGAGGCCGTGCCGCCCATGAGTTCGGCCAGCGAGTCGCGCACGATCTTGGTCATCATCTGGCCCGGCTTGACGGCCTTGAGCACGTCCTGGCCCAGCGCCTTCTGCTTCACCTCGTCGGTGAAGGTCTTGGCGACCTTGTAATTGACGTCGGCGTCGATGAGCGCGCGGCGGATCTCCTTGAGCGTCTCCGCGACGTTGATCTCCGTGATGCGGCCCTCGCCCTTGAGTATTTTGAATGACCGTTCGAGTTTGTCGGTTAAGTTTTCAAACATAGGGTGTCGATTGCTTGTTCCGGAGCGCAAAGATACGAAAAAAGGCGGAATTACCTTTTGTCCTGCTACTTTTTTGTGCCTTGCGGGCGAAAAGCCCGCTTCCGCAGCGTCCGCCCGCCGTTCGGGCGGTCCGATTCGTCTTCCCGCTCGTCTGCGACGGCCCGCGGTTTTCGGTTTTGCATGCCGTGGATTTATCGAGGTATTGATTTGTGGTAAAATATTTTCCGATCGAATGCATTGTATTGTTAATTTATTTATTAAATTTGAGCCCGAATAGAAAATCCGAACGACCTATGAAGAACCTGTTTCTCTCCCTTTTCCTCGCATTTTCGCTGCCGCTCTGCCTCCCGGCGCAGGAGAGGCCGGAGTGGAAGATACTCTGTCCCCGGAATGCCGCGAAGGTCTATCGTCATGCGGCCGACGAGTTCCGGGATTTTTACCGCGCCGTCACGGGCCGTGAGCTGGAGATCGTGCAGGAGCCTGCGGAGGGCGTTCCGATGGTCGTCATCGGTTCCGACTGCGTCAATCGGTTCACCCGCGATGCCGTCGAGCGGCGGCTGATCGCACCGCTCGACCTCGGAGCCGAAAGCGACGCCTACCGTATCGTGTCGGCCCGCGACGGGGAGCGCGACCTGCTCTTTCTGGCCGGCGGCAACGGCCGGGCGACGCTCTATGCCGTCTATGACTTCTTCGAGCGGCAGGCCGGATGCCGCTATTTTTGGGACGGGGACGTGATTCCCGCGCGGGAGACGATTCCGATGACGGGGCTCGACGTGCGCGAAACGCCGCATTTCTACTACCGCGGACTCCGCTACTTCGCCCACCGCAGCCTCGGCCGCTTTCAGGCCGAGCACTGGGGGCCCCGGGAGTGGGAGCGTGAGATCGACTGGATGCTCAAGAAGCGGTTGAACCTCTTCATGCTCCGTATCGGCATGGACGACGTTTTCCAGAAGGCCTTCCCCGATGTCGTGCCCTATCCGCCCGCGGACGGGCCGCTTCCCGAGGCCAAGCCACGGTCGTTCTACGACCGCACGACGGCCTGGCCGCTCGAATACCGCGGCGAGCTGCGCCGCCACATACTGCGCTATGCCGCCGAGCGCGAGCTGATCCATCCCGAGGACATGGGCACGATGACCCATTGGTACAGTTGCACGCCGAAGGCGTTCCTCGAGGCGGAGAACCCCTCGTTCTGCCCCCAGTCGGGCGGCGCCTACGTGGGCGATCCCTGCAATGCCGTGTGGGATATCCGCGACGACCGCAATCTGGACAACTACTGGAAACTCACGCAGACGCATATCGACGCATACGGCTCTCCGCAGATGTTCCATACGATCGGCATTGCCGAGCGCGAGGTGTTCGAGGACCGTTCGGACAATCTGGAGATGAAGCTCTACGCCTACCGCCGCATCCTTGCGAAACTCCGCGAACACTATCCCACGGCGCCCGTGCTGATCGCCTCGTGGGACTTCTACCTGCCCGGATGGAAGGGGGAGGAGATCGGCCGGCTCCTTTCGCAGCTCGATCCCGCGCGGACGATCATCCTGGACTACACCTCCGACCTGCCGTCGAACCAGAGCAACACCGACTTCACGAACTGGGGCGTGGTGGGCCGCTTCCCCTATACGTTCGGCATTTTCCATGCCTACGAGTGGGAGAACGACATCCGCGGCTATTACGACCTGATCGCCGAACGGCTGCCCGTCGCGGCGTCCGACCCCATGTGCAAGGGCTTCGTCTTCTGGCCCGAGACCTCGCACAGCGATCCGCTCGTTATGGAGTTCTTCACCCGCAATGCCTGGTCGCCCGACGCGATGCGCCCCGAGGAGCTGCTTCCGGAGTTCTGCCGCGACCGTTACGGCCGGCACGCCGCCGTGATGGAGCGTGCGTGGCGCGCCGCGCTGCCGCTCGCGGAGTTGTGCGAGGAGCTGCCGCTCCGCTTCCGCGACATCCGCGAGATCGCGCAGGCCAAGCCCGATTCGGCCGCCGTCGGGACGTTCGCGCGAACGTTGGAGCGGATCGCTCCGCAACTGGCCGGCGCTTCCGACGTGCTGGATGCGCTCGCCGCCATGCCTTACGGCCGGGGCGACGCCTTCGTCGATCGGGATGCCATCGACCTCGCGCGCACGGTCGTGAGCCGTCTCTTCACGGTGCGGTACTACCGCTACCTCATTGCCCAGCAGGCTTGGGAGCGGGGCGACGTGACGGCCGCCGAGGTGCGCCGTGCGGGTTCCGAAGCCCGGATGCTGCTCGCCGCCCTGCGCGACGTGCTCGCCCTGCACGACGACTACTCGATGCTCTCCTCCCTGCGGCGGATCGAGGAGGTCCGCGCTCCGATCAATCCCGCTTTCGAGCAGGCGCTCAAGGGCAACGCCGAGAACAGCTATTGCCGCACCTACATCAGCGAGTTGTTCGACTACTACTACCTGCCCGAGTTCGACCTCTATATGAAAGAGATCGACCGGGAGCTGAAGTCGCGGGAGCGCGTGCTGACCTACGACTCCGTCCGGATGGAGATGCAGCCGATCGTGGATGCGTTCTATGCCAGACCGCTCGGCGAAATGACGCCGCGCAATCCCCGTCCGCGCACCGAAGCGGAGTTCCGCCGCCAGATGGAGACGCTCGCCGCCCGGCTGCGCCGCATGTAGCCCCGTTCTCGAAGGAGCTGTCTTTGGCGTTTTGTGCCGTATCTTCGGCATCTTCGGCCGTCGGATTTGCAGATTGACCCGAAAAGGCTATATTTGCCGGAAATACCGCATTTGCCCGAATGCCGAACATGGAACGACTAACGACCGCCCTTGCCGGATGTCTCGCCTTTGTTGCGCTCCATGCGCAGCCTGTCTCCGAATCCGCTCCGGATCCCGCCTTCGTGAGAAAGCGGGTCCGTAACAAGGAGATCGGCCTGCGCTACGGGGTGCAGATCGGCGTCGGTTCGGGTGCTCCCGGTCAGGCCATGCAGTATGCGGCCATGGATTTTGCCGCCTACAACTACCGCAACATCGGCCTGCGTACGGGGCTCAACCTCTTTACCTCGCCCCTGCACGACGGACAGTACGCCTCTGTTCCGTTGCAGTTCTCCTGGCGCTCGGGCGTGCGGCGCATGCCGACCTCATCGCCCGACGGCTGTTATTACAACGGGACCTGGTATCCGGACCGTGATATGGCGGCCCCCTCCGTCGGCCGGATCCTTTTCGAAACCTTCGTGCCGGAGGTTCCTTCGGTGTTCGAACTGCATGCGGGCCTGACGCCCGGCCTGCTCTTCGGCCCGATCCATTCGCAGGACGAGGGCTTGTATGACATCCGGCAACGATTTGTCTGTACGGCGGATGCGGGAGGACGGTTGAATCTGCCGATCGGCCGTGTCCGTCTATTCATCGACTTCACCTACCATTACTACCTGACGCGCAGTTTCGATGAGGGGATACCGCGCCCTGACCGGGTGCTTGGTCCGCCGCACCGCTCGTTTGTCGGCCTCAGCGGCGGCCTTGCCCTGACGTTCTGACTGTTTTACAGCAGTCCGGCTTCGTAATAGACGACGATCTGCTCGATGATCCGGTCCTCACCCTCCTTGTCGTACTCCGACTTGAGGTTCTGTCCGAAGATGCGCGACACGCCCTGCCAGAATCCGGCCACGAATCCGCCGCGGAATTCGCGCAGCACCTCGTAGGCCGTATAGTCCGTCTCGCGGTCGATGAGCTTGAGCAGCACGCGCCCTTCGGTGCGGGTCATGTGTTTGGCCACGGGGGTGTATTCCTCCTTGATCTGGCGATAGACCTCCCGGATATAGGCTTTCTGCGCCTTTCTGTCCGGCAGGCGGAGCAGTTCGCCCTCCATTTCGGCCATCTTGGCGCGGGCGGCCCTGGCCACGGGATAGACGCGTTTGACGGCCCGCACCAGTTTCTGATATCGGCGCAGGTCCGCCGGACGGTCGAAGATACAGACCGGAAGGATGTGCACGAGCGGGATCGAGTCGCCCCGTTCGACGATCCACTCCTGTCTGAGGAAGCCGCGGCCGCCCTGCGCCAGCGCTCCGGAGAGCGCTGCCGTGCATGCGACGAGGAGAAGGGCCAGCCGTTTCTTCATGATCGGAAAAATCGTTACCTTTGCGCATCCTGCGCATCCCGAATGCACAGGGCGCCGCCGGAGCGGATACGGTTCGGAGGCAAAGGTAATTCAAAAATCGTTTGACGTAACACCGAAAAGAGAGAGCGTATGTTGGAAAAGGGACTTTCCGCCCGGAGCACGACGACCGTAACGGCCGGCAATACGGCCGTTGCGATGGGTTCGGGCGACCTCGAAGTATTCGCCACCCCCGCGATGGTGGCCCTCATGGAGAACGCCGCGATGCGGGCCGTGGCCGCCGCGCTGCCCGAAGGGGCGACCACCGTGGGCGCCGAGATGAACGTGACCCATATCAAGCCCTCGGGGCTCGGGGCCGAGATCACGGCCACGGCCATCCTCGCTGAGGCGGAGGGGCGCAAGCTGACCTTCAACGTCGGGGCCCGCGATGCCGAAGGAATGATCGGCGAGGGGGTTCACGTGCGTTTTGTGGTGGACCGCGCGAAATTCATGTCCAGGGTGAAGTGACCCGGCCGGATCCTCGGGATCCGGAGCGGTTTCCCGCCGCCCTTTCCGCGGAGGCTTCCCCGTCCTCCGCGGAAAGGGCGGGGCGGCCGCCGGTTACGTGCGGAAATGCGAAAGGGAGAAGTCCTCGCGGACCTCTCCCTTTCGTGTTGAGCTGCCGGGATTCGAACCCAGAACGACAGAACCAAAATCTGCTGTGTTACCATTACACCACAGCTCAAACATTCGCTCGAAAGCGGCACAAAGATACGTAAAAAATCCCAATATCCAATTTTGTGCGGGCAGATTATCTTTTACGCTGGCTGATTGTCTGTCGTCCGCCGCATTTTCCGGATCGTCCGGCCGCGGGTCTCTCCGGAGCCGCGGGTCTCTCCGGAGAGGAAATTCCGCGGCGGATCGCCGCGGTGCGCTCCGGACTGCGGCGTCCCCGCCTCCCGTCCGGATTCCTTTCCGGGTCCCGGCCGTCCGGCACGTGCTCCGGTGCGGCCGGTCCGCACGACGTCGCGTCGTCGATGCGTCCGGCGAGGAGCTCCGTCGTCTCCCGGCGCCTCCCGGTCGTCGCGCCGCGGTCTCATGCCTTGCGCGCTTTACGGTGCGAGACGAGCGCTGCGATCCAGAGCAGCACGATCGCCCCGATGACGGCCGTGACGAGACTGCCCAGCGTGCCCGCCGCCACGAGTCCGAAGAGCGAGAGCAGCCAGCCTCCCAGCACGCCGCCGATGAGTCCGACGATCAGATTGACGATAAGGCCCGAGCCGCTGCCCTTGACCAGCAGGTTGGCGATCCATCCGGCCGCCAGCCCGATAAGCAGATACCATAGGAAATACATAGTCTTTCGTTTTTTGTGACGTGAAGACCGAGTGCAAAATCCGTACCCGCCTGCGGTTCCGGGCCGCGGTGCGCGTCCGCCGCGTCAGCGCGCCGTTTTCAGCGCGCAGGCCAACTGATCGGGGCACGAAGTTCCCTTGCCGCGGCAGTCGATGCCTTCGAGCCGTGCGATGGCCTCTTCGGCCCGCATGCCGCTGACGAGCGCCGCGATGCCCTGCGTGTTGCCGTGGCAGCCGCCCGTGAAGACGACGCTGCGGATCGTCTCTCCGTCGAGTTCGATGTCGATTTGCCGGGAGCAGGTTCCCCGGCAGGTGTAGGATATTTTCCGGATCATGAGTCGTAATTGTCGTTTGCGGCGCAAAGATAGCGCAATGCGGGGGAAGACGGGCGGAATCTTTCACAAAATGTTGAAAACTTCTGTGCCGGGGGCTTTGAATTGCTCCGGATTCTGCGGACCTTTGTCCTTGCGGAGGTTTCCCTTCGTCCGCCGGACGGAGGGATAAGAGGGAACCGGGTGCGAATCCCGGACAGTTCCCGCTGCTGTAAGCGTCATAGGCCGCAGACACGTCTCGAGCCACTGTTCCCTGCGGGGAGCGGGAAGGCGTCTGCGGATCGGCGCGAGTCAGAAGACCTGCCTCCGCGCAGCAATGTCCGGTCCTGCGGGGAAACGGGGCCTATTGTGAAACACATATATTCGTTTACAATGGATTACGCACAGATTTCCATCATCAAACGTGATGGCAAGACGGAGCCTTTCTCGCTGGAGAAGATCGTCCGCGCCATCACGAAAGCCTACCGTGCGGGCGGCATCACGGACGAGGAGCAGACCATCGCCCGTGTGGCGGCGGAGGTCGCCGGAGCGATTTCGAAGAACGAGATTTCGGTCGAGGAGATTCAGGACATGGTCGAGGAGCGGCTGATGCGCCTCAATCCCTCGATCGCCAAACGCTATATCATCTACCGCGAGTGGCGCAACGTCGAGCGCGACCGCCGTTCGTCGATCAAGGGGGTCATGGACGGAATCGTGACGGTGGAGAAGAACGACATCAACCTCTCGAACGCCAACATGTCGTCGCACACGCCCGCCGGGCAGATGATGACCTTCGCTTCGGAGATCACGAAGGACTATGCGCTGAAGTACCTCGTGGGCGTGCGCCACGGCCGCGCTCACCGCGATGGCGACATACATATTCACGACCTGGACTACTATCCCACGAAGACCACGACCTGCATCCAGTACGATCTGGAGGACATCTATCGGCGCGGCTTCTCCACCAAGAACGGTTCGGTGCGCACGCCGCAGTCGATCCAGAGCTACGCCACACTGGCCACGATCGTCTTCCAGACCAACCAGAACGAACAGCACGGCGGGCAGTCGATTCCGGCCTTCGACCGTTTCATGGCTCCGGGCGTACTGAAGACCTTCCGCAAGCATGTCGTCGATACGGTGTCGTTCCTTTGCGTGCTCAGAGGGGCCGGGGAGCCGGACCGCGGACGGCTCAAAACACTCTGCGCCGAACATCTCCCGACGATCGAGCTCTCCGACGAGCGGATCGCCGCGCTGGGCGGGGCCCTCGCCGATGCGGGGATCGGCCTTTCGGACAAGGAGCTGCGCGGTATCTGGGAACAGTCCTACAAGGCCACGCGCAAGGAGACGCATCAGGCGATGGAGGGATTCATCCACAACCTCAATACGATGCACTCTCGCGGCGGCAATCAGGTGGTTTTCAGTTCGGTGAACTACGGCACGGACTTTTCGCCCGAGGGGCGCATGGTGATCCGCGAACTGCTCTCCGCCACGGTCGAGGGGCTGGGGCACGGCGAAGTGCCCGTCTTCCCGATTCAGATTTTCAAGGTCAAGGAGGGCGTTTCGTGGTGCGAGGAAGACTATCGGGCGGCCGTCCGGGATTTCGACAAGGCGCTGGCGGGCGAAATCCGGTTCCGGACGCCGAATTTCGACCTGCTCGTCGAGGCGTGCCGCACGACCTCGGTGGCGCTGTTCCCCAACTTCATGTTCCTCGACGCGCCGTTCAACCGCCATGAGAAGTGGCGCATCGACGACCCGGACCGCTTCCGCTACGAGGTGGCCACGATGGGCTGCCGCACGCGCGTCTTCGAGGACCTGCACGGCGAGAAGACCTCGTGGGGCCGCGGCAACCTCTCGTTCACCTCGATGAACCTGCCGCGGCTGGCCATCGAGGCGGTGCGTGAGGCTTCGGACCTGATTCCCGACGGCAACAAGCACGCCATCCGCAAGGAGGCGCGCGAGATCTTCCTCGAATCGGTTCGCAAGACGGCCTCGATGATCGCCGAGCAGCTCTACGAGCGCTACCAGTTCCAGCGCACGGCCCTCGCGCGGCAGTTCCCGTTCATGATGTCGAACGATGTCTGGAAGGGCGGCGGCGCGCTGCAACCCAACGACGAGGTGGGCGACGTGCTGAAGCACGGCACGCTGGGCATCGGCTTCATCGGCGGCCACAACGCGATGGTGGCCATCTACGGCGAGGGGCACGCCACCTCGAAGGAGGCGTGGCAGACGCTTTACGATGCCGTTCTGACGATGAACCGCGTGGTCGAGGAGTACAAGGCCCGCTACGGACTCAACTACTCCGTGCTGGCGACCCCGGCCGAGGGGCTGAGCGGCCGCTTCACGCGCATGGACCGCAAGCGTTACGGCGAGATTCCGGGCGTCACCGACCGCGACTACTACGTCAATTCGTTCCATGTGGATGTCCGCGAACCGGTGTCGATCGTCGAGAAGATCCGCCTCGAGGCGCCGTTCCACGCCATCACGCGCGGCGGCCATATCACCTATGTCGAGCTGGACGGCGAAGCGAAGAAGAATCCCGTGGCGATTCTCAAGATCGTCAAGGTGATGCAGGATTCGGGCATCGGCTACGGGTCGATCAACCATCCGATCGACACCTGCCGCAAGTGCGGTTACCGCGGGGTGATCTACTCGAAATGTCCCGTCTGCGGTTCGGACAACATCTCGCGCATGCGCCGCATCACGGGCTACCTGACGGGCAGTCTCGAATCGTGGAACTCCGCGAAGCAGGCCGAGGAGCGCGACCGGGTAAAACACAGATAATCCGCTTTTGGCGATTATGTCTGTCGTTTCACTTTCCGCCCTCGCTTCTTTACGGCCTTCGGCCGTGTTTGCAAGTGCGACCCACCACCAAACCCCCGTCTTGGCGGGGGCTCTTCTGTTCGGGACACTCCGGCAGGGGCGGACATGTTTGGCGCATGTGCAACCCGCGCCGGGGACGGCGCGTGCCGCAGACGGCTCCGTCCGAATTCCTAAATCGTCTCCGCAGGAAATGTATATCTGACCCTGTTTTGCCGATGGAACCACTCCGCATCCTGGCCATTTATCCCGAAACCATCTCTGATGGCTACGGCCTGCGCTACGCGATCTATTTCGCGGGGTGTGCGCACTGTTGTCCCGGGTGTCACAATCCGCAGAGCCACGATCCGCTGGGCGGCGAACCGCTGACCGCGGAGTGGACGGAGCGGATCTGCGACGCGATCGCGGCGAACCCGATTCTGGACGGTGTGACCGTCAGCGGCGGCGATCCGCTGCTGCATCCCGCGGCGATGGCGGCCTTTCTGCGCCGGGTGCGGGAGCGCACGGGGCAGAATGTCTGGTGCTATACGGGCTATACGCTCGAGGAGTGCCTCGCGGACCCGGCGCGCCGGGAGTGCCTGCGCTGGATCGACACGCTGGTGGACGGCCGCTACGTCGAGGCGCTGCGCGACCTGTCGCTCGATTTCCGGGGCAGCCGCAACCAGCGGCTCATCGACGTCGCGGCGCTGCATCTGTTCGGCTGACCTCCGTTTCCGGTGACGGATATGAAAAAAAGAGCTGCAAATCCTTGCAGCTCTTTTTCGTATGATGCGCGGCCTCTACTGGCGCTGGAGGTCCGAATTGTCGGCCACGACCATGTTCTTGTCGATGCGCAGCGTCACGTTGCCGTCCACCTCGATCAGCAGGGTGGTCTCCTTGACCTCCTTCACTGTGCCGTAGATGCCTCCGGCCGTGATGATCTTGTCGCCCTTTTTCAGCCCGTCGCGGAACGCCTGCATCTGCTTGCGGCGCTTGGCTTCGGGCCGCCACATGAAGAGCCAGAGGACCAGCACCATGAGGCCGATCATAATGATGAAGCTGTACTGTTGCATGAAGCCCGGCTGAGGTTGTGCGGGCGCCGCTGCCTGAAGAAAATCGATCATAATCTTATTCGCTTTTTAAGTGTTTGTTCGGTTCAGCACGGCAAATATACGAAATATCGGCGAATCTGCAAGCCCTCACTCCACCTCCGCTTCGGCGTAAAGCCGCAGCGGGCGCTGCGCTCCGGCCAGCGTCACGTCGAGCGTTTTGAGCTGCCAGCCCCGCGTGCCCCGCGAATCGAAGCTCATTTCGACTCGCTGCGCATCCCCCGGTGCGATCGGTTCGGAGTTGAATTTCAGCGTCGTGCAGCCGCAGTTGCGGTCGTAGGAGAGGATGGCCGTCGTCTGCGGCGAATCGTTGGCTATCCAGAAGCGCACGACGGCCGTTTCGCCCGACCGGAGGCGGCCGAAGCGGACGGTGTCCGTCCCGCCCCGTTCGAAAAACACGTCCGAAAGGGAGACGATCCGGCCTTTCCGTTCCCCGGACCGGACCGCTTCGGCCCGGTCCGAACCGGCCTGCGGACGGGAAGCGGGGCCGTCGCACGAGCAGAGCAAGGCGGCCGTAAGCAGAAGCGGTGCGGTGCGGCGCATGGCGGGGAGGGTCAGATCAGCCCGCGGCCGGCCTTCCTGATGCGGCCTTCGGCCGTGAGCGATTCCACGATCTTGTCCAGCACGCCGTTGATGAAGGTGCTGCTGCCCGGCGTGGAGTAATACTTCGAGATTTCGATCCATTCGTCGAGCGTCACCTTCACGGGAATCGACGGGAACGAGATCAGCTCGGCCATCGCCGTGGCGAGGATCAGGTTGTCCATGAACACGATGCGCTCCACGTCCCAGTTCGAGGTGTAGCGTTCGATATAGTCCTGGTAGGAGTCGTAATTCACGAGCGTCTTCTCGAAGAGCGTCTTCACGAATTCGGGGTCTTCGGCGCTCTTGAACTTCGGCGGGACCTTCAGGTCGGTGTGCGACGGGCGCAGGTTCGAGAGCGTCCGCAGGATCATCATGACGATATAGGGCAGGTCGTCGTTCCAGAGAATCGACATCTCCTCGAGCGCGTCGTCCAGCGCCTCGTAGCTCTGCAACTCCTTGAAGAAGTCCTCGACCAGCCGCCGGTCGTCGTCGAACGACCGTTCCTCGCGCTGCATGTATTCCTTGTAGTAGTCGCTTTCGGTGAGCTGTCCGTAGAGCGTGCGGATCAGTTCGGGATACCGTGTCCAGCCCAGTTTGCGTGCGGCCGTGTGGTCGTTCACCGCGTCGCTGTTCGCGATGATGCGGATGACGCCGTTCTCGACGAATTTGGTGTTGGGATTCAGGTCTTCGAATGTCGGCAGTTTCTTCTGCTTGGCCAACTCCTGACGCTGCTGCGCATAGCGCGCGATCTCCACGGGGAGGGTCAGAATCTGGAAATAGAGGTCGTAGGCCTTGTCTACGGATGCCATCAGTGTCTTTTCCGAGGCGATCATGTTGTCGGCTCCCGACTTGAGGTGGGCGAACAGCGCCTTGACGACCTTGATGCGGAGTAATCTTCTGCTCAACATATCTTATAGAACGATTTTGCGGCTGCAAAG
Organism: Alistipes dispar; assembly: GCF_006542685.1. Taxonomy (NCBI): domain Bacteria; kingdom Pseudomonadati; phylum Bacteroidota; class Bacteroidia; order Bacteroidales; family Rikenellaceae; genus Alistipes; species Alistipes dispar. The sequence goes on along the minus strand of NZ_AP019736.1, from coordinate 211,642 downwards.
ATAGTGCATGCCGGGCGGAAAATCAAGCGAAAACCGATTTTTCCCCGCACGGGCGCTTTCCTGGCGGAGTTTTCGTCCCCGGAACCGAATAAATCCTTATCTTTGCATCCGTTATGGAACGAACGGAAGAGATACGGCCCTACGACGTCGTCGTCGTGGGGGCGGGAGCCGCGGGCATGATGGCCGCGGGCACGGCGGCGCAGCGGGGCTGCCGCGTGCTGCTGCTCGAAAAGATGGAGAAGTCGGGCCGCAAGGTCCGCATCACGGGAAAGGGGCGCTGCAACGTGACGAACGCCCGGCCGGCGGAGGAGTTCGCCGCGCAGGTGCGCACGAACGCCGCGTTTTTCGCCCCGGCCTTCGCCGCCTTCAACAACCGCGCGGCCATCCGTTTCTTCGAGCGGCAGGGCGTCCGGCTCGACATCGAGCGCGGCGAACGCGTCTTTCCCCACAGCGGCAAGGCGTGGGACATCGCCAACGCCCTGCTGGGCTTTTGCGTGGACAACGGGGTGAAGATTCTCTACGACACGCGCGTTACGGGGATTCTGACTCTCGGCGGCCGGGTCTTCGGCGTGAAATACGTCAACAAGCGGGGCTTCGAACGCAAGGAGGAGTGTCCGCAGGTCATCCTCGCCACGGGCGGCGTCTCCTATCCGGCGACCGGTTCGACAGGCGACGGGTATGCGTTCGCCGCCGATCTGGGACATACGATCGAGCCGCTGCGGCCGTCGCTCACGCCGCTCGTCTCGTCCCATCCGCGGGTCCGTCAGCTCGACCGCCTGTTGCTGCGCAATGTCCGCGCGACGTTGTGGATCGACGACGCTCCCGTGCGCGAGGAGTTCGGCGAGCTGGGATTCTCGGAGCGCGGCATCGAGGGCGCCGTGGCGCTCCGCATGAGCCGCGATGCGGTGGATGCGCTCATCGAAGGCCGGAGGGTGAAGATCGTCGTCGATCTGAAGCCCGCGCTCACGGAGGAGGTGCTGCGCGACCGCATCGCCCGCGAGCTGGCCGCGATGGAGCCGACGGAGTTTTTCGGCGAGTTGCTGCGCAAGCTGGTTCCCCGTCCGATGGTGCTGCCTCTGGCGCAGGAATTGGATATTCACTCGAAGACATACGTTTCGAAGCTCTCCGAGGCGGAGATTGTGCGGCTGATCCGCACGCTCAAGGGACTGACCTTCCCCGTGACGGATTACGCGCCCTTCGAATATGCCGTGATGACGGCCGGCGGCGTGCGCTGTGACGAGGTGAATCCCGAGACGATGGAGTCGCGCCGGGTCCGCGGGCTCTATTTCGCGGGCGAGGTGCTCGATCTCGATGCCAATACGGGCGGTTACAACCTTCAGATCGCCTTCTCGACGGGGCGGCTGGCCGGCATGCTGAAAAAGTGAGGCGGCGATGAAACCGGGCGGACATCCCATCGGACTGCGGCTGTCGGGCCGGATGGCCGAGCTGCGCAACCGGCTGTCGCGGGCGCGTTATTTCCGTGGCCATGGCGTGCATTCGCCGTTCGTCTATACTATCGTCCGGGAGGTATTCATGCGGCGCGAGCTGCTGCCGGGCGACCGGGCGCTTTACGGGGCGCTGCTGGAGGCGGGCGTCAGCCGCCGCCGGGCCGTGCAACTACAGAACCTGGCGATCCATTGCGGCTATGCGACTTTCGGACTGGACCGGGCGGATGCGGAATTTTGCGTCGCCACACGCGGTCTGGGACGTCAGGAGACGCTCGGGCTCGTCCGGGAGGCTGCCGCTGCGGGGCGTACCGTGGCGGTGCTGGCGCCTTACGACGGCTGCGAGCGGCAGGCATTGTGCCGGCAGCTGGTCGCGGCGCACCGTTCGACATCGGTGGATAACCGCGGTTATCTGCTGCTGTTCCACAATTATTTACCGAAACAACATTTCCGGATATGAAAGTCTATACGAAAACAGGGGACAAGGGAATGACCTCGCTGATCGGCGGCGAACGGGTGTTCAAGACCGACGAGCGGGTCGAGGCGTACGGATCGGTGGACGAGCTGTCGGCTTTCGCGGCGCTGCTGACCGACCGCATCCGCGGGGATGCCGCGCTGGCGGCGTATGTGGAGGATCTGAACCGCATTCTCTCGCGGCTCATGTCGGTCGAGGCGCTGCTCGCCACGGGAGAGGCCGGAAGCGACAAGGTCTCCCCGCTGGCTCCCGAAGCGGTTTCGTGGCTCGAAAGCCGCATCGACACGATGCAGGTGGCCCTGAAGCCGATCGACAAGTTCACCGTGCCCGGCGGCGACACGGCCGTGTCGCTGTGCCATGTCTGCCGCACGGTCTGCCGCCGCGCCGAGCGGGCCGCGCTGCGCGCCGATGCGAAATACGGCGTGGATTCCACGGCGCTCGTCTGGCTCAACCGCCTGTCGGATTATTTTTATCTGCTGGGTCGTACACTCACGGCGTATTACGACGTGCGGGAGACCCTGTGGATTCCCTGACGCGAATCCCGTTTCGGCCGCAGCATGTAGCGTCATCCGCGCCGGGTTTTCCCGTGCGCCAGGTTTCCCCGTACACGGAAATCGGGCGCTTCGTTCTCTCGTCTCTCCCGTATCGACAGAAGCAGTCCGATTTCGGACTGCTTCTGTCAGATGGAATAACCCGTGAAGTATATCGGACGATCAATACTCCTCCTCGTTGAAGAAATTTATATATTGATTATCAATATATTATACAATAATCAATGAATTTTGTGCAAACAAACCGCACCGTCTGAGACGGGCTGAGGCGATGGGAGGAAATGGAGGACAAACAAAATAATTCACTTATTCAGATTCATCACCTTCTTTTGATATCTATCAAATCTAAAATATCTTTGGTTAATTTTGATAGAGGTCTATCTTCATATTCGGCATTCATAAGATGTCTTCCCCATACAAAATCATAGACTTGACGGGGATGGTATCCTACACCTTGAAAACTTTCCACCAATGCTTTCATTGCATGCATATCATAAGCCTTGGATTTGTCAATTAATTTTTTTACATAATCAGTGTGTTTATTATATACATCTATTATTCCTAAAACTTTATCATTCAATTCTTCATTAGGATCATTCCCTGTAAAATCCAATTTGATTTCCTTTTCTGTTAATTTGTAGATTTGAGATTTAGTTAGATGATTCTCATCTTTATCAGTTATGATAAATTTTCTTTTAAAGGTTCCGCTATAAGGATTTAGACCTATTTTTTTGTCTAATTTCACATGATTGCATGCATGGCAAGCTGGAATAAGATTATAAAACGACAAGCAATAAATTGGATAATCAGTTTTTGAATAAAAATGATCAAGCTCCGGTCTTTCTTCTACTCGTCCCTTAAAAGTGTAAATAAATTGTCGGTTACAGTACGGACAAGTCTTGATATTTAATTTGTTAACTAAACAGTGTCCATATTTGATTGATATTTTCTCGTAATAAGCAACAAATATAGATGACAAAAACCTAAGTAATCTGATTTCCCCTATTTTTTTCTTATCCCATATTTTTTTTTGCGCATCAATAATAGCATTGGGATTCGCTAATATTATCGTATCAAGATGTTTCCACCAATAATACAGTTTCTTTACACAAGCTTTTCTGTGTCTTTTATTTTTAGTATAAAAACACCTGGTGTAAACATTCATATTCCAACTTGTGAGCATATGAATCAAAATATCGTCTCTTTTTTGAAGATAACTCGATGTATGGACGACTGGGATCATGAAAAAATTTCTTTACCCAACCAAGCCATTCTTCTGCAATTGAATTTACATATCTTCCTCTCTTAATATCTATCATCGTTCACAAGCTGAATAATGCATATTATACAATTTCATTAGCTGTTCTCTTAGGTATGGTTCTCCAACTCTCATGATGTTCGAGTAGAACCAATCCTTTTGCTCCAGATCATTCGGATTTAACTTATATCCATTGAGTTTTTCAAAGAGTTCGTTAATCTTATCATAAGCAAATTCTCCCATCGGTAAAGACGGCAGGAAAACCCCATTCTTTAATAATCCATGAATATTTGCTCCAAAAGCATTTTCTTGCATTTTTTTCCATTGCTGGTTTTCCGTTTTTTAGAAACAACACATTGCACAGAGGAATATCTGACAAAATGAATGGAGAATGTGTTACAAACGTGGTATTAACTCTTTTGATATGTTTGAAAACTATCGATTGCAATTTTTCCAATAACACTTTTACTATCATTCGTTGATATTCAGGATGGAAATACAACTCTATTTCTTCAAGAATCACATTTACATTTTCATATAGTCTTCCATTATCCGCCACAGAATCGATATTCCTCAAATGATAAATTAATGCGCCAAAATTATTTAATAACTGCTTTTCTCCAGAACTTAAATAATTATATGGAATATATACACTTTTACTTTGTTCAGAATAAAATAGAATTTCTGCCTTATAAATAGGGGGCGGCAGCAAATCTAAAGGGAAAACATCTTGCTTATAATGTAATTTTAAATCATCGAAACTTATCACAAAACTATCTCCAAATTCAGTTTTTAATTCTTGTCGGGATTTTATCTTGGAAAGACTTTCGAAAATATTATTACCACTCCCTTTCAGTTGGTCAATAAAATTTAAGCACTGGCGTAATTTTAATGTAACATGCGTTTGATCAGCTTTTATCTGTCTTACGATCTCATCAATAACAGAATCATTAAATATCAATCCAATATTATTCCAACCTGCATCTTTATTATCAATAAAGTCTCGATATTCAGGATAGATTGCGCAAATACTTATCGTTTTATATATAATATAATGCTGACAACGCTCAACTTCGTTTAGTTGCTCATACTTATTAGTAAGAATATCGGTGGGAAAACCCTAGCATTGCATGACATTATAGATAAACCGAAGCCTTTTCAATTGTTGGACATTTAGTTTATCGTATTTTTTATATTTTTTTGCGAATCTATTAAATGTAGAATCACTATCAGTATGATCATTGAATTTTTTAAGCGCATTTAGGAACTGCCTTAGGTCGCTTTTGCTCGAATATACACCACGTTTATGACCAAGCCAACCGTAAAATTCATCCAAAAATCTTCTATACGACGCATCTCCTGCCCCAACTAATAAATCAAGACTTTTTTCAATTATCTCCAAAGTGTTGTCATGTAAATTCTCGGTTTTTATGTCGTCATAGTTTCTAATTATATCTTCTATTTGGTTGATATATTTTGATAGGGATGAAATAGATTTATTATCTTTAAAATATTGACAGACGCTCACCTCTTAGAGTTTCGAATATCCCACATCAGTCAACTTCAGAAATTCTGCATCCTTATTTCCTATTCTTCTAAAAGAACCTTTATTATCGTTAGGATTAGGCTCTTGAATATATAAAGCCATCAATCTTTGCATTGTCAATTCGGTTTCCCGATTGATATCAATATTCCCTTCATATCTATAAGGATGAATAGTTATAGGAGTCCTATAGCCATCGTTTTTATGAAATAAATAATATAACCAGCATTTCTTACTTTCCTCTTTTGATTGTACTCGATTATCCCATTCTGCCCTAAAATCTTTTGTATTATATGCATACAAAGAGTAATTAGACACTATGGTATAGAATAGCTCATTTCTTCGGATAACACCCTTTACGGGGATCATTAGCTTGTCCCATTGACGAGCTGCTGAATTACTCATATCTGCATATTTCAGCAGACTTGTATAGCGATCTTTCTTTGTTTCCCTAATACAATAAACAATCTCATCAATTTGATAATACAATTCAGCCTTTACACCTTCAATACGTAATAAGTTATCTCGATCCGTCAGCCGATAATGCTTTGCGCAGTTGTTAATCAAACGCATTACTAATTCAACGAGTGTACTCTTACCATCACCATTCATTCCCACTATAGCGGAAATATTTATCTGCTGCAATGTATGTTTTGTCCCTAAAGAGAAAAAATCTTTTGGAAATAATTTTACATATTCATCTCGAAGCTCAATGCCATCTTCTGTGATATAATAATCATTGCAGAAATAGTATATCTTACCTATAATTAAGCATTTACAGACAGATGCACAGCATCCATCAAGAGGTTTGATTGCTATTAACTTCAACATTTTTAAATCAAGTTAAATGATTTTTGTGGAATAACTAATTTTTACCATTAACGAAAGAGAGATTCATAAAGCCAATCTAGACAAAGATAACGAAACCAATCAGCATATCGAATATAATTCCCTATATTTGTGCTATTCAATCAAGGCATAATATGAAATTAAATAGGATAAAAGCCGTTCTGGCAGAGAAAGGTAGCTCTCAGACATGGCTGGTAACGCAGCTTAACAAGAGCTTCAGCATGGTTAATGCCTACGCCTGCAATAGGATTCAGCCCAACCTGGAGACTCTTCAGCAAATAGCCGTCATCCTGCAAGTCGACTTGAAAGGCCTGATCACAGATAAAGAAGAACGATAGATAGAATTATGAAAGATATATTATCATACGAATCCGACATTTGGTCGTGCGCCGATTTACTCATATCATCGGGAATCAAACAAAGTAAATTTTCCGATTACATGATGCCATTCTTCGCTCTCATCATGCTCGAAGGGCGTATGCGAAATGAAATGGCAGATATTGAAGCCTCCGAGAGCCTGACCCGCGAGAACAACTTGCAGGAATTTATCGAGGCTTTCCGAGACCGGGAGTGTGGGTATAACGACTATATCGTGCGCGAAGGCAAAACCCTGTCGGCTATTTGCAATAACGACAAGACATTTGAGCAGGATTTCCGAAGCTATCTGGCAGGCTTTGACGGAACGCTCAAAGAACTGCTCGGCATCGAACGTGGTACGGACGACAGCAAATACCTCAATCTGGACGGCATGGTTGCCGAGTTGCGGAAGAAAGGCATTCTGATGCAATATATCACCCAATGGTCTCAAATAGACCTTTCTCGCTACAACAACTCGGAAATAACCACTCTCGAGGAGCATATCAAACGCAAATGGGCCGACATATCGGCAGAGACGGCCGGAGAGCAGTACACCCCGGAAGATATTATTTCATTGATTGCCGAAATCGTTGCGGCGAAGATCGACATCTCTACCGATGATTTTGTACATATATACGACCCGACGTGCGGTGGAGCCAACCTGCTGTTCGGTGTTGTGGACCGTTTGCGCGATAAGGCTGGCTACAAATATATAGCCGCTCACGGTTGCGACTGGAACGATGCGCTATACGCATTGGCGAAGATTGAATCGTTGTTCCGCGAGAATACCAAAATAAAATATGGCAATACCCTTACCTCATTGCCTTTCAAAGGCAAAGAGTTCGATGTTGTCATCGCCAATCCTCCCTACGGAATACCGTGGAAAGGTTATGAGAAAGAGATCCGCGACGACCAGACCGGGCAGTTCCCATTCTTGCCTTCCGTGAGCGACGGGCAAATGCTCTTCTTGCAGCACAACGCATGGCATCTGCACGAAGATAAAGGCATTGTCGTAGAAGTAAACAACGGCTCGTCGCTGTTCAGCGGTGATGCCGGCAGCGGCGAGAGCAATATCCGCAAATATCTTTTCGACAACAATTGGGTTGAGGCTATTATTCAGATGCCGTCCGACGAGTTCTTCAATACGGGCATCGTCACCTATTTGTGGATTCTCAACAAGAACAAACCGACCGAGCGTAAAGACAAGGTAATCCTTATCAATGCCGCCGATCTTTGGCAACCGTTGAAGAAAAACAAAGGTTCGAAACGTAAAGAGATGAACCCCGAGCATCGTGCAGCCATTGTCCGCGCACTGGTTGAATTCAAGGATTGCGACATTGCTAAAGTTTACGATAAATGGCATTTCTATTTCAACAAGCAGTCTGTCGTTCTTACCGAAATCGACAGCGAAGGACGCCATATCAGCCAGACCCTCCACACGGAAGGAAAGCCATACAATGTCAAGGATATTTCGTACTGCAATTTAGATGGGTGCTGGGTATGGCCTCGCGATATTGATGCCGAGGAGATACAATTCCGGGATTCCATGCTGCGAAATCTTGGAATAAAAATCTCGACAGTTCTTGTTTGTCCGGACTTTATCTATTGGGTGGATAAAGAAAACAACGAAATCATGCGCACTACCTACGCCGGAGAGCATGAGTGTCTGGGCAATGGTGCTATCAATGTACAGCTCGGCTATAATAAACGCCGGGAAGAGCATACCATTTCTGCCAAAATTGTCGATTGTACGACCAAGGACTCAGAGATTATTCCGTTCGATCCCGACCCCGAGGTCAATGAACAAGGCATCGGCGATTTTCTTCAACGCTATATCTACAAGCCTTATACGATTGGCGAGAATGTCGTGGGTGTCGAGGTGAACTTCAACAAGGAATTCTATATTCCCGAGACCGTTGAACCGGTGGATTCCATCCTTGCCGAAATTTCGGATATTGACAAGGTAATCGCAAATCTTGAGAAGGAACTTGGCTTATGAAAAAGTGTCGTGTTTCTGAAATGAGTTGGTTAGAATCAGTCCCCGCTCATTGGGAGATGTGTAGATTAAAAGATTATACATCAACAAATACTGGTATCACTTTTACAAAAGCCAATCTTGTAGATTGCGGGAATGCCGTTCTTAGTTATGGCCAAATCCATGCTAAAAACAACCCAACGACCCAAATAAATCACGAACTAATCAGATTTATTCCCGATTCGTTGGTTAATGATAAATTGTCGTCTAAAGTTAAACAGGGCGATTTTATATTCGCAGATACATCTGAAGATTTGAAAGGATGTGGTAATTGCATTTATATTAACGAGCCTATTGATTTATACGCTGGATACCACACAATTCTTTTACGAAATGAAGGGTTAGGTTGCGGTAAATACTTCGCATATTTATTTATGAGCGATCAGTGGCGTTCTCAGATTCGCAAAAAAGTTAAAAGCGTAAAATTATATTCGATAACGCAAGGAATACTGAAACAAGCTTTTATTGTTGTACCACCAATTAAGGAGCAGGAGGCAATTGCGGCATATTTGGATAAGGAGTGTGAGAAGATTGGTCGAAAAATAGAACTGTTAGAGCGCAAAGCCGATGCTTACAGCCGACTTCGTCGCTCCCTGATCAACCGCGCCGTCACCCGTGGATTGAATCCCAATGTTTTATTAAAACCATCTACTATTGAATGGGTTGGAGATATTCCTGTACATTGGACAATATCGCGATTTGCATATTTTTTTGCGGAACATAATATCTCAAACAAAGGGGTGAATCATCAAAACCTTCTCTCCTTGAGTTTTGGGAAAATTATTCGTAAAAATATAGACTCTTGCGATGGCCTTTTGCCAGCATCATTTGAGACTTATCAAATCGTAGAACCAGGTAATATAGTTTTTCGTTTTACTGATTTACAAAATGACCATAAAAGCTTGAGAGTCGGTTTAGTTAATGAAGAAGGGATTATTACATCAGCCTATACTTGTGTACAAGGGAATAAAAAGACATTGCCCAAATTCGCGTTCTACATGCTACACTCGTATGATATAAAAAAGGTTTTTTACAAACTTGGTGGAGGAATGCGCCAATCTTTAAATTATAGGACAATAAAAGACATGAAGGTTGTATTTCCTCCAATTGAAGAACAAAAAGAGATTGCTGCATATCTGGATGAGAAGTGCGCAAAGATTGATGCCATCCTTGAAAAGATAAATACCGAAGTAGAGCGTCTGAAGGAGCTGAAACGCTCCCTGATAAATGAAGTAGTAACCGGCCAGCGAGCCATCGATACGGAATCGCACTCCTAAAACTATATTGGATTATGACCGAACTTGAGTTGCAAAGTGAGTATGTAATGGACTTCTTCTGCCGCCGTGCAGATGGTCTTGGTTTTCGTGAAATAAAGAATAATGCCGTTTCGCCCGATTTGTTTATTCCGGCCAATCTGTACGAGTTCTTGAAAGAGAATTCGCGCAAGGCCTGGAATAATCTGCTCAAAAAGAGTGAATACAATGGCGACGAGCAAAAATTGCTTCGGGCCATTATGGATATGATTCGCGAGAAGATTGAGGCGAGTGCCAACGTGGCTATCTTCCTGAATAAAAACCGAACCATTACATTCGAAGGCGAAATTCTGCAACTTATTTATGTCAGTGGTTCGGAGTTGCGCGGAGACGAGGACTTCAACAAAAACATATTTGCGGCCGTCGAGGAGATGAGCTATTCGTTCCACCACGACGCCAAAAAGATATTTGCATTTCGTCCCGACCTGTCGTTCTTTGTCAACGGCATTTTTCTCGGTTATGCCGAGTTGAAGAGCAACTTCACCAATCAGACCGCAAAAACGAACGGCAGGAACAAAATCATTACCGATTACCTTGAAGCCGTATGGGAATATACCAAAATTGCCAATGGAAACGATGTAGCGCAAACGCTTTGCCGTCGTATGCTCCGGCCGTTTGAGAAATCGATTCATCTCGTAACCACGGACATCACGGACACATATATACTGCGGGATCCGGGACAGTTCTTTGATGAAGCAAAGCGAGGTTTTCAAGACAACACCATCTCGATTTCTTCTTTCCGTCCGGTGGTGGAGAAGGTATTCAAGCCCCTCCCCATAAAGCAAGTGGAAGCAACCGATCCGCGCGTTCGCTTCGAAGAGGCAATGCGTTCGCTCTACTCCAAGAAGATGATCGAGAAGGAGATACTCTACTACAACTTCATGGCATACACCTATAAGACCGTAACGTCTGTTGTGAATGGCCATAAAGTACAGAAAAAGGAGTATAAGGACAAAACAGGTCGTCTGATATGTCCGCGTCCGAAGCAGAAATTCGGTTGCGACCGAATCATGGAGCGTGTCCAGGAATTCCTGGACCACGAAAATGAGCCCTTGTATTTTATCAACCGACTGCGGGCTGAACTGCAAGCGCTCAACGCACCACAGGACCTGATAGACCGCGTAGTTGCCGAGAGAGACAGTTATTGCAACAACAAATATGTCTATTCGCTCTTGCTGCAATATGCGGCCGGATTCGGGAAAAGCAACATAATAGGTTGGACAGCTCTACAACTCAAAGACCTGCGCTACAAAGGCGAATGGGTTTATAACAAGATTCTGCTCGTTGTCGATCGCCTGCAATTGCGTGACCAGCTCGACTCGATGATACTCAACATGAACATCGACAAGGCCATGTTCGTAGAGGCGACCGACCAAGACACCTTTGTGAAGGCGTTGAGCGACAAACGCCGTATCATCGTCGTAAATATTCAGAAATTCTGGGAACTCAAGAAAGCCATCGAAAAAGCTGGCAAGGATTTCAAGAATATGCGCGTGGCTTTTCTTATTGATGAGGTACACCGCTCAAACACCGATGATGTTCATCAGGAGATGTATTCGGCTTTTGATGAGCTGCAGGATATCTTCGATGAGAACGGAGGATTTATCACGAGGGGTTTTACAAAGAAAAATCTGATTGTCGGTTTCACGGCAACTCCCAGCGACCGAGTGTTGGCCCGCTTTGGTGAATTTCACAGAAGCACCAATTTTAATCAGCTATGGAGGCCATTCGATTCATACACCATGAAGGAAGCCATAGCCGACGGTTACATTCTTGATCCGACGAAGCATATTATTCCCGTGTCTGCAAAAATGTATTTTGAACTCCCCAATGGCGTTATGCAGGCTATAACGGCAGCGATGAATTCGGGGCAGGAGGAACGGGTATCGTTCGCCAGAAAACAAATATACGAAAACCCGGACCGAATGAAAGCAATTGCCGAGTTCGTGGTCAATCGTCTGCTTTCTCTGGTTTACGGAAAAATTCGTGGCACGGGAAAAGCCATGCTTGCGGTTAGCTCTATTCCTATTGCTATTCAGTACTATAAAATCATTCGTCGGTTGATCTCGGAAAAGACAGCATCGGGAACTTTTGCTAAATATGCCGATGCCCCTGTTACTATCGTCTACTCCGACAATCAAAAGTATGAGAAATGTTCGTCGATGAACGGCGGTGTGGCTGAGGATAAGGTGATAGACAACTTCAAGACGGCAAAAAACGGGCTTATCATTGTTGTTGATAAGCTGCAAACGGGTTTTGATGAGCCCAAGCTACACACCCTGTTTCTTGACAAGGAGATTCGGGACATTAATGCCATTCAGACAATCTCGCGCGTAAATCGCAAGGCCAAGTACAAAGAAGAGTGCCATATTATAGACTTCTCATTCGGCAACGTCAACGAAAAAAATATTCGGGATGCTTTTGCCAAGTTCTGTGGTATGGTTATCACGGACTTTGACCCGCTTCGTGAAAAGGCGATTATTCAGGAGCTGTATCGAGAATTATTATCACAACCGATTTACATCAAGTGGTTCGAGCGATATAGATCTTCTGTCAACAATGCAGAGGGTAATGCTCAACTATGTCTTGATATGGACGCCGACATTCGAGCGTGGATTAAGAATGTAATGGAGGCGCATACACAATACACGCAAGATCTTAAAGCACATAGTGAGGAAACGGCCTCCACAAGCGACGATGATCCAGCAAAAGCACTGCGCAAAACTATCGGGCGGTACAACTCTCTGCTAGTCCTTTTGCAAGGTGTAATCGAATTGGATGTTCAATTTAAGGATGCCGTATTTATTGATTTCTGGCAGCGATACTGCAATATTTATCGATCTTTATTTGAGCCGCAAGACTCTATCGGCTCAATACACACTACATTCGATGGAGAAATTGGTTTGCTCGTGAGTGATGAAGTTGAGATAGAAGAGCTACAGGAGCCGGACGACGACCCCGCAAACCCTAAAAGCAAGAAAAATACGGGAGAGAACAGAGGCGGGTTGGCATCGATATTCGACATTCTTGCCCGACTAAACGCAACCGAACAGGAAAGAGAGCAAGAGATACAATTCTACTTTGCGAGGACAAACGAATTTTATAAGTTTCTAAAGTCCGACGGACGGTTTATGGCAATGTTACGCAGTCCGAATTTTTCGCGTGATGAAATAGAAAAAGAGTACAATAAACTGGCACACCCTTTTTTCGGACACAACTTTTGTGATTAGGGAAAATAGTTGATTGATAACGAGTTAGTAAATGACACAAGTACGGATTTATCCGTATAAACATTATTTCGCTAAGGAAACTACTCTTTTCATGTAGGTTTCTATGTAGGTTAATTAATACCAATTGATTCCTACTAATGCGAATTAATAATAAGTCATTAACTAACTCGTTATCAGTCTATGTACACGATTAACATCAGGGGTAAGCAGAACCCGAAAGACACCAAGATGGTCAAGCTGGAGATAATTTTCTTCAAGACCGGTTACGCCCGTGTGCCGAAGGTTATAAACATCACAGGGCTATTAAAAGACTGGGATGTCAAGTCTCAGAGTTTCCGTGTAGGGAGTGCGGAGGCCACTACCAAGAACAAACTGCTTTTCGATTTGCGAACCAAATATCTGCATGTCGCCGATACCTGGGAGATGGAAGGCAGGAACTGGTCGCCCGTCCAGCTATCACATTGCTTCGATGAAATCAAGGCGGCCAAACCCGAGGTCAAAGTAAAGAGTGTCCAGCAGATGATCGATTATCTTGAAGAGACATTCAAAAACAAGAAACGCATCAAGAACGGTCAGATTGTCGACAGCACGACCAATGCTAAACGGTATGTCTATCTCAAGCGTGAACTGCAGGCGTTTACAAAGGAAAAATATGAAAAAGCCTTTTCCTCTTATTTCTTTACGGATATTACAGAAGAGTTTCTTCTTGACTTTGCGTTTTGGCTTAAAGAAAGAGGTATCAGAAATGGCAACAAGGCCGGACTTACACACAAACTAAGGTTGCTCCGTGCCGTATGCAGGCAGGCAGAAAAGAAAGAGATGTACGGGGTGAATATGGATAACTTCCTCTGTCTCGGTGATGATATTAATTGGCCGGAAACCACTTCAAGAGCAGTTCCGGAAACAGTCATAGCTAAAATCGCAAATGTTGACCGTACCTTGTTTACGAAAAAAGAGCAGTTGCATCTTGATTTGTTCCTGTTCAGCTACTATACCGGAGGTATGGCGAATGTCGATGTATGTAACCTGACATGGGATTTGGTCCAGGAAGACCGCATCGTCTATGAACGTATCAAGTTTCCCAAAACAGCCAAACCGGAATTACTCAGTAAAGCAAAAGCCATCATGAATAAATACCGTGGGCAAAGTTATGGAAATTATGTATTTCCTGTTTTTACTCATAAACACACGACCACTTCCAAGAAGACTACACGTGTCAAGCAAATTTCCACACGCCTTTCACAAACCTTGACGAAAGCATGCAAGATGTTGCGCATTAAAGAAAACATCACATGGTATTCCGCCCGTGGCTCTTTCATATCGAAGATGGTAGATGCCGGTAATAATCCGTATGTGGTTGCAGAGATGGCTGGTAACAGCCCATTGACCATCTATAAGCATTACTACAAGAATACAAAGCGGGAAGAAATCAAGCGGCAGATGGAAGAAATGTTCTGACCAGACATATCCATAAAGTTGTAAACACCTTGATAATTTCTCTGATGGATAAATCATACGGTGTAATGGCTGTTAAAAGTCATTGATTACCAATGTGATATTTGCAATATTGACAAAATCGCTCTTATTCTCGATTATTTTCATTACCTTTGTGGTCAATAACTTAAATAGAATTTATATGAAAGAATTGGTTTCAAAAATACAGGAAGTATATGCTACATTCTCCACGGATGCGGCACTTCAGATTGAAAAAGGCAACAAGGCCGCAGGGACCCGTGCCCGTAAGACCTCGTTGGAACTGGAAAAACTGATGAAAGAGTTTCGTAAGCTTTCCTTGGAAGAGTCTAAAAAATAACCTTTACACGTCCGGTCGTTATCACATAATGGCCGGTTCTTCTGCAGATGCGGCATAAAAACCATATTGGCAGAACGACATAATAAAATACGGAAAGCGTTAGCTTTTGTCATGCACCGAAATCTGGTAAATTTCACTTATCCGCAGGACAAACAGTTTTCGCCTATGCTTTTGCGTGGGCTTAACTTGTTTGCGGATAGGTTTACCAGAACCTCGGTGCTACGGGTTATGTCCCACGCTTTTTGGTCTTGGTACATTGAATGCTTGACGGGACTCAAGCCAAATACGGAGATATTATGAACGACATGAATCTGATGGATGAACTTTTGAAAATTCCTGCTGATGCAACTGCCGCCACCGTACAAGGCATAGAAATGCTGCTTATCGATGAAAACAAGGCGGGGGCTTTATTGGAGTCGGATCCTAATGACAACACCATCCACGAATGCCTTTTAAGCAACGGCCGTTTCCTGTTCCAATCGGACAATACCAACCTCGTTGCCCTGTATAAAGTAACAGGAGCATCTGAATAACGCTCCTGTTGCATATAATCACCTTATTTGTCTGATTTCATCCTTCCTGCAAAGGCTTTTGACGGCTTGAATGCCGGGATATTGTGGGCAGGCACTATTATCGTGGTATTCCTGCTTATGTTGCGTGCTGTCTTTTCCGCACGGTGTTTGATGATAAAAGAACCGAAGCCGCGAAGATAAACCTCCTCGCCGTTTATCATGGAAGACTTTACGCTATCCATGAATCCTTCGACAACTTGTAACACGACCTGCTTCTCCAGACCGGTCTGCGTTGCTATTTCCCTGACGATATCCGCTTTTGTCATATTAACTCTTGATTAAATACTGTCAATCCGTTCACAAAGATACATCATTTCCTGAAATATCCTCCTTTTACAAACACATATAATAAACATTAGCCGGCGTCCGTCTCTACTCTTTCGATACAAATAGTATCGAAGTATGAAGCTGACACTCAACCGCAAATTCAAAGGTCAGACCTATACCATAGGCGACCTGTCCATCGACGGCAAATTTTTCTGTAATACCATCGAAGATGCCGTGAGGGAACTTCCGGCAACCTGTCCGGATACTCCTCGCGGCCGTTCCTGTACCTGCAAGGAAAAGGTCTATTCCAAGACCGCCATTCCTGCCGGGACTTATAAAGTTACCCTTCAGTACAGCCCCAAGTACAAGAAAAAAATGCCATATCTGCACGATGTACCTCATTTCCTCGGCATCCTGATCCATTCAGGCAACACCGAGGGAGATTCCGCCGGTTGTATCATCGTGGGAAAGAATACGGTCAAGGGAAAAGTTTTGGAATCCCGTACTACATTCCAAAAACTGTATGCCATGCTCGAGTCCGAAAGGGACATAACCATTCAGATTATATAAATCGAATGGCGGTCAACAGGCTCAAACCACCCAGAAACCTGCGCATCGAGTTCAAACCGTCCCCACGGCAGTATGAACTCTGGAAACTGTTGCAACCGAACTATTGTCCCCATTGTGGCGGGGAGATCGAGCAAATCCTTATCGGTTATGACCAGCAAGGCAACCCTCAGTACAGGCCTCAATGCAGGCATTGCAAGTCGCAGAACCTGCCGCAGCTGATACTGGGAGGCGGAGCGGCCGGCGGCGGAAAATCGTATATCGGCAGCGTTTGGCTGGTGTCTTCATGTATTCGGTTCGAGAATATCCGTGCGGTGGTGGCCCGTAAGACACTCAAGTCGTTGAAGGAATCGACATGGAATACCATCAAGTCGATTCTGAAGGATTGGGGACTGAAAGAGGATACAAACTACAAGATAAACAACCTCGAAGGCACGCTCACATTCTGGAATGACTCGGTCATCATCATGAAGGAGATGGCGGATATCCCCAGCGACCCCAACTTCGAGCGTTTCGGCTCTTCGGAATACACCATCGCCATGGTGGACGAGGTGTCGGAAATCTCGGAACGGGCCGTCGAAGTGCTGTTCTCCCGTCTCCGCTGGAGAACCCATGAGACATTCAAGACTCCGAGAATGCTGCTCACCACCAATCCGACGATTAACTGGGTGCGTTCCCGCTTCGTGCAGGACGAAAACGGAGACAAGGTCATCTGCCGCGAGGGTGAAGCGTATATACCTTTTTCCGTGTTTGACAACCCGAATATCGCTTTCCGTCAGGTGTACGAGGCGGCCCTGAACAAGATCCGGGATCAGGCGACAAAGGAACGCCTGCTCTATGGCAACTGGGATTTCGTGGAAGCCAACGATATGGCGATTTATAACAGTTTCGACGGCTCCCGGCATCTCGTTACCGGACTGAAAGAAAAAGCATACGATCCGACCAAGCCGCTCATCACGGTGTGGGACTTCAATGTTGCCCCCCAAATGTCGGTGCTCTCCGCACAAATAGACTATGAAAACAGGAAGGTCTATATACTGGAAGAGATACTCGGCAAGCCGGAGGAAAAGGAGAACAACACACCTGCGTTGGCACGGAAAGTACGCTTAAAACTTTACCGGGACAAGCATATCGGCGGAGTGGATGTGACCGGTGACCCTTCCGGGTTACAACGCTCCACCACCAACGAGGACGGCATCAACAACTATACCATCATCACGGACACTTTCGGCAGAGGAATCCTGCGACCGAAGGTAAAGCTGTTACGCAAGCAGCCTCCGCAGGCTACACGGTGCGAGTTCGTCAACGAGGTATTCGGGGGCTATGAAGGCTGGGAGATACAAATCGATATCAAATGTCGCAAACTTACCCAGGATCTGATTTACCAGCTTCGTAACGAGGACGGTACCAAGAGCAAACAGAAGACCACCGACCCGAAAACCGGTGTCAAATATGAACGGTACGGGCACTTGTCCGACTGCCTTGACTACCTGCTCTGTTACTACCTGCGCGACAGCTGGTACAAGTTCAAGAGCGGAGGCGACGGGAACGGGTATGTGGTCTCCACATCGGTAATTCAGGAAGGATTTTCATACTAATAACGGAACAAGGATATGTACAGACGGTTTCTCAATAATGACGACTATCTTGGGATAATTACTCCGGAAGCACTAGCACAACTCACGCGGGGCAATGATGCACGATTCATCCAGGCGGAAGAATCGGCGGAGATGAGCATTGTGGAATATTTGTCGGAGAACTACGAGATTGAAAAGGAACTTGCAAAAGGAAAATATATCGCCGAATACGACCGTCGAATTACCTATCCCGTGGGTGTGCATGTCTATTTCGAGGGACAAATCCATGAGGTGACACGCTCCGTCAGCGGCTATCGCAAGCCGGCAACGGCAATCTATTGGGAAGAGTGTTCCGATATCCACGTCGATGCGGGACAAGTTGTAAATTATTCCCAGTTCAACACCTATTATCCGGGTGATAAAGTAAACTACAACGGTGTTGTCTATATTTGCCTTGCCGAAAACGGGTACAAGTTCGATGATATCCGTATCCCGATGGTCGGCGGTTGGATCGAGACGGAAGTCACGTTATGGCAGCCTGTCGAGTATCCTCTGTGGTCAGTCGTTGAATATGAAGGGGCGTTCTATACTTTGATGACGCTTGACTGTTTCGATTGCAATCTTGACCCTATGGTGTCCGACTGTTGGGGAGCCATAGCCGATTACGATTCATCATACAATGCCTACGAATTGTCGGAACACGAATATGTAGTTTATGACGGACGGGTATTTTACCCGGAAACGGATGTGAACGCGGACACGCCGCAAGTCGGTCTAAACCTATCATTACACGATCCACGAAACTACAACCTCAAGAAGCATATGGTTCGATTGGCTATCTACGAGCTCACGAAACTCATTGCCCCGAATAATGTCAGTGTTGTCCGTATGCGCGATTACGAGGATAGCATGAAATGGCTTAATGATGCCGCCAAATTGCGACTTAATCCACAAATCCCCCGTAAAGTCGATGACACGAAAAAGCCGGTTACCGATTGGCAACTGGCTACTTTCCAAACAGATTATGACCCGTATCGAAACCCGTGGCTGACCTAAATAACAGTAAATACCGCTACCGGATTTGTTGTCGTAGTCTTTACCATGAACAAGAAACGAAATTACTGCTTGTTTGTTAGTTCCGTTTCCACAAGAGCCCCCCTGATCGGGTGGCAAGTTCCTTGTAATATGCCGCCAAAAGAAGATATAAATTTGGCCTTTTAGAATAATCCAATCTGCTATATTCCTTACTGCCTTTGCGGTATTTAATGATCTCAAGACATTGAATAATTACTTACTTGTTTTTGTGCCCGTTGGATTTAGGTTTGAATAAGGCATGAAGTCTTATCACGCACACCAACAATGTTTCATAATCAACATGAAAGTAGAGGCGTTCATCTTTCAGACTACATTGAAAGTGAATCCGATAGCGGCATGAAACGGTTCTCCCTACAGGACGGGCAGATGAGCAACTGCATGCTCTCTGCCCGTTTTCTATGGTACAAGGCAATTATAATAAAGCCATTTTTATTTTTCCCTGAAAAAAGTGTCGGTTATTTCATTGCAGAACAAAACATTTTTCTAATTTTGTATTTGAAGAAGTATTCACTCTAATAAACTGATATGTATGACAATGGATACATTGTAAAATGTCGCTCGATTTTAACAAATGATATTTGTTTGAGCGAAGCTTCGCATAAAGCGGACGTTTTTCTTGTGTGCATTAGTTACCTTACATATTCCCTTAAAAAGTGTATTGATAATTTGGCAGTGTGGAAAATTCGTGTAAACACACACAATTATCGCGCGTCAATATATAATAAAATATTTAATTTACAATGGATTACCGGAATCAATTATCCGGGGTTATCCTTGTCTTACGACAAAAGTTCCTATAAATACTCATCCTCTGCCATATTGTCTCAAAAAAGGCAGGATATTTTTATGGTCCGACGGTACTGGGGAGCGTTCTCTGCGCCCGAATATCGTCGGTTTTTTGTTTCCACCCATAACAGTCTGAAATCTCTTTTAGTGTTTAAGTATCTATGATTGGAATATATGGAAATAAACAAACCATGCCTGAATCCCAGAAAAAAGAACTTTTCTCCGCAGGTATTACCTATATGGTAAGTGGCGAATATGCCTTTGCCTTCTCCTGTTTCACGCAGGCAGGAAAGTCTGACCTGCCGACACTTTACAACAAGGCGTTATGCTGCTACTACCTTTCTCTGTATAATGACTGCCGTTCCCTGCTGTTGGAAGCGGAGAGGCTGCTGCCACCGTTAACGGAACGTCTGCCGGAAAACCTGCCGGAAGCCGTCCTCCGCTGGGAATACGAAAAAAGCCCTGCCGGTTGTCCCATGCCGGAGGATGCTCCCGATAACCTCGCCGCCGTACAACTGTTGAGGCTGAAAGCGAAAGTGTCGGCCAGACTGCACCTGCACACGGAGGTGCGGACTATCCACGCCCGTTTGGGCAATAAATATCAACACATTGAAGAACTGATAAAAAACATACAACCATGAAATACAGTGACATATACAGACTTTATTCGACAAGTCAGCCGAAGGATGCAATTCATCAGGCGCTCAGAGAAGTGCCCGTCGATGACAGCGACGAACAGTACGAAGACCGTTCTCCGTTGCATCTTGCCTGCCAGTATGGAGACGCGGAGGGGGTCAAGATACTTCTTGAACGTGATGCCGAACCCAACACGAAGGATGCAAACGGTTCCACCCCGATTCATATCCTCGGCAGAACCAGTGCCGGCCGTGCAGATGAAGACAAACTGAAAGAAATAGCTGTCATGCTCATGGAACATGGAGCGAATATACCGCGTTCGGCCAAGAATACGACGGCCCTTATCGAGTGCGTAAGGAACCGTCATTTCAAGATGGCGGAAGCGATCATAAATTCCGGAGCACGCGTCAACTCAACCGACCTTAACGGCGAGAACGTGCTTTTCGGTTTTTGTGCCGCTTCAGGCGACATCAGAAGGGATATCCGGTTCGCGAAAAAGGAACTGGACGAATCCGTACAATACAGTTACCCCGAAAACAAGATAGAGGAAATCAGGAGCAGGATTGCAAGGCTGGAGGATGATGGCGAAGTCGCCTACCGACTTGCCAGAAGGCTTGTTGAAGAAGACAAGGCCGATCCGGAAGACAAGTCAAACAGTGGAAAGACAGCCTGGGATGCCGCCATAGAGAACAAGGCGATGAAGATCGCGGCCTTCCTTTCCGGAAGCGACCCCAATGTTGACGAACTTTCGACCTTGCACGGCAACATGGACATATTCCAGGCTATGTACATGAAGGATATGGAGGCGCTGGATGCCATTCTGCGTTCGGGTGCAGACCTGCAGACGGTGTGCGAGCACAAGGATATGTATGACTTTGAAGGCAAGTCGCCCCTCGCTTGTGCGTTCAGTTGGTTTGACAGCATACAGGATGCTCCGGCCATGATTCTGAACGGCGGAGCGAATCCGAATTACCGTTTCCCGAATGAAGAGACGGCTTTTTCGGTATGGGTGAGTAAGGACTATTTCTGCAAGGATACCGAGGTTTACAAGGGGCTGCTTGACCTGATGAAGGAAAAAGGCTGGAATCCCGAGCTTCCTGTTGATACGGAAGGCAACACGGCACTTGCCCTTTCCTGCCGCCATACCGGCTACAGGTTGGGTAAAACGGCATTCGGTTGGCTGCTCAAGGGAAAGGCCGACCCCAACGCCGCCAATCTTTCCGGCCAAACTCCCATGATGATTCTCTTCGGTGGTCATAAGGCGAACGAAAAATATGTGCCTTACGGCTGGTCAGCCGGTTCTGACGACCCCACGGAAATCCTCGAAAAGCTTCTCGAAGCCGGAGCTGACGTGAACAAGACGGACAACCGGGGAAACACCCTCCTGCATTATGTGGCGGCATGTTGCCGTGACAGCATAGCACAGAAAGCGATTGAACTCCTGCTGGACTTCAAGCTGCCTGACGTAAATGCCGTAAACAATGAAGGCAAAACGGCCATGGACGTGGCGGCAGACTACAACAATGACAATCTCGTAAGACTATTATTGAAATATTCTTAAACAAAGATATATGGACAACAACCAGACATTTCTCAATGCTTGCCGAAACGGGCAGAAAAGCATTGTCCAGATATTCCTGAAAAAGGGAGGAATTGACATCAACAAAAGGGATCAGGAAGGAAACACTGCTCTTTATTATGCCTGTCAGAAAGGCTACAGGGACATAGTGGCTCTGCTTCTTGACAACGATGCCGACGCGTCATGTATCAACAACCGTTCCGAAAGCCCGCTCCACGCGGCGGCACGGAGCGGCAACAAGGAAATCCTCGGGAAGCTGCTCCAGAAGGGGGCCGACATCAACGTGACGGACAATGAAGGACGAACCCCGCTGATATGCCTGCTTGACAACAAGCGTACAGATGCCGCCCTTTTCCTGATGGATCAGGGAGCCGATACGGAGGTCGCCGATGCCTCCGGCCACAAGGCCATCGACTATGCCACAGCCCACGGGCTGCGGGAAGTGGTCGCCCGACTCTCGTGCGGGAATGACCGGGATGCACGTGGCAACACCCCGCTTCATCAGGCCGTGTATAACGGACAGGGTGAAATTGTCCGCACGCTGCTCCTGTCAGACAAGTCCATGCTTGACTCGACGAATGACGGCGGAGAGACTCCGCTGATACTCGCCTGTATGCAGGGGAATCTTGTCATGGTCAACCTTCTTCTCGGGGCCGGAGCCGATCCCGGCAAAGCTATGCTGAGCGGCAATGCCCCGATACATTACGCGGCCATTTCAGGTAACCGCTTTATAGGCGAGGCTCTGCTGAAGGCCAAAGCTGCGGTTGACGCACAGAATGACAACGGGGAAACCCCGCTTATTCTTGCAGCCAAGGAGGGCCACAACGATTTTGTGTCCGTCCTGCTTGAATTTCACGCGAATGTTAGCATCTCAGACAACCTCCAGCACACCGCCCTGTACTATGCAGGAGAGCGCGGCTTCAACGAAATCGTGGAAAAACTTCTTGAAAACGGAGCGGAATAAACAGGTAAGATATTCATTAACAAATTTAATATTAGAAAGATATGGCAGAAGAAACCAAGAAGACACCTCAGACACCCGAGGAAATCGCAAGAGAAGCACAGGCTCAGGCCATGAAAGCAGCACTGGAACAGGCGCAAGCCTTGTATGGCAACGTACCCGGATTTGAAGGCACCGACCTGATGAAGATGCATGAAAAGCTGATGCAGGACTCGGCCGAGATGTTCCCGGGAGTTGCGGAGGCACAGGCATACCAGGCAAAGATGATGGCAGAATCCGCCCAGGATCCCGAGGCGATAATGGAGACCTACAGCAAAAACATCGAGTTCGCAGGGAACATGATGCAGCAGGCAATGAATGCCGGATTCATGCCGGAAGGTTTACCGGATTTCTCGGACGGTTTTGACGTATATGCAGGTTGGGAAATCACCCGCAAGGGCGACAACAGCCTGACACCTGAACAGAACAAACTTCTGGCTTATGGGGCACCTCTGTTCCTATACAACGATGACAACGTGGACTCCCTTGAAAGTACAGCAGGCACGGACACCCTTAAGGAAATGCTTGAGGAATGGTGGGAAGTTACTGACAGGAAGAGTGCCCTGGAGACCATCTCATGGCTGCTGAACGAAGGCCAACATGCCGGTGCGGATCCGGCCTTGGCTGAAATCCGCCAGCGTGGAATCGAGGCCATCACCGAGGAAGAAAAGGCGGACGAGGACAGCAAGATCGGCGATGCGTTCACGATAGCTGAATTTGTAATGGGAGTAAATGAAACGACGGAAGCGGACCTGCCCGAAACCGTGCTGGCATGGGACCTTGTACGTGCCGTGAACATGGCCCGTTGGGCTTTCATCTGCGGCTACATCAATGAAGACGAAATGTGGGAAGCCATCAGAACCACTGCCGGCATAGCCAAGGAATCCTTCAGTTCATGGGAAGAATACGGCAACAGCTTTGCCGTGGGACGCGGAATATGGAGAGGCGAAACAGATGACTACGAGACTGCGGATGAAGTCGTGGGAGCGCTTCTCAATAAAGAAGATTCCCCTTGGAAGGCAATCGAATGGTAGAATCCAAAAAAAATAGAATCAACAATATCTTAAAAGTTTTACGATTATGGCACTTTTCAAAAATGCAGCAACAGAATGGGAGAAAACCATGACAGAGAATGATCTTGACCAAATGGAAGCACAAGGTCTTGACGTAAGTAAATACAGGGAGAAACTGGCCGCACGGCGTGCAAAGGAGGCCGAAGAAGCCAAGCGAGACAGGGAACTGTACAAGAACCCGACACAGCTTGACAAGATGAAACCGTACATGCAGACGCCACGCAGTTCTGAGACCGAGTTCTTCAAGAAACTTGCAGGAAAGGCACCATGGCTGGGCAAAAGCAAGTGGTTGAGAAAATTCACGGAAGGATATATCGTTTACGCGGGGATTGTCAGTGCCCCGGCAGAGGCGTGGAAAGGCGTGAAGCACAAGGACGACTCTTTCCATGGTATTGGCATATACGCACTGGACAAGGGACACATGAACGATATGGAATGGCTGAAGAGAGTGATGGAAAAGCTGCGCAACATGTGTGAAGGCAGGCAGCCGGTAGCTCCCGGATGTGAGGGCGTAGTCAGTCTTGCCAAGGAGGAGGACTGCTGGTCAACCGTGAAACTGAGTGGTGAAATCGTGGAAGGCGCCGATGTGGAAGTAAGGAAACTTGTCCTTTATTACAAGGAACTTCCCCAAGGCTATCTTCCTTCAGACGGCATCGTCCCCCACTTCTACTGGGAAGGGACAATCAGAGTCATACCGGCTGAATTGTATGTCTAAATCCATCTGAAAATATGATTATAGCCGTTATATGTATTATCGTGGTACTGCTCATAATTATTTTATGGGCAGTATTCACTAACAACAGCCTTATTGCAAAGAAGAACCGGGTCAAGCAATGCAGAAGTGGTATCTGCGTGGTCCTCAAACAGAGGAATGACCTGATCCCCAATCTTGTCGCATCCGTAAAGGCATACATGGGGCACGAGAATGAGATTCTCATCCGCATTGCCGATTTGCGGTCAAGGGCTTCGAACGCTACAGAGTCCGAGCAGATAAAAAGCGGTACGGAAATGTCCTCGCTTCTGTCAAGACTGAATGTGGCGGTGGAAGACTACCCGGAGCTGAAGGCGAACCAGCAGTTCCTTCATCTTCAGGTCCAGATCGAGGACATGGAGAATGAGCTGCAGGCAATCCGGCGCACCTACAATGCCGCTGCTACCGATTATAACAATTACATTGAAATGTTTCCGTCGTCGATAATCGCATCCTGGCGCAAGCATGAGCAGCAGGAGTTGATAGAGTTCCCGGAAAGTGAGATCAAGGAAGTGAAAGTGGGAGAATTATTCAAGTAAAGCATGGAAGAAAGTCAGAATATAGATTTCAAGGGCATTTCCCTTCACATGAAGAAAGAGATGTCCCGTATCAGGATGCTCCGGATTGTGTTCCGCATCCTGACCTCCATTGTCTATCTGTGTACCGTCGTGTGGTTCGGTTTCTGTATCTTCGGCGGATTCCTCGTGGACCGTACTGACTATGAGACTTCCGTCACCACGGGAAAATACCTCATGATAGGCTTTGCCGTATTTTTTGTACTTCATTTCGCATTCATGAAATGTTTTGCCGCGCTGAACAAGAGGGAAACCTACACGATGGCCCACATCATCTACCTGCTGTTCCCGGGAGCAAGGTACAATCCTTCCGGTTCCATACAGCCGAAAGTCTTTGCGGACAGCCGCCTGTTCGGAACGGCATTGTCATCGGGCAATTCGGTAAGTTCGACCTGTTACGGCCGTCTTGACATTCCCGTCGGAAATGACATGATGACTGTCGTGGATGCCGGTGTGACTTCAGCCAATTCGAAAGATTTCTCGGCCTTCAACTTCCTTGAAGTGCCGTACCAGTATTTTATCCGTCCGATATTCGGAGTCAGGATAGAGAGCACGATGCACAGTTTCAGGGGCATGTTCGGGTGCTGCAAGCTGAACCGCACCTTCAGGGGCTACGTGATGCTGCTGCCCGACCATCTGGAAAACAAAATCGGCTACCTGGCGCAAACAATCCAGGGAATGAAGGAAAAGTACGGGGCAAAATTCGTACATTTGGAAGACCCGGAGTTCGAGAGGCATTTTGCCGTGTACGCGGATGACGAGGTGGAAGCCCGCATGGTGCTCACCCCGGCGATGATGCGGAAGCTGACCGCCCTGCGGAAATCCTTCAGCCGTGACCTGATGCTCTCCTTCAACGGGAACATGTTCTACTACGCATCCGACACTCCGGACGGTTTCTTACGTCCCGGCAGGAAGTCGCTGGATGACGAACATCTGCTGGAACAACTGTACAGGGAGGTGAACTTCTGTCTCACTGTAGAAAATGGAATCAAATAATCAACAATAATCGAAAACGAATAAAAAGAATTACAACATGAGCGAACTTAAAAATCTGTCAGCCATTCTTGAAGGAGGTGCTGTTCCGGCCGGTTATAACGGGAAAGCAATCGGCAAATTGTCTAAGACATACCTCAAACTGGAAAACCGCAAAGTAGTAAACCTCTATCCCATCAGAACCGTGATGCACGAAGACAGCCGCTATTGCCTGTATGCCTGCCCGTTGAAAGGGACTGAAATTGACGAGGCCACCCTTCAGAGCATCAAGGCTGAAGTGGATACGCTGGAAATCGGTGAAATCCGTTATGATTCCGTACAGTCCTGTGGCTATGACTATTACATAGTAGATCCTGATACAGGCCGTCATATACTGACAGGACAACGGGATATGGATTCGGTAATGGAAATAAGCGATCATTATGACGGCGTCATCCTGTTCAGCAAATCGGTATTCTCGCCAAGAAAGGCCAATCAGCTTGATTGTGCCTATGCCTTGATCGGCATTGAAAAACAGCCCAACGAGTTCAAGATAGAGGCTATTCCTAATAGCGCGATAGGCCAAGCACCTACGATACTGGAATTTGAAGCTCCGCAGGAATCGCCTGCTGTCGAAAAATACAGGTCGGCCATGACGGTCCTGTCCATAATCATCACCGCGGCTCTGCTTATCTGGTACTTTTTCATAAAATAATATCACCGAACGAATAACTTCACTAATATCCGAATATGGCTACATTCAATTATTCTTCCAAATCGTCCATCAAGGACAATCTGACTGAAATCCTTGTCGGTGCCGGACTGATAATAGTACCGGTAGTTTATCCTTTCGGTATAAAAGTCGGTACACTTCGCATCCTCGGACCGTTACCAACAGCCATCATCCTTGCCCTTGTCGGACTGTACATGCTGTTCAGAGCCTGGCGGAAGATACATAAGGCCCGCAAGTTGGCTGCCAAAAGCTGTATCATCACGGTTGACGGCGATAAGGTGACATACCCGGTCATCGTGAAAGGAAATGTTGAGATGTGTTCTTTTACATTGTCGGAAATATCCAGTTCAAACTACAATTACGACAATGGTATTCTGACAATCACCCTCGCCAACGGCTCAACGGCCAAATTTGACGTTGATTTCTTTGACGGACTGCCACAGCTTAAAGAATTTGCGGCGCTCTTGAAAAAATAAACCGGTGAGATATGGAATGGTTGGATAAAATAAAGGATTTTCCGAATCTGATACAGCAGGAACCCCGCTACGGCTATCTGGTCGTGGCGGGCCTGCTTCTGATATGGCTTGTCGGTGTCATCTGTGGCTGGAAGTGGACGTATTCCCGTCCGGGTAGTACAGGAGGTAACTTCTGGATGAATCTGCTCGGTCCGAAAACTTTCCGGTTCTGGCTGGGAGTGATTCTTGCCGTCGGGATAGGACTGTCTCTGTACCTGTTCTCTATTTCCGGCAAATAGCTGAGTGCTCTTTCCCGGATGCCACCTGTAAACTTAAAAAGTGATTGAGTATGAAAACAATTCCAATTATAACCTTCTTCCTGTGCACGGTGATGTATGCCCATGCACAGCTTAACATCGTTCCCAAGAACGATGGACTGAAAGAGTACACGGTGACAAATGCCCACCCCTATGACAGCCTGACGAACGTGGAGAAGCGGAGTTTCACTTCCCTTCCGGGACAGACCCTGTACATGCATGGGGTAAAAAATGACAGGAACGGCTACTGGGATGCTTTCTATACGGTCAATTTCCTTACCGGGGATGACCGAACGGTGTACAAGGCGGTCAACATCAGTACCACCCCTTCTAAAGAGGTGGTGGGGAAATATTACGAGGTAGTGAAGGTCTGGACAAAGACAGACTACCTGTCGGCTGGATGCTGCCTGCTGCTCCGTGAAAAAGAAAGCGGTGATGAGATGTATTACAACCCATTCAGGTATCCGCTGAGCATGACCTGTATAGGGTATTATGAGAAACTGAAACGCTTTGTCGGACAGACATTCCTGTCACTTGCCAAGGCCGTCGAGACCGAGGACGGTCAGGTAATCACCCCGGCTGAAGGTGCGGAGTACCGTTGTGTGGACATCGGCCTGAAGATGAACAGTGACGGGGCGTTTCTGCTGATGGAAGGTGCTGACGGTGTCCGTGTGGAAGCATTTCCTATAGGCGGTGACGAGGTGTACGAGTTTGTAAGCACGGCACGTATCGGCCAGCTGGAAAAACGGTACGGCGAGAAATACGGGAAGCTGATTGCCTTCCGCAAGGTCGATACCGGCATGACGAGGGAAATGGTCATCGCCGCATGGGGCGAACCATACCACAAATCGGAAGTCAAGAAGGAAGGCAGGACTCTGGAGACATTGCGCTTTTCCGACAACCGCTATGTTGAACTGCTTGACGGGGAAGTACAGTATGTGCGCATCTATTGAACGGAGCGCAACCTTTATCTGTAAAGTCACAGGCAGGGCCTGCATTTATCGTATATTAACAGATGAAAGTACCAAGGAATCAGGGTAAAATACCTATCTTGCGCAAGAATCTTCAATAATTGACGACTCAAAAAGAAAGAACTATATGGAAAAGGATAATATCAAAGGATGCTTTGTCTCGTCCGTGTTGCTTTCACAAAATCAATGGGACAAGAAACAGTTCATCCATGACTTCGAGGAAGACTGGGGAATCGTCCTTACCGATGACGACGACAACGGTGACGTACTTGTCGGAATGTTCAGCGGCATGACATTGGCAATAGCCATCATGCCCGGTCCCGTACCCAACGGAGAAGCGGAACACTATGCACAGGGCAACTACCTGTGGAAAGATGCAACAGAAGTGGCACGACAACACGAGGCACATATCCTCGTATCCGTGACCGGAGACCAATCCAACCTGCTGGAGAGAGCCAAACTGTTCACCAGAGCCACGTCTTCCTGCCTGAAACAGTCCTACGCTACAGCGGTATATACCGACGGTATGGTGTTCCAACCCGAATTTTACAGGGATATGGCCGCACTCCTGCAAGAAGATGAACTGCCCGTCATGGACTGGGTATGGTTCGGCATCTACCGCACACAGAAAGGAATCCCCGGCATCTATACCTACGGACTGAGAAAATTCGGGAAAGAGGAAATCGAAGTGTATGCCCCTGCCGATCTGAGTGACATCCGTGATTTCCTAATGGACATCGTGCATTATATCCTGTCGGATGATGTCACCTTGCAGGACGGGGAAACCATAGGATTCTCCGAAGAACAGAAACTTGCCATCACGCTTAGCGAAGGCATCGCTTTGGACGGCATGACATTGAAACTTGAATATCCGGACGAATGAGAAAGGCAAAGGGAAACATAAGAAAAATGCTTGCGGCCATCGTTCTCACGCTGCTGTGTTGTTCTGCCTTCGCACAGCGGATCGTGGAATCCGGTGACTTGCGAACCACCACGGACGAACAGCATGGAACAGTCGTCCATTATCTGAAGGGCGGAAAACGTCCGCTATCGGGCAAATTCCGTATCTTGCGGGGGCAGGATGAGGAAATAGTGCATTTTTCCAAAGGGGTTATGCAGGGCGAGTACAGGCGTTTCCGCAACGGCAGCCTGCGGGAAAAGGGCAAGTATACCGACGGCAGACGGCATGGTCTGTTCGTTTCCTATCATCAGAACGGAAAGACACCGCAACGGGAAGCACCCATGCAGTACGGGAAGATAGACGGTACGGTAAGGACATGGTTCAGCGACGGGAAGCCGGACATGGTTCAGGAATATAGGCAGGGCAAGCGGAACGGCAAGGAACAACGCTTTGACCCGAAAAGCGGCAAGCAGATCTACGAGGCAAACTATACCGACGACCGGAAAGAGGGAAAACAATGGAAAATCAGCGAGGATACCACCGAGAGATGGGTCAGCAAAACCGTCAGCCACTATAAGAACGGCGAACTGGACGGCCCCTACGAATACACGGCCCACCTACATGGCAAGCTGTACGCCTACAAATCCGGCTCGTACAAGAACGGCTACAAGCACGGTTCGTGGAAAGAAATCGACCGGGACGATATCGCAGTCCAAGGCGAATACACCGAGGGACGCGAGACGGGACACTGGATACGATATGATATCATAAGCGGAGAAATCCTGAACGAGTGGGACCGGTAAAATTTAAAAAACATGGAAATATATACTCCAAAACCCAAAATCAAACTTTCTCCTGTGGTAAGAAACGGGAGAGAATTTGTCGAAGTGACTTTCGGTAATGACAATGACATCCGCTTGTCGCTGTCGAAGGAAGAAAACGTACTGCTTGTCGGTGGCAGAGCTTATCTACCGGCAGAGAATTTCGTGCTTGCCGAGTTCTTCGACCGCTATGTGAAAATGGCGTTTATAGACTATTCCGCCATCAAGGAAACCGCACCCCGTAAAGAGGAAGACAAACGGCCGCCACTGCCGGAAGGTTATCTGGAAAAACTCCAGCAAGTGCGTTACAGTGACCATACCGTAAGGGTATATACCTCCTATTTCCGCGATTTCCAACAATATTTCGAGGGGCGTAAGATTGAAACGGTTACTCCCGGCGAGATAAACGACTACCTGCTGTATCTCATCCATGAGAAAAACATATCCTCCTGCCAGCAAAACCAGCGTATCAACGCCATCAAGTTCTATTACGAGAAAGTTCTCGGTCAGGAACGGCGGTGTTACAAGGTGAACCGTGCCAAACGGGAGAAGACGCTGCCCGACGTGTTGAGCAAGGAGGAAATAAAGAAAATACTCGACGTGACAGTGACAGACCTGCGTTTCTTCTGTATGTTCTCCATACTCTACTCCGCAGGGTTGCGCATCAGCGAACTGCTGGAACTGAAACCCGGCGACATCAACGAACCCCGCTCCCTGATACGGGTGCGTCAGGGAAAGGGCAAGAAGGACCGCTACACCCTGCTGTCAAAACCGTTGATGAAAAAGCTGACGGAATATAACAGACTATACAAACCGAAAGTGTGGCTCTTTGAACACAGACCGGGCGAACCTTTTACCGAGAGTATCGTGTCGAAACGGTTGAAGGCTGCGGCTCGGGAAGCGGGAATCACGAAACGGATTTACCCGCACCTGCTGCGCCATTCGTTCGCCACCCACTTGCTGGAGCAGGGAATCGACATCAAGATTGTGAAAGAGCTTATGGGACATAACAACATCAAGACAACGGAAAGGTATGTCCACATAGCCGACACTTTCAAAAGCAATATCAAAAGCCCGTTGGACGATCTGTTGATGGAGGAAGACGAGGTCTGATACTTAAAGAAAATAACAGCCAAATCGGCTGATAGTATAACGTTACTCTTCGGAATCAGATACGTTAATGCCCTTGGCATGGAGATCCGGAAGCAACATACATGAATACTTAGAAGAGACGGCAAGTCTGATCTACACTTTTCCCATGCTCCGTTTTAGAGTGTTGGGCTTAATGGCGGGAAGGGCTGAAATTGTACTGAACGAGGAAAGCGGAAAAACGGCATGGATCAACTGTTCATCTGGGCAGATTATGATGCATGGAAACAGGATGCAACGCAACCGCAGCCTCATGCGGATAAATGGTATTCCAGCGAAAAGAACGCATGACTTTGACACCTACTATATCTCTTGGGAAGACTATCTTCGCATGGTGACGGTAGTCTGCTTCAAGGACAATACAGAAGTCCGAAAACCGTTTGAGGTACAAGGCGATACAATAAAGAGTGAACAAGGCTGGAAATTATGGAAACAAGGAGAAGAGCTACTGATAAAAGATATTATAGAATACTACCTTGAATAATGTCGGCTGCCGGACAAACGCCGGGGAACTCTTTCGGGCGGGACGGGGCGCGGGAAGTTTCGGCGAACAGCCGAAGCCCCGTGTGTCAAAGTGCAAGCGCAAGATAGTGAAAACCCTTTCACCCACGTTAGGGATTGCAGGGGAAAAGCCACAGCATAGCGAGGACTTGTAGCGGAAAGCCCGACCCGAAGGGGGAACGCCCAAACAACCACCCGAACAAACTGCTTTTTGGCAAGGATTGCATTTATGGAAAAATACGAAGTAGATTATAGTGAGTCATCCTATTTTGTTTTTTAATACAAACAATGCGATTTCGCCCAATAGCAAAGTCAAAAAGCTACCTATCCAAAGATAATAACCTGTTGACAAATGAAAAACTCCAAGAGTGCTTTCAATGCCCCGTTCGAGAGTGTAAAATAAACTGTGTCAGGCTATAATAATAATAGTTTAACACAGTTTTTATAATATGGCCAATTTGGAAATAGACTACAAGAAAGCAGCCCAGCAGCTGCGTAGCGGTGAAGCACTCTTCGGTAAAGACGGAGCTTTGGCTCCTATGCTAGAACGTATCCTAAACGCAGCCTTAGAAGGTGAGATGGATGCTCACCTTAATAGCGTTGACTGCAGTTCT
This sequence comes from Alistipes dispar, assembly GCF_006542685.1. Lineage (NCBI taxonomy): Bacteria > Pseudomonadati > Bacteroidota > Bacteroidia > Bacteroidales > Rikenellaceae > Alistipes > Alistipes dispar. Next base: position 178,861 of record NZ_AP019736.1, on the reverse strand, counting down.
GGCAATCGTCGTAACGGCAAGATGAGCAAGACCGTACAGACAAAGTATGGAGAGGTGATAGTCGAAACCCCTCGTGACCGTGACGGTTCTTTTAAACCGGAGACAGTTAAGAAACGTGAGACAATTCTTGCTGAAGGTATGGCAGATCAAATCATCAACATGTATGCTCTTGGTACAAGCACTCGTGATATAAGCAAGTACTTTGAGCGTGAGTTTAACACAACCCTTTCAGCAGAAACCATCAGTGCTATAACCGACCGAGTTATTCCCGAAATAACAGCCTGGAAGTCCCGTATGCTTGACCCCGTCTATGCCATTTGCTGGCTTGACGCCATTCACTACAAGGTAAAAGACGATAAGGGTCGTGCAGTCACTCGTGCAATATACAATGTCCTAGGTGTAAACAAGTCTGGTCACAAGGATCTTCTTGGTATGTATATATCTGAGAGTGAGGGTGCTAACTTCTGGCTTGATGTTATGACCGACCTTCAGAACCGTGGTGTACGTGATATTCTGATTTGTTGCGTAGACGGTCTTAAGGGATTCCCTGATGCCATCCAAAGTGTATTCCCGGAAACCTCCGTTCAGCTATGTGTAGTCCACCAAATCCGTAACTCAATCAAGTATGTAGGAAGCAAGCATCAGAAAGAGTTTCTGAAGGATCTCAAGACCGTATATGGTGCTGTAAGCAAGGATTCTGCATTAGCACAGCTTGACATGGTTGATGAAAATGGGGTGAGATGTACCCCATAGTAATCAAATCCTGGCGCGACAACTGGGAGCGTCTTACGGAATATTTTCAGTATACTCCTGCAATCCGCAAACTTATCTACACAACCAATACGGTTGAGGGCTATCATCGTCAGGTGCGTAAAGTAACGAAGAACAAAGGTGTGTTCCCGTCAGACACCGCACTTGAAAAGCTTGTGTATCTTGCCTATCGAGACATTAGTGGGAAATGGACTATGCCACTGTCTAATTGGGCACTGATATCACAGCAACTTGCCATAAAATTTGGTGATAGGTTCAAGATTATGTAACTTTGCTTGTGAAAGGCTCCTCTTATTTGTATGCAGATGTGAAATCTGCACACAAATAAGAGGGAAAGAATAAAAAACAGAGCCGTGACACAGTTCAGTTTACACTACCCCCGGATGAATGTTCGGGGGATTTTTTTTCTTTTGGGCGTTCCCGTGGGACGGTCGGGCTTTACGTTTCAAGTCCTCGCCTAAAGGCTGTGGGCTTTACTCTGCAATCCCTAACGCATGGCTGAAAAGTCCTCTTGCCGGTGTTCTTCTTCATACAGCCTCATGCGTTCTTGTAATGCTTCTTTTAAATTGTCGCTTTTTTTCAGTCCGAGTTTGGCACGTATGTTCGCTCGTTGGCTGGTTATGTTTCCGCTACTCCGATGTAATAATTCGCATATTTGGCTGACGGTCTTGTCTTGCAGTATTAAACGGCAGATGTTTAATTCGGACGGGGATAAATTGGGATATATTCTCCTGATTGTATCAAGTTTACTTTTTTCCTTTTTCTGGTATGCGGCAAGGGCTGTAAAAAGATTTTCTTTGGATTGTTCCCCTATTATGTTTAACAGGGAGCTTGTCTTTTCTTCCGGGTTATTCTCGCTTAACAACTCGGCGAACGCGAATAGTTCTTCCTTTTTCATTTGGAGACGTTTCAAAAGCATTTCCTCTTCCTCTTTTAGCAAGTTGCTACTTTTTAGCAAGCTGCTGATATTACTGTGTAAGGATCTTCCTAATAAGGGGATCATGGTGTATATGATGATGATCAAAGGCAGATAACTGTATAGGAACGGTTCGTCGGTGATAAGTGTGCAGATTGTATAGGAAGCTATGGTAAGGGAGGACAATAGGATGGAGATATTACTCATATAGGCACAGATGGAAAGCATGGTAAATAAGAGAGAGATAGTAATGTTACTCATTATCAATGCTCTTTGATAACTATATTCATATCCGCTACATATTGAGCAATAAATTATTTCGATAAAAATCTCGATATGTATGGCTATCAGTATAATGGAAAAGGTCGTGGTCAGATTTACTCTCTTTTTAAAATAAGCGAGAGTGCACATAATGATAAACAGGAATAATACGCTGTTAATATAATAAAACTGTTCATTGGGAAATGGAACTGAATATATGTATATGGGTGCGCATAAGACCAGCATGAGCAGGGATAGATGAAAGACTCGTTTTTGTTGATACGTTATTATCATTTCTCTTTCTTTTTTGTCGTAAGTTTGAGTTTTTATTGAACTTAGAAAAGAGGCGGCTTTTGTGCTGAATATCATGTATTTTATTGTTTTAAGTGTTATTAAGTATGATGTTTCTTGCAAAGATAACTGTTTTTTTGTATGTTTAAGTACTTTTCTTTATGATGTTAAGTATTTTTAGTTGTTGTGTAAGCATGATTGGCTGCTGTGGTAAGTGTTGTAGTTGTTGTGTGGTTGTCTTTTTAAGTATTTATAAGTTTAAAATGTTTGTTTTTTGCTTTGGAAGCTGGTTTATAAGTGTGTATTTTTGCGGTCGAAATTCAAGGGGGTGTAAAAGCCTGGGTTTGGATTGTCATATTAACAAATGATTAAATGACGAAAAGAGGTTTTTATATTAAATGTGTATTGTTCGTGCTCGTGTTGAGTATAAGCGGAGAAATATCCGCTCAGGAGAAGCGTGATTCGGTAAGGATCTATTTTCATCAAGGAAAGGTAAATATAGATACATGTTTACTTGACAATGGGAACGAGATGGAGCGGTTTGCTAAAATCTGTTCCGCATTGAACGACTCCGTCCGTCTTGTCAGGAAAATTCAAATAATAGGAGGAGCTTCCCCGGAAGGAGGGGGGCTGTTGAATGGAAGGCTGTCTGAAAAACGAGCAGAGGTTTTGTGGCGGTATATATCACCTTATATAAAGATTCCGGTATTGGAGAGGGATTTTCATTTTTCGGGAAGCGACTGGAACGGACTTATAACGATGGTGAGAGCGGATGTGAATGTTCCGGAGAGGGAGGATGTCCTTCGTTTGTTGGAGAAGATCGTCCGTTTGGAAAACCAGGACAGCCCTTATTTGGGGGGAGAACTGAAAAGACTGAAAGGGGGGAGGCCATACTCATATTTGTATAAATTCCATTTTCCGAAACTTCGTTCGTCGATGGTGAAAATATGCTATGATAGTGATCCGATAAATCCCGTCAGAGATACGGTATATATACATACACGTGATACGTTGTGCATCCGTGATACCGTTACCGTCATAGCTCCGGTAAAGAAACGGCCGTTTTGCATGGCGGTGAAAACAAACTTGCTTTATGACGCTGTTTTGATACCTGACATCGGGGTTGAGTTCTGTTTGGGGAAGAACTGGTCTGTGGCCGGGAATTGGATGTATGCCTGGTGGAAAAGTGATCGGAAGCATAATTATTGGCGTATCTATGGGGGAGATGTGGAGTTGCGCCGCTGGTTCGGTCGGAGAGCGGTGGAAAAACCGTTTTCCGGGCATCATGTCGGATTGTACGGGCAGATCGTCACCTATGATTTCGAATTGGGTGGGAAAGGTTACTTGGGGGATAAATGGAGTTACGGGGGAGGCGTGGCTTACGGCTACTCGTTACCTGTGGGACATCGGTTCAATGTGGATTTCACGTTGGGAATCGGCTACCTTGGAGGATCGTACAAGGAGTACATCCCTTTGGACGGTCACTATGTATGGCAGACCACTAAAAACCGCCGCTGGTTCGGCCCGACCAAGGCGGGTATCTCTTTGGTGTGGTTGATCGGCCGTGGCAACTACAACGAGAAGAAAGGAGGCAGGCAGTGATACGGATACGCTTTTGTCTGGTGTTCATATTTTTATGGATAGGACTGACGGCTTGTGAGCATAAGGATTTATGTTACGATCATCCGCACTTTGCCAAGGTGCGGGTAGTATTCGACTGGACCAAGATTTCCAATCATGACAAGCCTGAAGGCATGAGGGTCGTATTTTATCCGACCGACGATGAAAGCAACACGTGGATATTTGATTTCCCCGGAGGAGAGGATGGGGAAGTGGAGCTCCCCGAGAATGATTACCGGGTAATTTGCTTCAACTACGATACCGACGGGATGGTTTGGAAAGAAAACGGCAGTTACACGCTTTTTACTGCCGATACGCGTGATGTTCAGTCGCCGGATAACCGGACAATGGCTGTCACCCCACCCTGGCTGTGTGGCGACCATATAGACAGAGTTATCCTCAAGGACATTCCGGGAGGAAGCGCGGAGATAGTACGGCTAACTCCCGTAAACATGGTATGTCACTACACGTATGAGGTGAACGGTCTTCGGGGACTGGATAGGGTGGCGGATTTGCGGGCTGCTCTTTCCGGCATGTCCGGCTCGCTTAACATGTCCGGCGACAGTTTGCCCGCCGGTCTTTCGGAGAGCCTGCTCTTTGATGGAATGGTTTCACGGAATCAGATTATAGGCGGATTCTATACGTTTGGACATTCCGCACTTGAAGGAGAGCCCAATGTTTTCCGGCTGTATCTCAAGAACCGTTCCGGCAGCATGTCTGTATTGGAACAGGACGTGAGCGACCAAGTGCATGATGTCCCGGTAGCGGGGCATGTCGGTGATGTGCATCTGGTGTTGAATTTTGATTATGAGGTACCATCCGAGCCGGGAAGTGACGGTGCGGGATTTGATGTGGACGTTGATGATTGGGATGATGTGAATATGGATATAGTGTTGTAATACGAGTTTGTTAATTATATGTATCAATTTAAATTGTTTTTATTTATGAAAAAAAGTACAGTAATGCTTTGGGCAATCTTTGGAGCTCTACTCATGGGTTGCTCAGACGAGGAGATTGCGAATGTGGAAACCTCCTCACGGAATGCGATTGGTTTTAACGTGTTAAGTAATGCGGCGGAAACGAGGGCTATCCCTACTACCCCCGACAACTTGACGAGCACCGATTTCGACGTGTTCGCTTTTACGACGGATGGTACTGCCTTCATGGGAAAGGTAGACACGGATTTTGGACATGACGGAGTGAAGATCGTGTACAAAAATGGTAAGTGGGATTATGACGATGCGAACGACCTTCGTTATTGGCCTACCGAGGCTTTGGACTTTTACGCGTTCAATCCCGGAACGGTTAGTGAAGACATGATGATGTTTTATAGTTGGGAAGCCACCAAGGATGTCCAAAAGATAAGTTATACCTGCATGGATGAGTATGGAAGCGGTACTACTCATGCAAACTACGACGTGATGTATGCCATGGCCAAAGGCCAGACAAAAGACATGAACAACGGAATAGTGAAATTTAATTTCAAACATATTCTGTCACAGGTCGTATTCAAAGCAAAGACCCAATACGATAACATGCAGGTGGACATCGACGTGATCAAGATTCATAATTTCAAATTTGCCGGCGCCTTCACATTGCCTGCGGCAGCCGATGGAACGGGAAGTTGGAGTTCGTCTGATTTAGCATTTCCACACGCATTTACCGTAGTGAAAAACGCAAACATCACGGTCAATAGCAATACCGAAGCTACCGATATTACCACAAATACTCCTATGCTGAATATACCACAGGAGCTGACTGCTTGGAAAGTTTCCGAAACAGCCACCAAAAGCAAGTTGGAGGCCGATAATGCGAAGCAATGTTATCTGGAGATCGCCTGCAAAATCCGGCAGTCCGGAGCTTATCTGTTGGGTTCAGCAAGCGAATACAAAACAATTTATGTTCCGTTCGGAGATACATGGGAACAGGGCAAGCGTCATATCTACACGTTGATTTTCGGTGGTGGTTATGATGATCAGGGAGAGGCTGTGTTGAATCCGATCCAGTTTGATGCAGAGACAACAGGCTGGGTTGATGCAGATAAAGACGTAAACGTCCAACCTTAATCCAAACGTTTATTAATATCGTACCCGTTGGCAGGTTAAACATACGCAAGATTAACCCTGCCAACGGGTTTTTTATAGGGAATCGCATTTTCAATATACTTTTTGATGTGTAGGGGTGCTTTTTGCGTACCTTTTTCCTGGAGAATTTCTTTTGTGGAGTGTTTGCCCTGTATATTCCCGATACGCTGTTATAGCAGGGAACTGTTTTTATCCAAGTAGTCAGATATAGCCTCTTGCAATACCGATTTTAGCGAATCGCCTTTGCGGATCGCGATCAGCTTTAAGTTCTGGTGATAGGTTTCGTCCATGACAAAATTACAATGCACGGTTTTCGCTTTCTTCGGCTTTTGAGCCTCTTTTTGCCCGGCCGTGGATTGGGTCAGGCTGTCTAATCCCCCGGTCAGCCCGGCCGACATACTGTTTTTTAAATCGTTCTTCTTTGCCATATGGTTACTTTATTTCTGTTAGCAGTTCGTTACATACCTTCTCGTAGTCCTCTGCCCCGGCAGATTTTGGGGCATAGTGAAAAATATCCTGCCCTTGTGTCGGGGCTTCGGCCAGCGTAATGGCGTTGCGTATATGGGTGCTGAACACTTTGCCCTGGAATGTTTCCTGTACCAGTTCCGAAACGCTCTTGTTCAGGTTCTTTCTTCCGTCGTACTGGGTTATCAGGACCCCGGCGATCGAAAGATCCGAGTTCAAACGTTGCTGCACCTTGTGGACGACCTGCATAAGTTTGGCCATTCCACGCATTGCCAGGAATTGAGCCTGAACCGGGATAATCAACCGATCCGAGGCCGTCAGTGCGTTAAGCGTGAGCAGCGACAGCGAGGGGGGGGGCAGTCGATCAGGATATAATCGAATTTTTCCTTTTGGCCCTTGATAAGGTGGGCTAAGATAAGTTCCCGCCCGGCCTCGTTGATTAACTCCGTTTCAACGGCCGAGAGATCCAGGCAGGAGGGAACGACGCTAAGACCGTCCTTATGCTCGTAGATCGGCAGGTCGTATTCGCCTTTCATCGCGCCGTAGATCGTTTGGGGAAGCTCCGCGGAGAAGCCCAGCGATTCGGTCAGGTTGGCCTGCCCGTCAAGGTCGATCAAAAGAACCTTGTACCCTTTTTGACGTAACGCGCCGCCCAGGTTGATCGTGGTTGTGGTCTTTCCTACTCCCCCCTTGTGATTCAATACGGAGATTACTTTTGCTTTGCTCATAAATTCAGTTTTTTAAATGGTTGTCATGTCCGCAAATATAGTTAAAATACTAATATACTAAAATACTAAAAGTAGTATTTTTCGTTTTTTGCGTGTTTTTTGTGCCGATCGGGGAAGCGTACCGAAATAAATCCTGTTTCCGTCTTTCGGTACGTTTTGTTTCTGTACCGGAATTAATCAAAGACATATTAAACGAAAGAAATCAAACAACGGTAGATAGCAAACGGCGTAACCTCCCCTAAAGGTCGGTTAGCCACCAAATATTATATTTAGAATGAAGAAACGGGACTATAAGGAGCAAGAACGACAACGGCGCTATTATTTCTTCGACTACCTGTTCTGGTTGGGAGAAATGGCACAGAGGCATTACAAGGGCGAGCCAAGACGCCCCGACGGGGAGTCCATGCTGATGCTTTGCATCATGATATTTATCTATGAGCCGATCTTCCTTACAACCGCTCATTTCCTTTTCGACTCCACGGTATTTGAGTGGTTTACAGTCGCCATGATAGCCGGAATCGTCGCAATTCTCCACTATCTATCGAATGGTCGGATATACCCGTTTTCACGAAGGGAAGCGGTCATGCAGCACTATGAGGGACGCAGGTTCAGCCCCTTCAGATGTTACTTCTTCCTGTTCTCCCTCGGCTTTCTGATGATTGCCGAAATGTACCTGTTGCCAAGCACACTGATGCGGATAGACGGGCGCAAGGCGGAGCCGGTGGAGAACACACGGACGGAAGTTCCGCAAAGGTGGAGGGATTACCTTGCGCTGCATATCACGGTAGGAGCCCGTCAGGAAGTACCCAGCGAAGCCTTGCAATATCTGATTAATCAGGACGGTCGCACATCCCGATACGGGCAACCGGTCTATGTCATGCAGGTAAGGGAGGAAGATATGGGAGGAGAGTTCCGTGTAGGGCTATTGAACCATGCCACCTTTGATGAAATCCAAGACGGCAGCCAGAAGTTTGTCGAATGTACATGGGTCAAGGGATATACGCCGGACAGCATAAGGGTACTGCTGACCGGGTGGTACGAGGTGAGAAACACCGGGCTTTGTCCGGTGGACTCTCTGGAATGGACGGAAGATACGGAATTTTAAAACCTACAAAAGTATGAAAAGAGCAGAAACAGGAAGACCTCATTTATTTCGCTTGATTGCGATGATACATAAAACCGCATACATCCTTGCCTACGATATGCTGCGAAGGAAAGGGGGGCATGATTGGGTGGAGCGTCGGGCTGGTGGGATAATTGGACTTCCCTATCTCTCATTAATTTTGGTGGCATTACTTACGCTAAAAGACGACCCGAATAACGGTCAGAAAATAGTTACCGGCATATTGATCGGATGGGCGGTTGTCGCAGCATGGTGCATCTCCGGATTTCAGTTCAAACCTTCTGATTGGAGAATGGAAATCCGAGAAGAACTTGATTTGCGTCCTCTATATTGGAAAAAGGCGATAGAGGTGTACTATGCCGTTGTCATTGCAGTGGCGGTAGTGGCAGGCATTGTCATGCCCAATGTATAAATCCGAAGTGAAACATTAGTGGGAAATTCGCTACGGTCAGGGCGATGACGATAAGGACTATTTTGGCGAGCTTCCTGCCGGAGTGTTTCATCTTTCCGTAATATTTACGGAGCGCTTCACGCCGCCCGGCTGTGTAACGGAGCTGGCAAAATAAGTCGGGAAGAAAGCAAAGAATCATTACTATGGCAAAAGCAATTATCCAACTGAAAAGGCGAAATAGTAGCGGTATTCCAAGCGGTATGGTTATGGCAAACAGCCAGCATAGGAAAAGCAACATTCTCCCATTGAGATTGTTATGCTCTCGCTCGCTCCATTTTTCGGCTACATACCACATATAGTCGATGAAGCAGAACCGGTATTTGCGATTGTCTTTATCCATGCTCTCACCTCCATACAAAGAAATCGACCAATATGAGGATAATCAGAACGCTGACCAGCACTATCTTAATCCGTCGGCGTGTTTCGGGTTTGCAATCATCAAAGAACCATAGCTTTCCATGAAACTGCCACTCACATGCCCATTTCCAACGGAACAGCAACCCTGCAAGCCATAGGGCAAGCAACCCGACACCAAACAGCAACCCGTATTTAGGGTGAGCCTGCAACCACTCGAAAAACGCTTCCGCCTTGCTGTTCATAGCTTCGTATATATCGGTAACTTTCATTGCATAATTATCATTTGTCATACCATAATTCAATATACCAATCGCCCTCAATGTGTCTTGATGCCATACCGCCCGGTGCATCCGGATCATTCCTAACAAGCTCAATCAGGTCGTTCAGTTCCCAATTGACCGCATAGGTTGAGTCCTCCGCGAACCTGTAAGCATACTGCTTGTCCACACTCGGCCCGACAGACCAACCGGCAGAATAGTAAATGATAGAGATGCTTGGAACAATGGTGTCGGGCAGTTCCTCAATGGGAGGAATTGAGCTAAAATCGCCATGTTCAATCTGCCACAAAGTATGCCGGCTTTTGAAATACAATCTCCTACCACCCACCGATGCAAGCAGGGAATCAAGACGCGTGCATTTTTCATTGCCAAGACTTGACAAACACAATGAATCCGTTGCGCTCCCGATTGGATAGAACGGAGGGTAAATGTCGCCATACGGGCAATTCAACAGAATTTCGGTTATTTCATTAAACGCATCTTCATGGGCATAGAAATTATGAATCATATCCTCGTCAGACGGAGGATTGAAACCTCTGTTGCCACACCCTACGGTAATGAAAGCCACTACAGTTGCCGACAATAATACTTGCAGAAATCTACTCGCCATAGCCGATAATCGTGATTCCGAACGCAAAAATAATGTTTTTCGTCCACTCAATCACCACGTTATGCCGAAAAACAATGTGCCGGATGCTCTTTGTCTGCCGTAAAAACAGTATTTTTGTAAAAATGGAAATCAGCTATGGCTTTCAAACGGAAATATAAGTTCAGCATAATAGACCACCTGTATTATGCGGGTCGCATACGACGCATCCACAACAGGTGGTCTATGCCGTTGGATGCTATCTTCTTGTGGGTTTTCGCTGTTGTCCCTTCGCTTCTTATAATAAGATTCCTATACTGGGTAATACCGTTGTGGCTGCCGTCAGCTTTGTCTGTCGGCTTGGTCTGGGCAGCAGTAGAGGTGTATTCAAAGATTGAAAAGAAGTACTTTACCAAAGCGCGGGAGCGTGCCTATTACCGCCTTTATCCTGAAAGAAAGGATAAAAACTATTTCTGGCTTCAGTTACTATTGCCGCTTGGTCTGTTTCTGATTAATTTGGGCATAGCCTATTGGCTTTTCTTTGTGTATCAATGAGCGGGAAGAATGGTAATAGTTTATGGTTCTGATATTTTAAAATTTAGACAATGAGCAAAATTCCAACGATAATTGTGATAATGTTATTATGCGGTTGCAGTTCCATGAAACACTACGGCGTGTTTCAATGTGACAATGGCAACGATTATGTCAGCGAGGGATTGTACCGTATCGTGGACAAGCGAGGGCGTATCGGGTACGCGGACGAAAGCGGCAGGACGGTCATCAAGCCCCGCTTCGCCTTCGGCTTCCCATTCGAGAACGGCAAGGCAAAAGTAACCGACAAGGGAGAAATGAAAGAAGTGCCGGGTTCGGACGGAGAATACCACTATTGGAAAAGCGACGAATGGTATTACATCGACAAGAAAGGGAATAGAAGTGAAGAAAACAGACAACAATAGTCTTACTTGAGAGACTTGAAAATGCCGCAAGGGAAACCGATTTGGGTTTATGGATGAACGAGACAATACATGCGTCAGATACATAGATATTTATCGTTTCGAAACACGGACGGGAGCTTGAAAGGCTTTCTAAAAACATCCCTGCTGTGCGATGATGCTTCTCAAACGGGACAAGTTTTCTGCTAGGGCAGTCTTCACGGAGAGCAGGTAATTCCTGCGCCCCCCCTTCCGTGCCGGAATCCATCACGATCTCGGAAATGCCGGCATCCCATTCCGAGGGAAAAAGCTTGTAGCCGGTATGTACTTGTCTTGCCAGACGGTTGTGAATCACTTGATAGTAGAGCGAGCCTTCCTTCATCTCGACGGAAGAGGCACGGAATTTAACTTTTATTGTTGCCATGAATATATCTGTTATTTAATTTTTCACCTGAAAACTAATCCCGGGGAAACCATTGCATGAATATTCATCTGCCTTTAACACATCTAAAAGCAAAAAGTCCCTTGGCGCACCGGCGTCACAGGAACTTTTCACATATAAAAGACACATGTTCTTTCACTGTATGCGTATATATTCCGAATACCTGATTTCCACATACGGGTTGTCACTGGAAATGGACTGATGGATAGCCTTTACACGCTTCCAGAACCACCATCCCTTGTATTCTACCCAAACCGCCTGATTGAGGGTTACCGGAACTTTGATGTCGCCTTTGAGCCGTTTGTTCTCGATCAACCCGGTAAGTTGGATATACGGTGTAACCATCTCCACCTTCTGCCGCAGCAGTGGAACGGTATCACGGATAATGAGCGTGTCACGGATGGCGGCATCTATCGGGGCTTTCACTTCGACTTCATGCCGTGCAGCCACTTCGAGGTTCCTGATTTTCACGCCTAGCCTTTCGATGGTCTCGGCATCCTTGGCACGGAACTCTTTATACTCATCTATAGTCAGCCGCAATGCCTTGGCATCGAGGACCATCGTCGCTGAATCGATCTGCATCCGCTTCACATCGGAAAGCAGTGCGGTGCTGTTCATGCGGAATCGGTCGCGTTCTTCCGTGAGGCGTATTGTCCGCCGGTGCTGCAGCCAGAGGATGCTACAGAGCAGCAACACCGTTGCCAGAAGTATTCTGTTTAATCTACTCATATGATACTGATTCTTCGGGGATGAACCACAGAAATTCATCCATATAGATTTCTTCCAACAATACAAGGCCGCCCCGGTTCTTTTTTCGGTTCTGCGGGAGGTCTTCAACGACCAGTCCACGGCGACCGACCAGTTCGTCCAACCTCATTTCGGAGAGTTCAGGCGAAGCGATGATGGTAACGTATGCATTCTTTTTCATAACTGGTCTTTCCATGATGTTTTTACTTGTGCGTTCCCTGACATTTGAGAAGTTCACGGATATCGGCACGGATTTCGTGCAGGTCATTCTGTACCGTGTTGAGCTGCATCATGGTTGCCTCGAACACGGACTTGTCCAGCTTCATGGCGTTGATACGGTCATACTGGTTCTTGATTTCCACTTCCAAACCGATACATTTGGTTTCCAGTTCTGCAATTTGGGCGGTGTTGTTGACATGCTGTATGTACAGTGTCAGCGAGAACGAGAGTACCACGACAATGATCTTGAAGTACTTCATTACAAATTCTTTGAGTTGTTCCATATCTTATTCCATTAAAAGTGAGAATGCGTCCCTGATAGCCCTCAGCAGAGTCTCGGCTGCCGCACTATCCCGGAACCCATAGATGACAAGCGCGATCATCATCGCCAGATAGACCCACCAGGCGATTTCTTCCTTAGTGATTTTACGTTTCCGCTTCGCCATCTTTTACAGGATTTTGGGGTACGATTACATTGAAGATAACATTGCCGTCGCTGCCTTCGATACGCAGGCGGTTCTCCTCCTTGTGCCTGATGGGGAAGATATCCATCAGCGCCTTGGCGGCATTGACCGACACGGCCCTGAGCGGTGCCGGAGAGAGCGGCACACCGAAACGGTCTGTATAGTCCGAAGTGGCCGTCTCGTCCATGATTGCCTTGAGAGTCTCGGTCACCTGCAGCTTTACAGCCATCGTCTCCATCTCGAACCGTTCCGAGGAGAGCAATGCCTTGATATGTGCCAGCACATGCGGTTTGTTCATCAGGTAATTGGCCGAAGCATACGGGTTCTTCACCGTATCCTCACCGAATACCTCCACAAAGCATTTTTTCGGCCGTCCGGCATATTCCAGCCCGCCGTTCACATAGAGGTTGCAGAATTGCAGCTCCTGCTCCGTGAGCGGTTTCTCTTCCGGCCTATCCTGCGTGTTCGTTATCTTGTCTGACATCGGTTCTTCCTTCCTTTTCTGAAAGAGTAGCGGGTTTGTATCCCGGAGGTTTTACAAAATCCGCCTTTTCATTGAGCAACTGCTCCATTAATGCGTCATAGAATACCTGGGCCAACGCATCGGCACACGCCTCCGCATCCGCTAGCGAGTTGATGAGCCGCAGGTTGAACTTGATTTCCAGGTCGTAGCCCGATATGAACGCCATCAGTTCGTTCCCGTCATAGCCCAGCGCCCCGTAGGTCATCCGGTCCGCCGTACGGAATGTAATGGTCTCGGGAATCTGTTCCCGGTCAATGCCTTGGGCTTCCTTATTCGTGTCCATACTCATATCTTGAAATATTTACGGGTTTTCTCTTTCTTCTGTGTAGCGATTGCCGCCCCTTCCGTCTGGCGCAGACGGGAGGTATAGACCCCCAGGATGTCAAGCGTGGCCGTCACATCCGCAGCCGCATCGTGGGCATCGTCCAGTTCCACCCCCAATTTTGAGGCTACCAGTTCCAGTTTATACGAAGTAACCTCCGGATCAGCGGCAAAAGCCAACCGTCCCATGACAAGCGTGTCGATGTAGTGCGGCTGGAAGTTGCCGTAATAGTCCTTGGTACCGGAAAAGGTCTTTTCAAACTCGGCGGCCAGTCCGGCATAGTTCATCAGCTGTTGCAGGAATCCGATATCGAAAGCGATGTTCTGTCCGACCAGCACGGGCTTGCACTGATAGCCCTTCGAGAGGGTGCTGCGTTTGGCGAAGGCGATGACTTCTCCGGCGACTTTCTTCATGTCCACACCCTGTGTGCGCAGCATCTCCATGGTAATGGCGGAATAGTCCAATGCCGTCTGTTCGTACTTCATCGGGACATATTCCGGTTCTTTCGCCTGTTCATGGCGGGTACGCAACACCTTGCGTCGGGGAAGCCCCGCGTCCTGTTTCCCGTAGGGGGCGATATACGCCTGATAGCGGTCGAATACCTGCCATGTGTCGAAACGGACGGCTTGCAGGGCGATCTGTGTACAGGCGCATTCACGGCAGTCCAGCCCTCCGGTCTCGAAGTCCAGCCCGATGCCTACATATATCTTCTGTTCTGTCTTGGGTGCCATATCTTTTCAGGATTGAATGAATAACAATGAGTTCCTATAGGTCTGTAATGTATTGCATCCGTTGTAGTCGCTGTAACGGATGACGGCAGTGAGGATGACCACCCGGTCTTTGAGCGACTGGATCACGGTGTGGTGTTCCATGTAATAGTCGTTCCAGCATACACATTCCGCCAGACGGTTGTTCTGGGAGAGTGTCAGCTTGGCGAAACGCTTCCGGCTTCCCGTCTCCCTGTCCTTGTAGGTATGTTCGGTTACATCCACCACCGTGGCGCAGACAGTCGCACGCCTGCCGTCGTTCTCGTCCCGTGCCACCTCGTCCAGGGTCAGGTAAGAGGCTTTTCCCTTGACCTGCCTGCGGGCTTCCGAATTGTTGAAGATGCGGCGATAATCGATGCTGCCTATGCCCGACACGGCAATCTGCTGCTGCGACCAGAAGAAATGCCGCCCGCGCATGTCCTGCGGGAAGTCTTTTTCAGAAAGGGAGAATCCCAGTTCCCGTGCTGCGCGTTCGAGCAGCGCGCAGCGTTCGGTAACCGCCCCGACTTTTTCGATACGGTCGAAGCATCCGGCAAGGATCATGTGCTTGACATGCCGGGCGTTCACGGGGACTTTCACGGCCTCTTCCGCGTTGTCGGGGTCGTCCCAGTAACTGTATTTCTTGAGTTTGTAACGGAATATGCGGTGGATGAAGTTCTCGATACCGGTATATGCCCCGCCCCGGTCGCGTTCCGTGACGATGTATTCCACTGTCTTGACACCGACCTGTTTGATACGGGTAAGCGACCAGAAGATTTCATCGGTGGCATAGTCGGTGAAGAACTCCGTCCCGGAGCGGTTGATGTCCGGCGGCACGATCTTGGCCGACGAGCAGCGTTCCATCTCCGCCATCAACGAAGGAATCTCCTTGTCGTCCGCCCATTGCAATGCCACCGTGTAGAATGCCGAGGGGTAATTGGCCTTGAGCCATGCCCCGCAATAGGCTGTAAGGGCGTATGCCGCGGCATGGGAACGGTTGAACGAATATTTCCCGGCTACCTCTATCTTGTGCCAGATTTCCTCCGCCTCATAGTCCGGGCATCCGTTCCCGACGGCTCCGGCAATGAAATCCGCCTTCAGCGTGGCCATCAGGTCGGCTTTCTTCTTTCCTATGGCCTTGCGCAGATAGTCGGTCTTCCCGAGGTCGAATCCCCCGAGCGTATGAGCAACGGACATGAACTGCTCCTGGTAGACCATGATTCCGAAAGTGTTCTTCGTTGCTTCATAACAGCCGTAGTTATAGACCGGGGCCACTTCGCCACGCCTGAAACGGACATAATCATCGGTGGCACCGATGTCGAGTGTGGCGGGACGGTACAGGGCATTGATGGCGATCAGGTCCTCGATACACTCCGGCTGTACATCCTGGATAAACCGGGTAATGCCCGGCGAAGAGAACTGGAACACATTCTGCGTGTTGCCGTCCGAGAGCAGTCGGTAGGTCTTCCCGTCTTCCAGCATATCCTGCGTAATACGCCCGATAGTAAGTTCCTGCCCGAAATTCCGGTTGACCAACGCGATGACGGCACTCAGTTTGGCAAGTTCCTTTGTCGCCAGCACATCCTCCTTCAACAATCCGATCTCATCGACCGAATAGCCGTCGAACTCCGATACCAGTGCCCCGTCCATCTTACGGACCGGCAGGAAATCGAAGCATTCGGCGGGCCTGCCGTCCCGCGTGTCCGGTGTGACAACGATGGCCGAGGCGTGTATGGAGGCCGCTTTGGGCTGTCCGAGCAATCCTTGCACGTCCTCGATGACCAGCGGATAGGTCTGGATAAAGTCCCGAAGTTTTCTGTTGAAGGCAGCCTGTCTGAACAGTCCTGTCCAGTCCGTGCCGTCATCTATCATGGCGGTAATATAGTTCACGATGGAGTGAGGCACGCGGTGTACGCGTGCCACGTCCTTCAAGGCGGCTTTCAGTTTCATCGTGGTAAAGGTGCCGGCGGAAAAGACACGCTGGCGGCCGTCCGCGTTGTACCGTTCTTCCAGGTAATCCTTGATCTCCTGCCGCCGGTCGGAGGCATAGTCGACATCTATGTCCGGCAGCGAAGCGTGGCCGCCTTCTGTCAGTCCTTTGTCCACAAAGGCATCCATGACCGTCAGCGGTCCGTCTGCTTTCCTGATTCTTATATGTGTTACTTTCATCTGATATATTTCTTGTATCGTATTATCGCGCTTACCGTCTGGCGGCTGACACCGTACTGTTTTGCCAGGCTGTTCTGGGAAGCCTGGCCGGAGGAATACCTCACCCGTATCTCTTCCGCCTGCCCGTTGGTCAGTTTGGCGTTCACGCTTTTCTCGCCGTAATCCCGTTTGAGGCCACCCGCTATGGCATGTTCCATATTCCGCTGGTGCGTACACATTTCCAGGTTATCCGCACGGTTGTTGTCGCGGTTCCCGTCGATATGGTTCACCTCCAGTCCCGGATTCCAGTCGGGCAGGAAGTGCTGTGCCACCAGACGGTGCACGGAGAACTTCTTTCCGACACCGCCCTTGTAGAGTCGGACACAGTCATAGAGCGAAGTCGTCCCACACCAATGACACATGATACGTTCGGGTTGTGTCCAGGTGATACCGTCATGCGAAACTTGCCGTTCCAGACTCTTGACACGCCCGAGGTTGCTGATCTTGTACTTTCCTTCATAGTTCTTGATATCCACCCAGATTTCCCGGGTGTCAGCCATGGGTTATACGGTTTAGTGCTGTCTGAAAAATTCCCAGGTCTATCTCCACGCCGATGAACCGGCGTCCCGTATTCCGGCAGGCCACGGCTGTACTGCCGCTGCCCATCGCAAAGTCGAGGACGATGTCTCCTTCGTCGGTGTAGGTGCGTATCAGGTATTCCAGCAGGGCGACAGGTTTCTGTGTCGCGTGCAGGCAGGAGAGCTGCTTGTCCGTCTTGAATTTCAGCACACTGCGCGGATAGCGTTCCGTGGATATGTAATCCCGGAAATTATCGTGCTTCCGGTATATCTCGCCGGCATCGCATTTCCGCTGATGTTCGGCCATCACGACCTTGCGCTTGTGCCCGTCCGTCTTGATCGGATGATACTTCGGCAACCTGTCGTAAAAGACCAGAATGTCCTCGTGCGCCTTCATCGGCATACGCCTGGCGTTTAGGAAGCCTGTCGCCTGCGTCTTCTCCCATACCCAGGCATACCGCAGCCTGCGGAGATTGGAGCTGCCCAGCAGGCTCGTAAAAGGATGCTGGCAGAACAGCAGTACGGGAGTGTCAGGTCTGGATATGCCCTGTACAGCATTCCACATCCCGGGGATGTCTATCACGGCGTCCCATCGACAATGTGTCGTACCGTATGGAGGGTCTGACAATACCATGTCGGCAGTGATGCCTTCTTCAGCCAGCAGGGGCAGCACATCGAGTGCATCGCCCCGGTAAAGGTCGCAACCGTCATAGGGACGGTGGTGTTCGTAGGTCGGATTCATGGGTTTCGAGTTCCTTTAGGTTCCACAAGCAATCTCGGCGGTCAAAAAGGATTTCGTCGCCACACATCAATTCATCTGCGTATATCGTCCGCTCTTCTCCGTTACGGATTACCCGCATCCGGGCATCCGTGCACAGACGGTAAGTCTTGCCTTCAGATTCCATCTCCACATAGCGTTCGCCCTTGCCGAGTGTGATGTCCGGGGCAAGCACCGTCAGTTCGTCTTTCCAGCTGAGCCCGCAGCGTTCCGGCACGAGGAAGCGCGAGAAGATAAGGTCGTATTTCAGCGGGTCGATGGAGGTTATGCCAAGCAAGTAGGAAACCAGCGAGCCCCCGGCGGAACCGCGACCTATACCAGTTGCGATGCCTCTCCGGTGCGCCTCCCGCACCATATCCCACTGCACCAGGAAATAGTCCACATTGTCGGTCGATTCAATGATATAGACTTCCTCGTCCAGCCGTTCCCGATAGCGTTCCCGCTCCGGTTCCGGCACTTTCCGGTCCAGCCCGTCGTCAAGCAGTCGGAGGAACATCGTACGGCGGTCACCATACCGTTCCCGCTCTTCCGGTCGCATACGGTATTCCGGCATGAACATTCGCCCGGTCTCGAATGAGGCGTCCGCACGTCCGGCAATCTCCACCGTGGGACGGCACATGCGCCTAAACAGGGAATCGAAGTCCCATTGCCCGGAGAACAGAGGACGGAGCGTGTCATACAATTCATCCGCTGTCTTGAAATACTGGTCATCGCTCTGTTCATGGGCGGCTCCCGTGGCAATCTTGTTCACCACGATTCTGTACCCTGCATCGTCCTTGTCCATGTAGTAGCAGTCCGGAATCAGGACTGGTTCTACTGTAAATGAATCCGTGTCGGCATCATAACAGTTGCCGAAATAATATTTCAGGGCTTCTAGTTGCTCCCTGTCGATGCGGTCCGCCTTGTATTCGTTGGCGTCGACCTGGTAATAGACCGCTTCGGCACCTTTCCGGATACGCTTCACCTGTTTGGGGTGTCCGGCCATCCAGTAGACGGAACGGATGGCGAAAACCACCACACAACCTGCGGCATACATCAGCAGCTGTTCATAGCGGAGGGTGTTGTCTTCCGAATCGACCATGACGGCCCGTTGGATGCGCAGCAGATTATGCAGCCCCTCGTTATCCAAGGCATAAATCTTCAGCCCGACACGTTCTTCTTCGTGCATCATTGTCAGCGAGTAGCCGAATATATGTTTCAGCCCGGTATTGGCGCACTCCTTCTGAAGGTTCAGCGTGGCGGCCATTGTATTGCGGTCGCAGATGCCGACAGCCGTATGCCCGAGCCATTTCGCCTTGCGGCACAAATCTTCCGGCGAGCAGCAGGCGTTCAGCAGCTCGTAGGAGGTATGGATGCCGAGGTTCACGAAAGGTACATCATGTACCGGAGGCTTGGGCCGGCCGATATATTTCAGCAGGTTGAAACGGAATTCTTCCCGCAGGTCATAGTAGTACCAGTTCCTGCCGAACGGGAAGGCCACATGGAAGATTCCTTCTTCCATCAGCACATCCGGACTTTCCATCAGGTTGAACACGAGCTTGTCCCCGTCGCCGCGGAAGATGGATTCCACTCCCGACAGGTCGGCCGTGAAAAGCCGCCCGAAGCCGGGAATATCCACCACTTCCGTATCGACCGGGATATAGGTTATCCGTTGTGCATCGAGCCATGAGAAAAGTTCCTGTATCATCTTTCCTGTACTTTTTTGAGTTTGTATTCAAGGACGGACAGCAGGCGGCAGGCGAAAATCCCGTAGATTTCCGCTTCCGTGAGTTCGTCCCAGTCTTTGGCGGCATCAGCAATGTCCGCGATGAAAACCTCGAAATAGGGTTTCAGCCGTTCAGCCGTCCGCTTTACCGACTCGACGGCATCACCATCGTAACCGATGACTACGGTTCTGACGCCTTTCGATTGCAGCTTGTAGATCTGTACATCGGATATTTTCTTTCCGAAAGTGGCCACGGCTGCGACATGGGAATTGTCATAGAGTTCGAGTCTGCGGGTCAGGGCGATGACATCGAAAATACCTTCCGCGAGGATGACCGTATCGGTTTCATCCATACGGACGGCATCGTAGTTATAAAGGAGTCTGGAAAAGTCGTTTTCCGTGGAGTTCCGGTAACGCAGGATCTTGTACCCGCCGCTATGTCTGGTCTTGCGGTTGTGGGCGTCTATATCCTCTTTCGGCCAGGTATGGCGGGAGACATAGCCGACAACCGTACAGTCATCGATGACCGGAAAGACGACATAGTCCGCGTAGCGCGGATTGAGCCTGCCGGTTATCCCGACCGGGAAATACTCGTAATCGTCGAAACAGAAGCCGCGCCGCTGCAAATACGGATGCCGGAAAGTGCGCTTGTAAAAGTCCGGCAATTCGACCGGCACCAGTTCGTCGTCTATTTCTTCCGCCTCGTCCTTCTCCAGCAGGTGCAGGTTCAACGGTGCGGCAATGTCAGCTGTCTGCAAAACCATCAGGTCCATGCGACCGATAGCCGCCAGAAGTTGCTCCAATGTACGGGTGGATGCCCCGCAGGAGAAGCAGTGGGCCATGAAAGGCCGGCGGTGGGCAGTCGCCTTGCCGATGTAGATACCGAACTTACCGCCCGACTTTCCGCAGAACGGGCAGCGCGGAACGATAAGGTTCTTACCGCTCCCGTCCCGTTTGGCACCCGTCTCGCGGGTTATCTCCGAAACCAGATATTGATATTCCTGTACCGACAGTTCCATATTAAGGTATAGTCGTGACCGCTACAGGTTGGTTTGAAATGTTTGGAAAAAGAATCCGGATTAGCCCAATAAAAATAGACCGGCAGAATCATGGAAGGTCTTTCCACCCAAAGGAAAAGAGAAATTGTCTTCCCGGCTGGACAAAAAATGACTGCTTTTGTCTAATCGATAAAACAATATATAAATAAGGAGATTGATAATCAGCATTGGCTGATTATCAGGTGTAGAGATGTACTTTTCTAAAATGATCACTCTCTACATAAAAAAAGCGTATTTTTTGTGCAGTACAATAAACATACTGAATGAAAAGTATCGTTTTCCAATTACTACAAATAACGGATTTGTATTTGCGAGGTCATTCGAACTTTCCTCGAACAAAGGTCGTATGATATCTCGAACGCCAAGACCCGTGAGCGGAAACTGAAAGTCTTGGAGGCGGCAGAGGAATTGAAATGTGAAAACCTGCTGTTGATAACATGGGGAACGGACGATATGGCGGAATACAAAGGGCATACAATAAAAATCGTATCTGTCCGGAATTGGTTTTACGCATGTAAGCTGCCATATATTCTCAACATTCCAGTCGTTACAAGTCAAAAAGCCACCGACACGCCGCATCCGGATCGATGGCTTTTTATTCCCTGTTCAGATTCAGTGTCCTCTGCCCGTCATAGAACACCTCATTGTCGTAGTCGGTGGCAATCCTGATAGTGTCTCCTTTCTTGAAGAACCGGCTTTTGGCCACGTGCAGGCGCATAACGTTCTCCTTTCTTTCAGCCGATGACTGGTTGAGCGAAACAAGGTGCGTGCACGGGCGGGCCAGACCTTTGGCCTCCGAACAGTTGTACTCGGTCAGCACGTTCCGCTCGTCATTCAGCCACTCCCGGTCTTCGATGGTAGACTGGTAAGTCACCACCATCCATACCTTTTCGTCCGCCGCCAGGTCCTTCAGGTCATTAGCCACCGCGATACGCTTCGCCCGTTCATGGTCGGCTCCCCATGAACGGCGGTTGGCATCCGTCAGCAAGTCCATCGAATCCACAATCACGATGTCCGGATTATATCCTTTGAGCTTCCTGTATTCCGAAATGCCGTTCTTGATGTCGAGTGTCGAGACCTGGGCATTGAAACGCGGGTAACTGCGCACCGTGATGCTTCCGGCATACGAGGCGACCAGTTTTTCCAGATGTCTCATCTCCGTATCCGAAATCTTTCCCCGCTCGTAATAGTAGGCGTTCCTGGAAATCAGTCCGCCGGAATAGGCGTTCAACGCCTCTTCTTCCGAACCTTCCAGCTGGAAATGCAGCACATGCAGCCCGTCATCGATGTCCGCCCTGACACCGATCCATTTGGCGATGTGCGACTTTCCCACGCCTGTGCTGGCCAGGAAACAGGTCAGCTGACCTCGCAGGTTACGTCCGGCATTGAGCGCATCCAGATACGGGATGTAGAAGCGGGACACACGAGGGGCGGCCGAGCGTTCCTCTTCCTCCTCGCGCCGGCGGTTCCTCTCGAAACGCTCCTTGAAAGTCGCGGCCACATCGACGAACGAGGAACTCTTCAGCGTGAACCCTGCCAGCCACTCGGCATATTCCCGAAGAGTCTTCTCCGCCTTGTCCTGTTTGTTCTCGTTATACAGTTTCCCGACCTCCGCATAGACCGACTGCAACCGGACCCCCTTGATGTAGGACTCCAGCATGTCGGTCATCACCTCGGCACTCTGTCCCTCGTCATACTCCCGGAAAGTGTCTATCAGCTCGATGGCGTCGTAATCCTCATGGAAGGTCTGTGCCAGCACGGCATACGACGGCGGTGTCTTGTATGTCTTGAAGTGTACGGCTATCGCCTCCTGTACCTGCTGGAACGAACGGTCCGGCAGGTATTCCTTACGCATATGCCGGGCTAGGACAGCACACAACGGTTCCTGTCTGAGCGCCGTGGCATAGAGTTCATACAGGAACTCGGCACTGAGCGGATTGACGGCACTCATGGCTTCGCCTCCTTTTTCCGCCACGCCTCACAGCGGATACGGTACAGTTCCGGATAGCGCGCCTGTGTCCTTCTGCGGCATGGCTCCGCTTTCGCACATTTTGAGCATGACGGGGAGAAAGGCGTCCACATCAGCGTGGAGAGCGCACAGACGAGATATCCCGCTTCGGTGGAGAGCAGTCGCCGCTTGGTCGTCTCCTCGTATTCCGGATAAATAAAACGCCCGAACGGATGGCTGCGGCGGTCTTCCACTGCCCGCGCCAAATCATGCCGTGACAGCCCGAAACTCTTCAGCCACCGGTCCTCCCGGTAGCGGCGTTCCTTTCCCGAGCGGAGATAGCGGCCGATGGCTTTCTTTCCGAATGAATGGGAGACGTTCCATTTCCTGCGATACGCGGTATCATATCCGGAAATGGCATATGTCTGGCAGATACAGAAGTCGGACAGGCGTTCCGCACTGACGGAGACGACCTCCCGGCACAAGCCGTCGAAACACATCCCGAGCTGCCTGTCCGACTTGCCGCCGGTAGGGAACACAAAATCCGCCCACACCGTGGTGCGGACCAGCCGTGTAAAGAGCCTCCGGCATCCGTCAATCCATTCTTTTCTCTCCATCGCGTGTCAATAGTTTGCGCAGCTGCGTCTTGGCTAGGAAGATGCGGCTTTTTACCGTTTCTACGTTCCTGGTCTGCAAAGTACCGTTGTTATAGGTGATTTCCATGATTTCCCCGAGTTTGTAACCAGCCTGCTGCAAGAGCAGGGCTTCCCGGTAAATCGGTTTGAGCCGGTCCAGTGCCCAGAGGATGTCATCGTTATAGAACTCGCGGTAGTTGTCCATCCCCATGCTGTTTCCCGACGGTTCGTCCTCATCCGACAGCGAAGAGGATATTTCCGAAATGTCGATATTGTCGTCCGGGGGCATGCGGTTCCTGTTGCGGTTGTTCAGGTCCGCCACAAGCCGTTTGGTCACGGCATAGATCCAGGTCTTTACCGGACGGGCCGGGTCATAACTGTCCATATACTTGAAGAAGTTGGCCAACGCCTCGAGGTAGTTGTCCTCGATGTCCTCCTGGTTATAGGTATATTTGATACAAATGCTGTATATCAGATTCTTGTGCGGCATCACATATTTTCTGAGAAGTTCCGCCCTCTGTCTCGCGGATTCGTCTTCAGGCTGGAGAACCGCAATAAACACATCTTTCTTTTCCACGTTTCCACTGACTGAAAAGGTTGATAATGAATCTCATGTCCTAATCTGTCAGCTACCGTGAGCGTCAATTGAAAAAACGGGCGGCAGCATTACCGCCGCCCGGAAAAAATCCAAACCGTTGTCGGCTTGTCACAGCCTGTGCCTGCGGATGTAATAGTAGAAGAGGTGGCAGGCATCCGCCGCATTGTCATCCACCGGGACAATACCGTATCTGTCCTTGCAGGCCGCGACCATCTGCGTCTTGGTGGCGTGTCCGTCTCCCGTCGCCCATTTCTTGAGGACAGCCGGGTTGACGAACTCCGGTTCCGGGATATCCAGTTCATCGCACACTTCGAGCAGGATACCCCTGAGTTCCGAGAGCCGCCGCATGTCGTAGAAATGGCGGTTCACGCTCACATCCTCGGCCACGACGCGGCGGATGCCGTAACGACGGAGCAGCGAGAGCAGCGTAGTCCTGAAAGCGCCGTGCATCTTGTTGCCGTTGCGCCGTTTGCTTTCGGTGAAGTTCCATGTCCCGGCCTCATGCAGGGAGAAGTATCCGGTATGCGTGGCGATGTCCAGCGCCAGTACCTGCTCCCGGGTCAGTACGCTATTCTCCGAGTCTCGATTCGCCATTCTCTTTCACGATTACCAGTTTATGCGGATACCCTTCAGCCACATTCCCGTGCGAGACTACCAGCACGGTACCGCCGAGCGAGTTCAGCGCCTCGAACATGGAGGCCAGCCCCGCTTCATCGACCGCCTCGAGTATCTCGTCCAGCACGAGCAGATCCAGTCCCTTGTCCCCGTCGCAGTTGCTGTTCACGAGTTTCTGCATGGCAAGGATGGTCGCCAAATTCACACGGGCGGCTTCGCCTGCCGAAAACTTGCCGAACGAGCCGCAGTCCATGCCGTCGCGCAGCAGTGAGATGGAGATTTTCTCCCTTACCTTACCACTCTTGAGGACGGTATACCCGTCGAAGCGGATACGGATGTCGCTGCCGATGTCTTGCAGGAACTCGTTGGTGATACGGCTGAGCGCCTCGATTTTCGTGTTGGCCAGATAGGTCTTGAACTGCACGAACCGTTCCCGCTGTATCTCCAGGGCACGGACCCGGGCATCGACGGCCGTCTTGCGCCCTGCCGCCTCGCTGGACTTCCCGCGCGTTTCACGGAGAGTGTCCTTGAGCGATTGTATGAGG
The DNA here is from genome assembly GCF_006542685.1 of Alistipes dispar. Taxonomy (NCBI): domain Bacteria; kingdom Pseudomonadati; phylum Bacteroidota; class Bacteroidia; order Bacteroidales; family Rikenellaceae; genus Alistipes; species Alistipes dispar. Next base: position 153,927 of record NZ_AP019736.1, on the reverse strand, counting down.
TCGGGTGAAGCCGCCTCATCCAGCTCCCGGATCGTGGCCTGCAAAGTGTCGATGGCGCAGGCCGCAGCCTGTATATCTTCCTTGCCTACCCGTATGCCGCGGTTCAGTGCGGCATTGCGCTCGTCTATGAATCCGAACACCTCGTCGAATACCTTGCGGCGGACACCTTCGATTTCACTTTGCAGGGCGGTAATTTCGGAAGCGATGCGTTTATGCCCGCTTTCCACCTCTTCCACGTGGCGGGTGGCATTCCTGATGGCCCGTTCGTGCCCGGCCAGCTGCTCCTCCCATCCGGTGCGTCTGCCTTCCAATATCCGGCGCTCATGGTTCAGCCGGTTCTGCTGCAACTCCACGGCATCCGTCTCCTCCTGCTTCTCATCGATACGGCCGTTGATTTCCGTGAGCTGCCGTTGACGGAGCTTCAGTTCCTTCATGCCGGCCTCGATGTCGAACTGTGGTTCTGCCACCAGAAACTCATGCCCGCAGAAAGGACAGGTGATGGAGCCGGCCAGTTTGTTCGAGAGGCCGTCAATACCGGCAGAAACGATACGCCGTTTATGACGCAGTTCCTCGATGCTGCCGGACAGGTCGCGCAGACGGATGTCGATTTCCCGCAGTCTCTCCGCAGTCGTATCGGACTGATCCCTGTATGCCTCACAGAATGCGGCATACTCCTTCTTGAACTGTTCCCAGCCGTCAGTCCTGTTTTTCAGTTCCTGTTCCGCCTGCTTCAAGATGGCATCGCAATCCTTCAGCCGCTCTGTGGCGGTCTGTAACCGTCCTTTCTTTTCGGCAATGACCTTGTCCCAGTCCGTCTGCCGGGCATCGGGAAAGAGGGACATCATTTCCGCTATCTTTTCCAGACATGCTTCCAATGCGGTATCTCCGGCTTCCAGTTCCTGCAAAGCCTCGTCCGCCCGCTGCACTCCGGCAAGCTGTTCCTCAAGCCTGTCCACGTTCTCGTGCCCGGTACGGATCTGCTCCCTCTTGGCCGCTATGGCCGTTTCCAGTCCCATGATACGTTCCACACGGGTACGCCCCCGCTCGGCTCCGGCTTCCTCCTCCTTGCGTATCTGCTCCTGTAACATCCCGATACGCCCGTCCAACCCGGCCAGTTCCAGTTCCACCTGCCGTTTCTTTTCAGAGAGCGGCACGATGTCTTCCTCCACTTTGGCGATGGCTTCATCCACCAGAATACCGTTGGAAAAGCGGTTGATGACCTCTTTCTTCTCCTTGTCCGATGACGAGAGGAAATCCTCATACCGGTATTTGGAAAGGATGAAATTGTTGAGCAGCTCGTCGCGTGTGATACCCAGTTTGTCAAGAATATACCGGTTATAGGCATCCACCGAAGGCTGTACCGCTTCATCGGTTACCACCTGCTTGCCGCCACGGTAAAGCGTACAGCTGACAGAGGAAGCCCCCTTGCGCGGGATACGGCGGTTGACGAGCAGTTCCTCGGCGGCGGAATCGTTGATGAAACGCAAAGCGATACGGCATTCTTCCGCTGCATCGTTGATAATCTCCTCCGAGCGTATCTTTCTAAGCGGGCTGCCCGTGATACCCACGGCAATGCATTCCAACAGGGCAGACTTGCCGGCCCCGTTCGACTGCTGGGACTCATTGTCCCGGTTATCGCCGAAAATCAATGTCGTCACGCCTTGCCGCAGCATGTAGGACAGCGAACGGAAGGCGCAGAGATTTTCGGCTTCTATCGTCTTTAATTTCCACATGATCTGTTTTCTATTCTAGATAAATACTCCAATCCCATCGACACATCCTCGATCTGTTTCTCCCGGCAGAAGTCCTCGTAGGTTTCCCGGATGCGGCGGCTGTCGAATTTCTCGAAGAGCGAAGAGGATACCGCCTCCGGCAGCTGCTCGTCATCGGCAACCAGTTCTACCTTCGCCGCTCCGGCTTCCAGCAAGGCGGCTTTGTCCACCGATTTCATCGCGGCGGCAGGTGCATGGACACGCACCTTGACCTTGTAGCGACCATCGGCCTCCATTTCACGCAGCTCGTCCATCAGGTGCAACCCGGCACGTTCCGCCGGCATATCCATGACACGGTACCGCATGTTCACGCGGTTCTTGACAAACTCGTACGTGCCGTCCGTATACAGCACCGTGTATCCTTTCTCCTCGTCCTCCCCGAAGTTATGCTGGCGCGAGGAACCGATATATTCGATTCCCGTCCCCGGAATGACGGTACGGTTGTGGTAATGGCCGACAAAGACCTTGTCGAAAGGAGAGAATATCCTGGCAGGCAGTTCCTTTTCCGAAGGCTGTGCCAATGCCCCGTTGATACCCTCATGGATGTAGAGGAAGTGCTCCGGTTCTCCGGAAAGCGCTTCCGCAGCCAATCGTCCGAGCCTTTCGGCAAAAGAGCCGTCTTCCGGAAAATAGCTCATTACATGGAGCGCGAACTTCCATTCCGGGCGGCACAGGGTCAGGTACTCATCCACGACAGTCACATTCGGATGCCGGTCGAAGACATGACAATATCCGCGCAGGGATTCCTGGTTCACCTTGTCGTGGTTCCCTTCCGCCAGCGTGACATGAATGTCATGGTCCGCGGCGGATACAAGCATATCCCTGACGGCCAGCAGGACATCGAGTGTCTGGGCGGCACGGGAAAAGAACAGGTCTCCTCCGACAACCACTTCCCGGATATCCCGTTCCCTGCAAATTCCCATGGCCTCCTGCCAGTTGGCCTGGAATGCAGGGATGTTGTCTTTCGAGATGTGGATGTCATTCAATAACAAAAGGCAGGGTTTGTTCTCTTTCATACTAAGTGATTGTGATTAGGACGGGAGGCCCGGATGCCTCCCGTCGGATTAGAATTCAAGAACTTGTGAAAGGCTTATCTGCGGTGGCGGGGACGCCCGGCACGCTCTTCCGTTTCCTCCGGCTGCTCTTCTTCCTCCCCGGGGACATCCTCCGGTTCGTCACTGGGCTTCGGACCCTCCATCTCGCTTTCGATCAGGTCGAGTAGTTCCCGGTTGCTCGTGGAGCGTGTAACACGCACGGAGAGCCCTTCCTGCTCGATGTAGCCGCGGATCATCGCACGCAGCTCCTGGCCTTCCTCGGTCTTCTCACCGAGTTCCTGCCGCTGAAGCTCGTCATAACGTTCGAAAAGGTCGTCCAGCGAGATGCCTCCACCTTCACGCCCGTTTTCTCTGTTATCTTTCGTACGGCGGTCGAACGAGAACGCGGATATATCCTCCTTGGGCAGTTCACCGTCCAGCGTGTCGATGACCGTCTTCATTTCATCCGTCTCCATGAGCGACATGCCGTAGATACCGTCGCACTGTTTGAGGAACTCGACGGTGGCTCCCAGATGATAACGGGTGTAGCGGTAGATGATTTCCGGGATACGCGGCGCACCCATCAGGGCGGTCAGCTCCTCCTTGGTCAACGGTACCGGTTCCGATTCGTTGTCAATGGAAATGACATACTCGGTCTTGGCTCCGTTCTTGCGCTTTTCAATCTCCACCGGATAGGCGTCATACACCGAGGAAATCGGGCACGGGTAAGACGGATTCTTGGCCAGTTTCTTGCTCCACAGCTTGAACTTCCTCTCATCCAGATCCTTGAACTGGGCATGGGAAAGGGTCATCATCTGCACGCCTTTGGCTCGTTCACCCAGGTCGAATACATAGAGACAGTGGCCGTAACTGTATTTCAGACCGCCTCCGAACGAGCCCCCGGCAATCTTTTCCGCCAGTTTGTCGTCCCCGTCCTCTTTTGCGGCTTCGACGGCCATGCGGCGGTAAGTCTCGATGGGATCAACGCTATATCCGGCATCGGTAGCGCGGGTGACAGTGACATACATCTTCTGGGGCTTGTTCCCCGTAGCGGGTTTCTCCAGCTCCAGAAGCAGCTGGTGGACGGGATACTCATAGCCCGGACGTGTCGGCGAGCCGTCCGGATTGGGAGCGATGGGCAGGATACGGAGACGGTAAGTCCCGAACTTGTCCATGCGGAAGAACTCCGTACGGGCGAACGCCCTGTTCTCCTCCTGGGCACGCAACTGTGCCTCCTGATAAGATTCCTGAACGCCGAGGAACATTTCCTCGACAGACATGCCTTCCATGCCGTTGTTCTTTTCTTCTTCTTGCATAAACGCTTTGTTTTATGGATTTAAAAATGCCCGAAGAATGCGACACGGTATACCCGCATCGCAAAGAAACTGGTAACAGGACGGACGGGTTCGGTTGCACCGTCCGCGTTCAACTGATAAAATTGGGAGAGGATGTCTCGCTGACCGTATCCCGAAAGAGGATACTCATTTGACAATATGGAAAGGTCTTGCAGCGACCGTGGAATACAAAATTAGGCAAATTACCCGGAACAGCCATACATGTACATGAATGTTTCTCACCGGCATTGTCCTTCAGCGCATTACCGTTTCATTTTAAGAATGCTTTTAATCTCCCCGAGCAGTCTGTCGCCGCCCGGCGCGTTCCGCGCTTCGGCAAGCAGCCTCCTGCGGTTCCGGCGGATATACTCTTCTCTCTTGCGGCGGCATATGCCTTCATAGTAGGCTTTGCGCTCCGGCGTGAGCCGTTTCCCGCGCCGGCAATAGACCCCGTCCCGGCGGTACTCGTCCAGGTAGCGGCGGAACTTCGCCTTGCCGCAGGAAGGGTCTTTCGATGCCTCCGCCACCGACCGTATGACCTGCCAGTCCGGCTCGAAGGGCTGCTGCGTGGCGCATAACCTGCGGAGCAGATGATAGACTACCGGCATCTCATACCGGAGCATGAAGCCTATCCGTGTCTCGTCGAAAGGAAAGCGCTTAAGCGTCCCCTGCGGTCTTCCGTCTTCTCGCTTTCGGGGCTTCTGCTGCCGGGGAGACGGTTTCTTCTGCGGCTGCCGCCTGATTTTCTTCTGTTTCATGATGTTGCGGTTGAATGGTTTGCTGTACGGTTTCACGGACGGGAACGTTCCTGCGCTCCGCAATCCTCCGGCGGCTTTCAATATCGCCGTTTACATTGAGTTTATGTTTCATGACTATACAAAATAGGTGAAGTTGAGTTCTACATTGACATTGTACATACCGCGCTCGTAAAGCTGTATCCTGCGCGAACCGCCGTAGATGGTGAACGAGGAGCCCCGGTTGTACTTGTGGTCATCGTTCCAGTCAGCGGCGCTGCAGCGCACGCTGTATCTCGGGGGCTGTATCTTGTTCGGGATGACGGCAACGATGCCGCCCCAGTTGCTGCCGTCCCTGCGTGCGGTATTGATATACCCCTGTATGGACACGATATTCCCGATCTGGCGGATAAACAGCCCCTGGGTATCTGTTCCCGAGCCGCTGTTCTCCATGTGCATCCATCCCGTATCCGCCAGCAGGGGCTGGTATTCTTCCGCATAGGCGGCTCCGATAGCGCGGCAGGCCTGCCGTTTCGCCTCCGCTGTCGGCAAGGACAGGTCGGAAAGTTTGCCGTCCTTGCGCAGGTAGTCCTTGACGATTTCGTCTTTGGACAGCACGTCCAACTTGTTCCGCAGGAGCTGCCGGGCTTCCATGGGGGATTTTCCTTGCCCGGTCAAAAAGTCGATGTAATCCTGGAACAGGTTTTCAAGCGCGGCGAAGCGGGCGTCCGCCCCGGCCTTGGTATACAGGTTCAGGTTGGTGGCGATGGTATCCTTTTCGGAAGCGTTGTAGCCGCCCATCAGCCGTTCCGCCTTTTTCTTGAGTTCCCTGACAACCTGCGAGGTCATCACGTATCCCTCGACCTGTGCGTGCGAAATGCCGCCTTCATCTATGTAGGCGAACGAACCGGTCTTGATTTCCAGCAGTTTGTCCCTGAGTTCGGGTGTGAAGACAATGCCCTCGTAAGCGGAGTCAGTCCCGAGCTTGCCGTCCATCATCCGGTCTATCTCGGCCGTGGAATAGACTTCGAGGTTCTTGCGTGCCTTGCCCTTGTCCGGAAGGTCGGACAGGTTCGAGGTCTTGGCCAGTTTCAGCTCCCCGGTACCTTTCTTTTCGGCATCGAGGGTATCCCTGACGGCCGCCTGCCGCTTTGCTTTCAGTTCGGCGGCTTCCTCTGCCGTCAGCCCGCTGATCTCGTCCGCCGTCAGGCGCACCAGCTCCTTCAATCCTTCGGAGATTTCCAGAAATACCTCCCCGGCTTCCGCTTTGGAATAGACATCGATATTCTTCCGGGCGGCAGCCTTGTCCATGACATCGGAAAGGTTCCCGTCGGCGGAGAGTTTCATTTTCAAAGCCGCCGCGACGGTTCCCGATGTGACATAACCTTCGTCGCCCTCCGTCAGTTCTCCGGTAGTGATAGCCGCCAGTTTCTTCCTGTATTCGGTCGTGAAGTCTTCGGTAGAGAGCTGTTTGCCTTCTACCACATCCACTTTCTTTCCCATCGCCTCCGTAAAGGCCCTGACGGTCACATAGGTGTCGGACACGGATTTTCCGTTGATTTTAAGCGTACCGAGCACATCCACCGCTCCCAAAGGGGCAAGCACGATGTCGCCCAGAGCGTTCCTCAGCGCAAAACGGAAACTGTCAGCGGTGTCGAAGCCGACGGTGGCGAGCAGCGCGGCGGCACTGTCGCGCCAGGTAATCAGGTTTGTCAGCCTGGCATTGTCTTTCGTATAGGCGGTATTCTGAATATCGATACCCCGTCCGGTGCTTTGCAGGGAGAGCAGTCCGCCGACCTGCAGGGTGGCGGTACGCCCGATGACTTTCAAAACAGGTGTGGTGCAGGCTTTTCCGTCATGCACGGCAAAGTCACGGTATTTTGTTCCGCCGCCCTCCGTGCCGTGGTAATTGATACGGATACAACCCTCATCCGTCACATCCGAGGTGTTATAGATGTCGTATCCCTTGATGCGGACAGCCCCGATCCGGGCGTTTTCATTCAGCGAAGTACCGCAGGATATGCCGTCTTCCGTAACCCTGGCCAGTTCCTTGCCTTGTTTCATGAAACTGAACGTGCCGTCCGTCCGGATGACAATCTCGTTGACAAGCAGACCGTGCAGGTAGGCACCGATGGCGGCATGGCCGTCCGCCTTGACGATGCCTTTGAGCATGTAGCCGTTCCCGCCGCTGACGGAGACGGCGGTCTTGGAGCTGATTTCTTTCTGCCCGGTGAACGTTCCGGCCAGCACCAGATCCTTCTTGACGGTCTGCCGGGCAAAAGGTGTATCGAGCAGGACAGCATAGCGGCCGAAGAACTTGTCGATGAACCGGGGTGCATAGCTCTCCGTCACCTCGATGGCCGCCGGCAGTTTGTCAGTAACCGGATCGACCGTATCCGGGACAGCCTTGGCTCCGGCACAGAGATAACAGGTACGCCCGCGCTTGTTGACCTCATTGGCGTAGACCACCGATTCATGCCGGTTGATTTCGTATATATAATAGGGATAGACAGCATCGGCGCAGCCGTCGAAACGGCGTACCTTTCCGCCGAGCCAGACATAACCCGGGGAGACGCGGGGACCCTCGATCTCGCATCCGGAGATGATGAAGTCCGAGCAGCCGTCGAAGATGGCACTCAGGCTCAGGGTAAGCTCCTGCAAGTTCAGGATGTCGTCCGAATAGGTATAACGTCCGCCGGTTTCGGCTACATATTCTTTCATCTTATTCTATGCATTGTGATTGGGTTCATATTCTTCACTATCGATTTTTATCAGATAGGTCTTGCCTGCAATCTTATAACGGTTCACCACGTACGACAGCATGTAGACGAACTCCCTCGCGGGTATCGCGACCGGCGGCACGCAGACCATGAAACTGACCTTGTTGATTGGTTTCTCTTCGGCGAGCCGGTAAAACGGACGCGGAAGTTCCGCCTCGTCCGTGGCCGTGATCTCCTCACCGTTATACCATACGGTACAGGGCCGCTGGTACTGGGCATACTCGTGGTAAAGATCCACGCCGATGCTTTCGCTCTCCCGGATGAAGATACGGTCTCTGTCGTCTTTGAGGTACTTTCCGAATTTGTAGTTCAAATACCACTCGAAGTAGATGACCTGCGAGGTCATGCGCGCCTCGATATGCCGTTCCCGTGCAAACGTACGGAACCGTTCGTTCAGGCTTTGCAAGGGATAGAGGCAGCTCTGCACGAAGAGGATGAACCGCCGTCCCGACAGGTAGTGCGGCACGAGCCGGTTCACCGAACGGTCTATGGGCAGCTTATATCTCATGGTTTTCGACTTTGAGCGTGATGGCTTCCCGGAAGGTCGGCAGTTCCGACTCCTCGTCCTTGCGCGAGGACTCTTTCAGGTAGCCCGAGGCGGTGTATGTCATGCGGCCGACACGTTGCAGGGGCTGGATTTGCCCGTCCGTATCGTGGCAAGCAATAAACACGCCCTGCTCGGGGATTGCCGTCTCGTCGATATAGACGTCTGTAACGTGTTCGGCACGGCGTATGGCATCCGTCAGGCGGGAGACATAGACCGCAGCGTCGAAGTCGATGCCCATAATGTAGTCCCGGATACGGGTCTCGATGCTGTCGTACATCTCCGCCTCGGGAACGGCACCATCGTAGAAGACCGTAAGACGCGGCACCAGCACGTCGCCTTTGGTCGAGATGACCTCGATGCGTGTGCCGGCGAATTTCAGCTTGCCGATATAGGCATTGATGGGCACCAGCTCCTCGGCGGGAATAGCTTCCAGATGTCCTTTCGTGCCGGTAGCGATTTTCAGTACCAGCTTGCTGTCGAGGTTGCTGTCGTCCGTGCTCTCCACATAGGAGACCTGCGTAATGATGCGTTTGGTCTCATCGACCTGGGCATACCCGAAAGCCAGTCCGTCCTCGCGGACGGTCAGCTCGTCGCCCTGCTGGTATTGCAGCAGCGCATTGGCGTAGTAGTCCGGCGTGCCGTTGATCCGGTTGTTGATGGCTTCCGAGATATCCACCGCGAAGACATCAAGCAGCGTCTCGAAACTGTAGATGACAGCGGCTACGGTCCATAGGATACCGTTCATGACAGACAGCTTCGAGTCGCTGGCGAACTCCGTCAGTTCCAGCCGCCGGTTGCGTTCCTGCACGGCTTCATTGTATATCTCCTTAATCGTCCGGCTCATTCCACTGTATAGGTTATATCGTCGATAATGAATTTCCACGCGCCACCCTCATTCCAGGCCTCCTCGTGCAGGATGACCCATACGGCTTCCATGCCCGAGGCGATACGGTAGCGCCCCGTTTCGGTATCCCGGTCCGGCTCCCGATAGGTTCCCGTCGGGGCTGTAGGTAAAATGACCGTGCAATTCCGTCGGTCGCCGTAATGTTCCACAAGGGTTGTCAGGTAATGATCTATGACTGTCGGTTTCAGTCGGGCGGCGGAGAGGTCGAGTGTCATCAGTTCCCGGCATTCGGCAAGCGGTGCAAGATCGGCCAACGCGCAATTCGACAGGTTCAGGCTGTAGGTTCCGGAAAGCAGCCGCAGGCTCTCCAAGGAGAGTGTGGCGTGCGTGAGCGTCAGCTCCTCCACCGGCAGTGTCTGCACCAGTACCAACGACCGCGGTTTGAGCCCGCTCCAGTCGATACTCCGGAAGCAGGCATCGGTAAACCAACGGATACGACGCCTGTCCCTGACTTTGTTGTCGAAGGTATGGGTGAGCAGCTGCGGCGTGTCCGCGAGGAGGACGGTCTCGGTGTCGCTGTTGTCGCCCCAGTCGATTTCCAGCTGTCCCGCACCGGAAACGGCACACTGCACGGTGATGATCCCGGCAGCGAGCGTGAGGACGACAGCAAGCGGCAAGGTGAACGTTTTGGGATAGACATGCCGTTCACCGTTAGCGGGGACGATGCCGTGCAACCCGTTATAGGCGACTACATCGGCGCGGATAACGAAATCGTCCGTGTAGACAAGTTCCCGGCCGGCAGTCAATGTCGTGGCGAAGGAGAGATCGGGGTTGTTGATGAGCAAATCCACGACTCCCTCGATGCTGCCGTACAGGTACAGGGCCACATCGTAGATATTCTGTCCGGCTACGACCCTGTACTTACCCATCGTTCTCCTCCTTTTCCTCGGTTTCTAAAAGCAGCTCTCCCGTGGCAGAATCCATATAGGCATTCTTGATGACGACCTTGTCCGACAGGAATTCCGACTGCAGTTTGGCGGCAAGACCGTTGTTTTCCAGACTCGAATGCAGGTAGTCGACGAGGCCGACACCTGTCGTAGAATGTTGGTAGAGATTTCCGGCTGAAGCTTTCAGCAGAAACGTCTCGTTCTGGGCTTTGGCGGCTCCTATTTCGAAGTCGGTCTCTGAGCCGCTGTACACGGCAAGGTAACCGTCCCGTGACAGCAGGTTGTAGACTCCCTTCTCATTGAGGGAGAAAAATGCGGCCAGGGCGATATCGGCCGTGCCGGCTTCCGTCTCCGCCACGACGGGAAACCAATGTTTGCCCGTCGCAGGATTTCTCAGGTACTCCGTGCCGCCCGAACCGCTTTCCATAACCAGACGGACCGTCAGGCGGCGCATGTCGGGCGTATAGGGAATCCTGACATGGAACCCTTTGCCGTCGTTATACGTGTACACGAAGCCGACGGGGACGGTAATCTCTCCGTAGCGGAAGGTGTCGTTGTCCGCACCCGCGACGGCATCGAGCAGGCGGAAGTCGTAGAAACTCTTGCCGGCGATATTGCCGGAAGTCTCCACCTCACCGTATTCGGCGTCCATTGTTATGTCCTGTCTTGCCATGAACGATACTTCAACAAAAAGCCCGACCATACATCAGAGTACGACCGGGCACTCTTTTCAAAAGAGTAGCGGCAGAAAGAAAGGATGGTTTACTTCTCCTGAATGAAATCGTAGATGCGCGACACGGTAGCCCACATATCGTCCGGAAGCTCCTCGTCCGAGATGCGTTCGCAGGCTTTCCGGAGATACTCCATCTCGTCCCCCGAGAACTCCACGGCAAGCGGTTTCTCCTTCTCCACATCCCATTCGATGCGCTTGTCCTCGGCATTCTCGTGAAGACCGATGGCTTTGCGCTCCTCGTCCGGAATGGCGATCTTGCGCAGAATCTCTTTTTTGAGGTTGAAGTCCTTGAAGTTGCCCCGTGCCGGCAAAAAGGACGGCAGGTAAAGGCGGTCTTTGACTGACAGTTCCATATTATTTATGCATTTTGTACGTTACTCTTTTTTATTTCGTCGATCATGGTATCGAAATCATGAAACAGGGGTGCAAGCGGCTCTCCCATAGGAATGTTGCATGAAATAACGCCTTGTTCCATGTAGATGATACCTATCTGCGGAGCGTTCCCCGAGCCATCCGTATCCTTCTTGCGGATGGAGGCGTGGACGCGGGTCAGCGCGTCATTGACGATGGAATATTCCAACTGGTAGTCGGCATTCTCCGTGCTCTCTTCGGCAACCTTGGTTACCGTTACGTTGGTGATGTTCATAATTCGCTTCTGTTTTTATTAAGTGTAGGGATATTCCCAGCAGAAAAGTTTTTAATAAGAGTGATTTAATATCTGGTAATGGAACGAGGGGTAATTGGCGCACAATACCGTAATGGAGTCTCCCTTGGCTAACGTGTAACTGGCAAGATCCCCGTTGTGGTTACGGATATTGGTGAATACAAGGCTATTCCCCCAGTTGTAGTTGTAAATTAGGGTAAATATGCAGGCGAAGTCCGACGGCAGAGTCGAGTAACCGAACATGGTGGCCACGGACGATGCCGACGGCAGGGTCACGCTGTACTTCTGGTTGGCATAAACGAAAAAGATGTTGAACTGCGAGAAATCGATCGTGTAACCGCTGCCTGTGAAATAGACATTCTTGATCTTGTTGCCGATGCAGGCAGGGGCTATAACAGAGGCATTGGACCATATTCCGTAGTTACGGTTACCGTTTTTGACATCGATATAAAGCCCGTAGTTGTTATTAAAGATGCTGTTCACCTTGTTGTTCACAATACGTCCGGTGGCACATGATCCGCCGGCGGATGCCGGTATGGTGTTGCTGCCGAACAGGACATACGAAATGGTGTCCCCCACGCGGAACAGGTCGTCGTAGATGGCAAGGCCGCCGCCTGAGCCGGTTCCTGTCGCCGTCGAGCCGATGCGCCCCTGACCGATGACGAATCCCCCGATGGTGCCGGCATTGGCGTTGATGGTGCCCGTCATCGTGACATTTCCCGAGGCGTCCCATTTGATATTCTGGTTGGCCAGATAACCCGATCCGTCATTGGCAAAGGAGATTTTCCCGCACCCGAACGTGGCGGAACCGTCCGTGTTCAGCGCCCAATAGTTTACTCCGGTGGAAGGGTTGTCGTGGTAAATATATCCTGAAGCCCCCATAACGATGCGGTGCCCCGAGGCCGGAGCCGAAGCGGTCAGGGCGCTTGTTCCGAGAATCCAGCCGCCGATCTTGCCGCTCACGGCCGTGATACCGTTCCTGTCCAGCGTGACCTTTACGCTATTGTTCGCATCCTTGACGGAGATGCTGCCGTTATAGCTGCTCCCTCCGACAGTCAGGGCGGAATCCACGATAATCTGGTTGGCGCGTACGGTTCCCGTGTAAATGCCGTTGGCATCGATGGTGGTCGTGTATTTCTCCGTGGAGGTAAGGTCGAAGACCGTGGCATAGGCCACATACCAGATGACAGGCGTATCGGAAGTCCCCTGCGTGCCGTCCACGTAGAAGAAATGGGTGCTGGAAAAATCGGCGGTGCCGCACACGACCTTGTAGACGTATTCTTTCCAGTCGCCCGTGCCGGCGTTCGACGTAAGCCACCGGTGCGAACCTCCCGTGCCGACGCTGTTCGTCGCCCAACAGAGATTTCTGCCGGCGGGGATCTTGGCGATAATGCGGGCGACGAGCACCTTGCGGTAACCGCATTTCGCCCCGAAATAGAAGCCTCCGTTGCGAGGGCTGGCACTGCCGCTGGTCTGGATTTTCAGGACATACTTGCTGTCATTGGGTGCCGTGGCATCCTGCTGCCGGGTAACGGTCACCATACCGTTCTGGGAGTTGTTGTAAACCACGACACCGTTGTTTCCGTTCCAGAAAGTCGGGTCGCGGTAGAGCATCTTCCCGAACGCCATGGCCGAAGCGAGTTCCTGCGCCGTCGTGATGCCCGTAGTCCACTGGGCGGATACGGATGCGGCAAAGGTAACCGTGCCGGCGGCATTCCATGAGATATTACCCGAGGCTATGTGCCCAGACCCGTCGTTGTTCAGACTCCATTTCGTGGAGTTGGCGATAGATCCGTCGCTGCCCAGCGAGATGTTGTTTTTCCAGATATGGTTGTGGTCGAAGGCCCACCCCGCGATACGGTTGTATACCTCCTTGCTGCCGCTTTTGGTATAGTTCACCGAGAGGCAGAAGTATTCCAGATTGTCCCATGACATCATCTGAAGACCTATGAATCCGGTCTTGACACTGTTGCCGGATGCCGCCACCTGCCCGAGGACGATATGCCCTGCATTGCTGCTCTGATACCACGTAAGGCATATACCCAGCGGCTTGTAGGCTCCCGTGTACCAGTAACCGCTGCCCGTGGAGGCGGAACGGATTTGCAACGGGATGGCACCCACAGCTCCGACGTTCCCTATGGTCATGTTGTCACTGCCGATGGAGAAACCGCCGATCTTGCCCTTCGTGAACGTGCAGCTGAGACCGTTGATGTAATCGGTATTGATAATGGACGACTTGATACCCACGGCATCGAGTTTCGAGGCGCTGATGCTGCCCGCGGCGATACGGTCTGCCGAAAGTGTTCCCGTCTTGATACTGCCGGCATCGATCGCCACGGCGTTGACCTGCGCCGCGGTAAGGGTGCCCGTGTAAATCCCTGTCGAGCCGATATAGGTCAGCGGGTGTGCCGCAAGCGTGCTGTCCGTGCTTTGCGCCAGAGCAATGAACCGATGGCGGCGGATCTCCTCCTCGACGGCAGCCGTGAGGGTGCGCGGCGCGGGGGCATAGGCTTGTGTGGAACCGCTCTGGAAGATAAGGTCGTTGCCGTAAGCGATTTGCGGAGCTGCCGGAATCGGCGAAGGACTATAACTGCTGCTCTCTATCGGCTGGTCGGAGTAGAGGTGGTACACGGCACCCGTATCGCCGCCGCCACGCAGGAAGACGGCGAACATGCAGTAGTTGCCGCACAGCTGCGCCCCGGCGAACATCCGGCAGTAGGTCTCGGAAAGGTCATAGATATCCCATGAATAGGCAATGCCACCCCAACCGCCGAAGTTGGTTTTGATAAGTACGATCAGACCTCCTTTGTGCGTGGATGTGTTCCACGAGACCGGAGCCTGCTCGGCATATCCCCGACGGACGAGAATGGTACGTTTGATGTTCTGGTCGCCACCTTTGAAAACGACTGGATAATAGGTCGCTTCGTCGCCGTTGATGATGAGTTTCTTGTAATATCGATAGCCGAAGTTCGTAACCTTGGCCGCTTCGATGTCGTTCTTCCATTGCAGCGATACGGAAGCCCCGAACGTAACGTTCCCGGCAGTGTCCCATGCAATGTTGCCCGAGGCGATCTGCCCCGAACCGTCGTTGTTCAGTTTCCATTTCGTGGAGTTGATGATCGAGCCGTCGCTGCCCAGCGACACGTTGCCCTTGCGAATGGAAGTCGTGTCGATCGTCCAGCCGGCTATGCTGTTGCTCGAACCCAGCTGTGCCACGCAGTACCCTGCACTGTCCGTGGTATAGAGCCCGAAGTCCGTGTCGCTGTTGTAGTAGAGCTGCACCCGCTGCCCGCTAGCGACACCCGAATTGGCCCCGTACACCGCGATGCGTCTGTTGCCGCTGTCTATCGAGATATGCGTGGCAGTGAGGGCCGAAGCCCCGATCATCCAGCCGCCGATTTTTCCTTTGGTGAAGGTACAGCTCAGGCCGTTGATATAGTCCGTGTTGATGATGGAGGACCTGATGCTGGCGGCATCGAGCTTCGAGGCCGCTATACTGCCTGCCGCTATGCGGTCGGCGGAGATGGTTCCTGCGGTAATCTGCGAGGCGGTGATACTGCCGGTATAGATTCCGTCGGCCGTGATCTTCGTCAGCTTGGGATAGCCGCTGCCGCCCAAAGCCGTGGTGAGGGAGCCGATAGGTGCCGTCCACAAGGCACTGACCGTCGAGGCGAACGTGACGTTGCCCGAAGCGTCCCACGCGATGTTGCCGCCCGCGACCGCTCCGGCTCCCGAGGCATCCAGCCGCCATTTATAGCCCCGGATACCGTTCGAGCCGAGCGTAATGCTACCTGCGGCAGAGGTGCAGCTCCCCACAGTGTTGTTCTTCGTACCCCGGTAAAGGGAGTCGGCATCCACCGTCCAGCCGCCGATTTTCCCTTTTGTAACGTTCAAGGTCAGAGCTTCGATGTTTCCGGCGGTAATCAAGGAGGCTTTCAACGCCGCCGTGTCGATGCGTGCCGCAGCGATAATCCCCGATGTGATCTGGGAAGCACTGATGGAAATCGTCTTAATCGTATCGGCCGAGAGTGTTCCGGTAAAGACGCCGTCCTTGTCGATGTAGGTCGCACCGACCCAGTTCAGACTCACTCCGCTGCCGAACTCGACCATGCCTGTCGTGGCGTTATACCTGACATACTGGTCGCCATAACCCAACTGGGCGTTACCGCCGTTATCTACATAGAAGGTTTTGTAGCCATCCCTAAATCCATAGATGCCGTTTACCGCCTCTGCGGCGATCGTTCCCGAGGAGGTCTTCGTATTGAGTGTAAACGAGCCTATGGCTATCCCGGAGACGGTGCCGTCGCTGTTTTTCGTGCCCGCAAAGAGTTTGGGGGTGATGACCGTGTTGCCGTTGATGAGCGTCTTACCCGTATTCCACTCCTTGACCCAGTCGAGCATGTCGGCATCGACCCCGTCCTTGCCCGGGATACCCGCCTTGGCTTTCGACCAGACGAACGACAGATGATAGACAATACCGGAAATTGTCACGGGAATATCTATTGTTCCGTGGTCGGCGAGGGTCGTCGTACCGGCGGTGATAACGTAGGTTAAGGTCTTCGTGCCGTTATTGACGGTAACGGATGAGAATCCCGCCGGCTTACCCACCGCACCGATGGTAAAGGCCGTGAGTTCCTCGTCCCCGCACATCACCCGTACGGTCGAGGTGAGAGTGACGGACGAGAGAATCTTCCCCGTGTCATCCGCGGGGAACACGTATTCACCCAAAGACTGGGTTATGGTATACCCGTCCTTCTGGACATAGATGGTCGCCTGTCCCCGGGCGATGAGAATCTTTGCCATGAAACCTTTTTCTGAAAGTATAGTGCGGAATGATTCCGGCAGGTTGCGGATTTTTTTTCGTGTAAATGATATTATTATAAAAAATATTTGTATTTTTGTAATTGGAAATGGTTCCGGGCGGTTCGCCGCCACGGATGAAAAGGGAATCCGGTGAGAATCCGGGACAGTACCCGCTGCTGTAAGTCCCCTCAAGGTTGCCGCAACCTGCCACTGGTGTAATGCTGGGAAGGCGCGACGACTGGGACGAGTCAGAAGACCTGCCATGACCGGAAAAGGATTTACACCCGCGGGAGAAAATCGGGTTGCGATCAGATACGGAATGCCGTAGGAGTCATTCTCATATTTGAAGACAAACATAATCCCGTTCGTGTAAACCTGCGCGAACGGGATTTTTTGTGTTTGTTAAAAATATGTTTTATTAAAAAACAAGTAAGCTATGAAAAGAAATTTACGCTTTCTGGCGGGAGCTTTCCTGTTGACGGCAACCGCCCTGTTCACCGGCTGTAATTCAGACGATGACTTTTTGATGAATCCTCAAACTGATTCAGTAACTCCCGAAACCCGAGCCAACTTTAATGATGATGGCACTACAACCATTACATTCGATGACTTCGATGAAACATTCATGGCGGTTTCGCCTAAAGCAGAGAACTACTACACGCTTTATGGATATACTGCAGAGAACCAAATCAGGGAAATATACGATCCCGATTTTGTGTTTGTCTCCGACATGAATACTGTAACCAATTCTTATGGAGCGTATACTGAATTTTCCAGTGGTGCCATTGCGTTGTCGAAATACAATTATCGTTCTGATTCTGCTGCCGGCAAGACTTCTGGAACTAATTGGTGGTATACTTGGGAGAATCAATGTAGTGTCTATAATACAGCATCCACAGATGGGGCCAATACAGGGGCAGGTCACAGCGGTTCCAATTTTGCTGTTGTATACGGCTACTCTGATTTCGGAAATACGGAGTGGATGGCCAAACCTGAATTCTATTTTGACTCCCCTCGCAAATTCAAGGGTTTATGGTATTGTAACACAGCATATACCTATGGTGTGATTATAAATGGTAATCAGTTCGGAACATCGGGTGTTGCAACACCGTTGAGTAATCTGAAAGATTCTGACGGCAACAATATAGGATATTTCCAAGTCAACATCGAATGTTATGACGTAGATGGAAATTTGATCACCACTGTATCGAAATTGTTGGCCGACTACCGATATGATAAACCAACAGTGTCCCCCGTAACTACATGGACATATTGGGATATTAATGTAGCGGATGTGCAAAGTGTAAAATTCAATTTTGAAGGATCTGATGTCGATCCTATATATGGACTCAATACTCCGGCGTATCTTTGTATAGACGACGTTACAATAGAATAACAATTTAATATAGTTTGGCATAGAACTGATTTCAGTTCTATGCCCTTTTTATTATGAAGGCTTTCATATTTAGTATTCTTGTACTTTTGTTTTTTATTACAAGCTGTAATAAGAACGATGTAATTACTGAAGAAATAAAACAAGCTCCTATAATTGAACTCGATAGTGAGACTGGCATTTACACTATCAAAGTTGGGCGTGAACTGACAATTGCCCCGACATATAAATATGCGAATAATGCACTTTATGCATGGACAGTAGATGGAAAACTTCTTTCATCTGAATCAATATTGAAGTATACATGGAATCAGGAACAACATCTATATATCAAATTGCGAGTTGATACACCAGAGGGTTATGCGGAAGAAGAGTTAAAAGTAGAAGTATTGGAGTTAACTCCACCTACAATTTCAATCATAATCCCCTCTAAAGGATTAAAAGTGCCTCAAAACACGGATTATATTTTATCTCCAGATATTCAACATGACGATCTTGAAAATTTTAGAATTGAATGGGTACGCGATGGAGAAATCGTCGGAACAGAAAAAGCATATACGTTTCACGAAAAAGAACTCGGTACATATTCGATAACAATCCGGGCATCCAATATAGACGGAGAAACAATCCGTGATTTCGACGTAGAAGTTGTGGAAACAATGCCTTATTCCGTACGGTTTCCGACACCATCCTATACACAAACTTCTACGGATCGTTATACTTTTGCAGGGCGTCCTGTATATTTGCGGCCTTTGCTGGAATATTTCGATTATCCACAGTATCAATGGCAGGTCAATGGAAAAATTATGGAAGCCGCTACCGACAGGGTTTTTAAATTCACGCCGACGACTCCTGGAGAATATTTCGTTGCTGTTACTGTTACAGAAAAAATGCCCAACACACAGCCACTTTCACGTAACATAACACGTAGTAATACTTCAATTACAACGACAGTTAAGGTTATTTGTGAAGAAAAAACGGAACAAGAACGCTATCGGCAAGCGACAGCGACAAGTTCAGGTATTTGGGATAAGGTTTATGAATTCATTCCTGCTCCCGGACAGTTTATTAATGAGTTATCCCAAAATACCGGATTTATAGGAAATGAAACGACGCCCCAACAAGCCATAGAGTATGCAACGAAACGATTGAACAAAAAAGCGCATGTTTCACTGGGATCTTTCGGTGGTTATATCATCATCGGTTTTGACCATAGTATTGCTCCGAGTGGCCGAGAATACGATTTTGCAATACAAGGAAATGCTTTTAACAGTTCGAGCGGTGGCTCAAATGAGCCGGGCATTGTTTGGGTAATGCAAGATATAAATGGCAATGGCCAGCCAGACGATGAATGGTATGAATTAAAAGGATCTGAAACCGGCATCGATGGTACAATACAAGACTACGAAGTAACTTACTATAGACCTGCACCCAGAGCACATACTCCGTGGGTAGATAGTGAAGGTAATTCAGGTTCTGTCGATATGAATGCATACCATGGCCAAGAATATTATTATCCCAATTGGATTAAAGAAGATAGCTATACATTATATGGGACGCGTCTGACTCCTCGCAACAATCAAGATCCCGTTACAGGATATTGGGCGAATAACGCTTATGAGTGGGGGTATGTGGATAATATGGGTTCAGATAATCTGGTAGGAGGAAATGTCATTGATGGTAGCGGTCAGCGCAACGGATTCAAAATAGCCAATGCAATATATCATGACGGGACTCCAGTAAAATTGCAATATATAGACTTTATCAAAGTTCAGTGTGGAGTATTATCGAAAAGTGGTTGGCTTGGAGAGATATCCACAGAAGTATTTTCATTTGAAGACTTATCAATAACTAATAATCAATAATATGAGACAGTTTTGGCTTTTACTATTCATTGCCCCATTTCTTTTTTTATCATGTTCAGAAGATAATCAGACTCCAGAAAGTCCTGCTGATGCCGATGACAATTTTATCACATCAGTCGTGATGACTGTGGCAAGTCAATCCTATACAGCGGAAATAATTGACAATATAATTACCATAACAGTTCCATATACTGTTTCGTTAAATAATGCTCAAGTCGAATTCAAATACACATCCTCGGCAACAATTATTCCCGATCCGGCAAGCATTACTGACTGGGATACGGAACGAACGTTTCGTGTAACCTCTTACAATGGAGAAGCGAATGATTATACATATAAAGTCATTAAAGACGAGATTCGCTATGAAGGGGATGTGGAATTGAAGACAACAGCGGATGTTACGGCTTTCATTGATACGGACGTAACGGTTATCAAAGGTGATTTGATTATCGGGTCGGATGCTGAGGATGCAGAAGAATTGTCGGATATCGCCGCATTAAAAATATTGAAGGAAGTCGAAGGAAACATCATCATTCGGAAAAGTTATGTTGGACAAGATCTTACGGGACTTGATAATATCACTTCAATTGGAGGTTTGCAAATAGGAACTGAAACTGCCTTTGCGACCAACAGTAAATTGCAGATGGTCAGTATGAGATCTTTGCAGCATATTACTGGCGACATCGTTGTCTGCAACAATCAAGTAGCATATGTGCAATTCGACAACCTTGAAACGATTGATGGAAATATAATATTCAGGACTTCATCTCTACAAAGTTTTGAATTCCCTAAATTAACCACTGTCGTAAAGGATTTTGATCTCCAGTGTCTGACAAGTGACGGAGAACCAGGAGGAGAAATCACATCTTTGAGAATTCCTGAATTGACAAAAGTAAACGGTCGCTTAGGGGTTAATAATTTAGGCAAAATGATTTCTTTGGAATTTCCGAAATTACAAGAAGTTGGAAGTGTGGATTTTGCTTCTATACCGATTCCGTTGGAGACCCTTTCATTGCCGGAATTATCGGTAGTAAACGGCGACCTTAATCTCGTTTCCAGTTATATTGCGTCCGATGCTTTTACATCTACGGGAAATAATAAATTACAAGAAATAGATGGACTGTCTAACTTGTCGATTGTTAAAGGCACATTGACAATATCTAAATTCCAAGTCTTGAAAAAATTGCCGGATTGGAGTAAATTAGAACAACTCGGAGGACTGACCTTGCTGCGTTTATTGGAGTGTTCTGATCGAATTTTAGATTTGAGCAAAGTAAATTTTGTACCTTTTGAGGATAACGAACCTTTAATTTCTATTACAGACGGGACTATATTCTCAAAAATTATCACAAAAGAGGATATGTCGCAAGTTAGCATGTTTCTAGCTCCGAGCGGTATTACCGGTTCAAGTGTTGGAATAGATCCAGAATTGAATTTTAAGAGTATTAAGAATTTTAAGTATTCTAGCAATATGACAACAGATCCTGTATTCCAATTTGAACGAGTTTACGGGAATATGGAAATTATAAGAGGTTCAAAAAAAGGCGTTTCAGCCCCTAACTTGGTAAGTGTAGATGGATATTTAAGCATCGAAACTACAATGGCAAACAATATCTCGTTCCCGAAATTGGAAATTGTCGGAGGTCAGTTATGTATTATCGGTAATCTGAACGCTGTTTCTAACTATGATTATGATTTTACGAATTTAAAGTCAGTCGGTTGTTCAAGCAATCCTCAATATATCAAAGAAGGGGTGATTAATAATATTTTATATGGTTCTTTAGATTTTATGGCATCAAATAAAGATTTTACATTTCCGTCATTGGAACATGTCGGGGGTGTTGGTATGACTGTTCGTGCCGTAAAAACTATTTCATGCCCCAAATTGCAGGCCATTGATGGAACACTTTGTGCTGCAAATGCAGCATCGCTTACGACTTTCAATATGCCAACTTTAACAAAACTCTCAGGAGTTCGATTTATCCGGTTGACACGGTTTGTTGATTATACGTTCTTCAAATCTTTTGTAGAAGAAGAGCAAATCAAGAAAGAAGACTGGCTTGTAACCAATTGCGGTTATAACCCCACCTACGAGGATATGCAAGCCGGTCGCTATACCCAGCAGTAACACCCATTATTTTACAAGGGAACAGGGTACTGGCCGAAAGACCGGTACTCTTTCCCGTTTATAACAAGCCAATGAAACATCTGATACGACATATCATTCTTCTATGCGGGTTGCCGCTGTTGCTGGCGGGCTGCATGGAGTGGGACTACGGAGATGCGGTGGAAGATTTCAACGCTACCGGAGCCGGGTTGTTCATCACCAACGAGGGCAACTTCCAGTACGGCAATGCCACGTTGTCGTACTACGACCCCGAAACCCAACAGGTGCAGAATGAAGTGTTCTTCCGTGCCAACGGCATGAAGCTGGGCGACGTGGCGCAATCGATGTGCATCCACGACAATAAGGGCTGGGTCGTGGTGAACAATTCCCACGTGATTTTCGCCATCGACCTCAATACGTTCAAAGAGGTGGGCCGTATCACGAACCTGACTTCGCCGCGCTATATCCATTTCCTCAGCGACGAGAAAGCCTATGTCACCCAATTGTGGGACAACCGCATCTTCATCATCAACCCCAAGAAATATGAAATCACCGGTTACATCCAGGTGCCGGACATGACGATGGAAAGCGGCTCCACGGAGCAGATGGTGCAGTATGGCAAATATGTCTATTGCAACTGCTGGTCGTACCAAAACCGCATCATCAAGATCGATACCGAAACGGATCAGGTGGTAGAAGAACTGAAAGTCGGCATCCAGCCCACCTCGCTGGTAATGGACAAGAACCACAAGATGTGGACGATCACCGACGGTGGGTACGAGGGTTCGCCCTACGGCTACGAAGCCCCGTCTCTCTACCGCATCGATGCCGAGACGTTCACCGTAGAGAAGCAGTTCAAGTTCAAGATGGGCGACTGGCCTTCGGAGGTGCAGCTCAACGGTACGGGCGACAAGCTCTACTGGATCAACAAGGACATATGGTCGATGGACGTGGATGCGGAACGTGTTCCCGTGCGCCCGTTCCTCGAATACAGCGGTACGATTTATTACGGCCTGACCGTCGACCCCGTGCGTGGCGATGTCTACGTGGCCGATGCCATCGACTACCAGCAGCAGGGCATTGTCTACCGCTACTCGTCCGAAGGTGAACTGATCGATGAATTCTATGTCGGGATAATCCCCGGCGCATTTTGTTGGAAGTGATGGGCAGGATACGACACCTATACCATCTCATCTTCGTTACCAAAGGACGCAAGATGACGATTCCGACAACGGGAAAAGGATTGATGCTCGAGCGGATGACACGGATTTTTACAGGGAAAGGTTGCCGCGTACATGCCGCCAATGCCTTTCTCAACCACGTGCATGTACTTGTCGAGATTCCGAATTCCGGGGATTTCAGCAAGATCGTGAACAAGGTGAAAGGCGCCACGGGAACGGTATACCAGAAAACCCCGGAATATGCCGACTTCTCCGGTTGGGCTGCCGGATTCGACTCGTTCAGCGTGTCGTTCAGCGACCTTCACCGGCTCAGACGGCACATCGAGGAGCAGCATACAATCCATCAGGAGATCTCGTTCGAGGAAGAATACGGACAACTGCTTGAAGAGAATGGGTTCGACCCGCATCAAACGTCCGTGCCGGCATCCTCCACGGTACATTTTTCCGCGAATACCCACCCTAAAAACGGAATCAAATGATTTATACGAAATACATACTTTTCTCGCTACTGCTCGTCTGTCCGTCCGTATTGTCCGCGCAGGGAATCACACGACGCATCCACCAGATAGACGAGGTCACGGTGTGGGGCAAACGCCCGATGAAAGAAATCGGCGTGCAGAAGACGAAGTTCGACTCGCTCGCACTGAAAGAGAACATTGCCTTATCGATGGCCGACATTCTGACGTTCAATTCGTCCGTGTTCGTCAAGAGTTACGGACGCGCCACGCTCTCCACCGTTGCTTTCCGCGGCACGTCGCCCAGCCACACGCAGGTGACGTGGAACGGCATGCGCATCAACAATCCCATGCTGGGTATGACCGACTTTTCCACCATACCGTCCTACTTCATAGATCAGGCCTCGCTGCTTCATGGCACGTCGTCGGTGAATGAAACGGGCGGCGGACTCGGCGGACTTGTCAAACTCGGTACTACGCCGCAGGTCGGCGAGGGCTTCCATGCCCAATACGTGCAGGGCATCGGGTCGTTCCGCACGTTCGACGAGTTCGCCCGCTTCACCTACGGCAGCGACCGATGGCAGGTCTCGACCCGCGCGGTCTATTCGTCGTCGCCCAACGATTACAAGTACACCAACCACGACAAGAAGATAAATATCTACGACGAGGAGAAGAACATCATCGGACAGTATCATCCCAAGGAACGCAACCGATCGGGTTCGTTCAAGGACCTGCACCTGTTGCAGGAGGTATATTACAACACCCTGAAAGGCGACCGTTTCGGGTTGAACGCATGGTATATCAACTCCAACCGGGAACTGCCGATGCTCACGACCGATTACGGCGATGAGACCGCCTTCGAGAACCGCCAGCGGGAGCAGACGTTTCGTGGTGTCCTGTCATGGGACCATATCAAAGAGAAATGGAAAGTCGGCGTGAAAGGCGGTTATATCCATACGTGGATGGCCTACGACTACCGTCGTGAGGTGGCGCCGGACAACTGGGCCTCCATGACCCGTTCGCGGAGCAAGATAAACACGTTCTACGGACAGGCGGAAGCGGAATACTCGCCCGGCAGGAAATGGTTCTTCACCTCGAACGTATCCGTGTACCAGCATCTCGTGCGCAGCGAAGACAAGAACATCATCCTTCAGGATGGCAACAAAGCCGTCGTCGGATATGACAAGGGGCGTGTCGAGCTCTCCGGTTCTGTATCGGCCAAATGGCAGCCTGTCGAGCCGTTGGGCTTGTCGCTGGTCTTGCGCGAGGAGATGTCGGGCGACAAATGGGCTCCGCTCATCCCGGCATTCTTCATCGACGGACTGATTTCGCGCAAAGGGAACGTGATGGTGAAAGCCTCCGTATCGCGCAACTATCGTTTTCCGACTTTGAACGACCTCTACTTTCTGCCGGGCGGCAACCCCGACCTTAAAAACGAACACGGCTTCAGCTATGACGCCGGAGTGAGTTTCGATGTCGGCAAAAAGGGGGTATATAAACTGGGCGGCAGCGCAAGCTGGTTCGACTCCTACATCGACGACTGGATCATCTGGCTGCCGACGACCAAGGGGTTCTTCTCGCCGCGCAACGTGAAGAAAGTCCATGCCTACGGTGTCGAAGTGAAGGCCAACCTTGCCGTGCAGCCGGCAAAGGACTGGCTGATAGACCTGAACGGTTCCTATTCGTGGACCCCCTCCATCAACGAGGGCGAAAAGATGTCGCCCGCCGACCAGTCGGTGGGAAAACAACTGCCTTACGTGCCGGAGCACTCCGCCTCGCTGACAGGACGGCTGTCATGGCGGACGTGGGCGTTCCTCTACAAGTGGGCTTACTACTCGGAACGTTTCACCATGTCGAGCAACGATTACACGCTGACAGGCCACCTGCCCCGGTATTTCATGAGCAATATCTCACTGGAGAAAATGCTGTCGTTCAAACCGCTGGATGTACAGTTGAAACTTGCCGTCAATAACCTGTTCAACGAGGACTATCTCTCGGTGCTGTCGCGTCCTATGCCCGGCATCAACTTCGAGTTCTTCATCGGCATCACCCCGAAATTCGGGAAAAGCAGAAAATAATGTAAACGTAAATAAGGTAATGATATGAAAGTATTAAAGAATTTGAGCCTGATGGTGCTGCTTGCGCTGGCATTTGCAGGCTGTCGTGGCAAGAGTTCCCAACTTGCCGATTTCAACAAACAGCTTTACGCTCCCGAATATGCCTCGGGATTCAAGATTGAAAGAGCAGACGGCAGACAGAGCGTGCTGGTTTCCGTCATGAATCCGTGGCAGGGCGCGGATAGCGTCACCACCCGGTTGTTCATCTCCCGTAACGGGGAACCCGTTCCCGAGGGTTTCGACGGGCAGGTCCTCGAAGGGGATGCGCAGCGCATCGTGGCGATGTCCTCGACCCATATCGCCATGCTCGACGCCATCGGCGAGACGGCACGTGTGGTCGGCGTTTCGGGACTCGACTATATCTCCAATCCCGACATTCAGGCACGCCGCGACAGCATCGGCGACGTGGGTTACGAGGGAAATATCAATTATGAACTTCTGTTGTCGCTCGACCCTGACCTTGTGCTGCTTTTCGGCGTGAACGGGGCCAGTGCGATGGAGAGCAAACTCAAGGAGCTCGGCATCCCGTTCATGTATGTCGGCGATTATCTCGAAGAATCTCCGCTGGGCAAAGCCGAATGGCTGGTGGCGCTTTCGGAGGTCGTCGGGAAACGCGCGAAGGGCGAAAAGGTATTCGCGGATATTCCGATCCGATACAATGCGCTGAAACAGAAAGTGTCCGGTGCCGTTCTCGATGCCCCGTCGGTCATGCTCAATACGCCCTACGGCGATTCGTGGTTCATGCCCTCGACGGAAAACTATGCCGTGCGGCTGATTACCGACGCCGGAGGCGACTACATCTACAAGAAGAACACGGGCAACTCTTCGACGCCTATCGACTTGGAGGAGGCATACCTGCTCGCTTCGGAGGCCGATATGTGGCTGAACGTCGGCATGGCGAACACACTCGACGAACTGAAAGCCGCCTGCCCGAAGTTCGCCGATACCCGCTGCGTCCGAAACGGCTATGTCTATAACAACAACGCCCGCACCAATGCCGCCGGAGGCAACGACTACTACGAATCGGCCGTCGTGAATCCCGACCTTCTTCTGCGCGACCTCGTGAAGATATTCCACCCCGAGTTGGTCGAAGAAGATTTCGTATACTACAAACAACTGAAATAGATGCGTTCACGCCCCGTCATCCTGTTCACCGCGTTGTCCGTGCTTACGGTCGGCCTCTTCCTGTTGGATTTGGCTGTGGGCGCGGTTCGCATTCCCGTCGGCGACGTATGGGCGGCCCTGACGGGCGGCGACTGCCCGCGGACTACGGCGAAAATCGTACTGAACATACGGCTGATAAAGGCGGTTGTGGCTCTGCTGGCCGGGGCGGCGCTATCGGTCAGCGGCTTGCAGATGCAGACATTGTTCCGCAATCCGCTGGCCGGCCCCTACGTGCTGGGCATCAGCTCGGGTGCAAGCCTCGGCGTGGCGCTCGTGGTGCTGGCAGGCGTCGGCTCGTCGATAGGCATCGCCGGAGCGGCTTGGCTGGGTGCGGCCGTCGTGCTGCTCGTAATCGCTGCCGTCGGACACCGCATAAAGGACATTATGGTGATATTGATTTTGGGTATGATGTTCTCGTCAGGCGTGAGCGCTGTCGTGCAGATATTGCAATATCTGAGCAAAGAGGAGGCGTTAAAGGCGTTCGTCATCTGGACGATGGGGTCGCTCGGCGACGTGACGGTGCCGCAGCTCGCCATCCTCCTTCCGTCGGTCATCGTCGGGTTGCTGCTGGCCGTATGGACGATCAAACCGCTCAACCTCCTGCTCTTCGGCGAGGAATATGCCGTAACGATGGGACTGAATATCCGCCGTTCGCGCGGTCTGCTGTTTCTCTCGACGACGCTGCTGGCCGGCACGGTAACGGCTTTCTGCGGCCCGATCGGCTTCATCGGTCTTGCCATGCCTCACGTCGCGCGGATGCTCTTCCGCGAGGCCGACCACCGCGTGCTCCTGCCGGGAACCCTTCTCTCGGGGGCGGCGGTATTGCTTCTTTGCGATATCGTTTCCAAAATGTTCACTTTGCCCGTAAATGCCATTACCGCACTGCTGGGAATCCCGATAGTCGTATGGGTGGTTTTACGCAATAAATCGATGACGGTATGATAGAACTGTGCGATTTTTCCATAGGCTACGCAGAGAAGAGGCTTCTCGATAAGGTCGATGCCTCTTTCAAAAGAGGACAGCTGACTGCCCTTATTGGCAGGAACGGCACGGGGAAATCTACACTTCTCCGTGCCATAGCCGGACTGAATCATAATTATTGCGGTAAAATCCTGCTCGACGGACATTGTATCGCAAACATGAGAACTCCGGAGAAGGCAAGGCAACTGGCATTTGTCACGACCGAGCGCACACGCATCGCCAACCTGCGGTGCGAGGATGTCGTGGCTATCGGCCGCGCCCCTTACACCAACTGGATCGGCCGCATGCAGCCTCAAGATAGGGAAATCGTCATGCGGTCGCTCTCTTCGGTCGGAATGGAGGCGTATGCCGGCCGCACGATGGATAAGATGTCGGACGGTGAATGCCAGCGCATTATGATAGCCCGTGCTCTGGCTCAGGAAACGCCCGTCATCCTGTTGGACGAGCCGACCTCGTTTCTTGACATGCCCAACCGTTACGAATTGTGTTCCCTGCTCGCACGGTTAGCGCATGCTGAGGGCAAATGCATTCTGTTCTCCACTCACGAACTGGATATAGCCCTCTCGCTGAGTGACAGAATAGCCCTTATCGATACGCCCGTCCTTCACTGTCTGCCGACCTCCGAAATGATCCGCAGCGGGCATATCGAGCGGCTGTTCAACAATGCCGCCGTACAATTCGACCCCGTGAGCGGGATCGTGAAATCCATGCCAAGAGACTGACTTTCCTGTCGGGAAACACGTCAGACGCAATGAGGGTGTCCCAAAAAGTATTTGGCACCCTCGTATTCGTTGTAAGACATGTCGTTTATTTCGATACCTCGCACATCAGCACGCCTTTCCCCGTCACATCGGCTTTCGAGACCGTGATGGATTTTCCCGTGTAGGTCTTCACGACGGAAGTCCCGGCAGAGTTCCACAGTTTCCATGTATAGGTATAAGCTGTCCCGCCCGTGTCGATTTCCTCACCGCCCCTGTATAACACGGCTTTGGCATCCACGTCATTGCCGTTGTTCTTGATGGTGAACCCCTTCTGGCTGACCAGATCAACCGTGATGGGGTCGGACATATCCGTGAAGGAGATGATGTCGCAGACGACCTTGTTCGCCGAGGCGTTGCCCGCCGAGGTGTCCGTATCCTTGATGGCGCACTTGAAGGTCTCGAAGTTGAGAACGGCATCTGCCGTAATCGTGATTTCGTTTGTCGTCCAGCCTGCCGTCACGCCCCGAGGATTGGTCGAGGTAAGGCATGCCCAGCCGGCACCCAGCATGGAGTTGTAGTAGGGACACGAAACGGCGGCTCCCGATGCGGCTGCGGCACTCAGTGCGGAGGTCAGCGTCACGACCTTCGTGGAGGCGTTGACTGCCGAAATGGTGTACTGTGCCGATCCTATGGTTATCCTGCCTCCCGCCTCCATGTTCATTACCGAAGCGACCGTTATGGTCGTGGCTCCGGCTGCCGCGGCAGCTGTCAGTGTCGTGCCCGCGAATACCGCCGAATCCTTGATGCCCCACGCGTAGGTGACGTTCGTCGTGTCGATAGAGGCTCCGCGCCACAGGTCGCAATGCGCCCTGAGCGTCGCCACCTCGTCGTTCTTGAATACGATGCCGTCGGGTGCATACGCCACGGCGGCGATCATCGCTCCGGCGTTCAGGTGCTGGGTGAACTGTACCTCCGCACGGAAAGGAATCTCCAGCCCGTTGGCATCGATGTAGATTGCCTCGAAAGTATACCGTACCTGCGGGGCGGAAACGGTCATGTGGTTGGCCTTGACGGTCAGGGCGTATTTGGCGGAAGCGGCGCCGATCGTACAGCTGTCCTGTCCGGAAGTTATGACCGTGCCGTCCTTGTACCATTTGGCGGAACCGCTCTTGACACCGGCTGTCAATGTCGCCGCGTTGCCGACGGATGAGATCTGGTCTACGGCCGCCTTGCCGCTGACAAACAGAGAAGGGGTCAATATCAGGTACGGGGATGCCGCCCACGAGGGGGCATACGCGCCGGTATCCTTGTTGAACACCTGGGTCAGCGGTTGCGAGGAACCGATAAACGCCTGTAAGGAGACAGCATCATTCTGGTCGATGATGGTGACTTGTCCGCGTGCTACTTTAATTGCCATATGCTTATTGTAATGTTGTTGATATATTCACTTCACAGTCGAAAACAGCTTTGCGCCACACGTCCCCGCCGGTTATCTCTATCTCCCTGCCGTAACGCGGTGCGGCGTTCCATATCCTGTCGTTCTCCGTATCGCGGCTCGTCCGTATCCAGCGGAAATTGCCGTCGGGAATGAGCGGCGTGATTTCTTCGCCTCCCCTGTATACCCTGGCACGGAGTACCGTCGAGACGATTCCGTTGCGGAATGTCGTGCCGTTTTCAGACTCCACATAAACAGTATAGGAGGGCAATCCGTCGTAAAGTTTGAAAAAGGTATGAGCCGCACTGATTTTTTCATTACGGTATGTTGCCGTGTAGCGGAGGGTCAGCACGTCGCGTCCTTCCCAGCCATGAAACAAGGGTGTCATTTCAAACACGGCGGCATTGCATCCGGCATCTTTCCATATGCCGTCAGCGGCAAGGTATTCCCACTGCCGGCTTTCCGGCTCGAAATTGTATTCGGTCGCCACAAGCGGGATATTCTCCGGCTCGCATGCGCCTGAAAGCTCGTCCTTGAAATGGAACGCCGTGCCGCCTGTCAGGGAGACGGAACGGGGCTTGAGCAGTTCCTGCGCCTCCTCATCGAGGTCTTCCCAACGGATGGTCACACCGCGCAGTTCGATGGTATCCTTGCCCCACTTGAACCGTCCCGAGGCGAAATGGCCCGTCCCGTCCGGATTGATGACGAAAGAACCGTCCCGTGAAGCGATCGAGCCGTCTTCGTTCAGCCGCAACAGGGGATTCTGTATGGTACCCCCGATACCTCCCTTGTTGAACCAGGCACCGTAATCGTCCGTGTAGGACAAGGCTTCATCGGTCGCCTGATAGGGGGTCACGTTCTTTCCGGCCTCCAATTGAGGGGCGGACAACGACAGGGGGACGGAAGCGGCAATGCCGAGATACATGACGGGGGAATCTGACCCGCGTATGAGGAACGGGACATTATAACGGACCCATCCTTTACCGGCAGCCACCGTCCGATCACCGACAAGGTGCTCATCTTGATAGAACCGGATGGCTGCCGTATCTTCCGCTTTTATCCAGACTGAGAAACAATAACAGACTCCTGTATGAGCCTCCCGCCAGGCGGCACTTTGCGCACCAAGAAGACTGTCTCCGGCTATCCGTACACACCGCCCGAGTCCGGCGGGAGATGTTTCATCCAGCTCTTCCGAATGGCTGAACCGGCAGGACAGGCTGTCGGGTATGACATTCTTGTGGATTTTGCCCACATAAAACGTGCTTGAAAAACCGTTCTCGTCTCCCGCGGTAAGCGTGCCGGCTATATTGACATTGCGTGTGGCATAGAGATTCTGGAAATAGGCCCCGTAACCATCCAACATGCCGAAGACCGGATCGATGATGCCGCTGACCTTTCCCACACGGGCCTTGCTCGCCTCGCTGAAAGCGGATACGGAGGCAAGACGGACAATGTTCAGGTCGGCGGCCTCGCACCAGTCCCCCTCGGAGGCCAGGCTTGATGTCAGCTCAAGAAACAGGCTCCGGCTGTACTGTGCCGGGTAATCCACGGTGATGACCCATAACTTGTACTTCCATTCCCGGCCGATGGAGATTTCATCTTCCGCATCCGTCTTTTCACGGTTCGTATAGCCGAACCGGATCGGTACGGAACCTGATGTTTTGGAAGACCTGACCTTGAACGATACCAGCAGGCGCTCCGGGTATCCGACCGGTTCTTCCAATGTCAGCATCAGCCCGAAGGAAGCGTTTCCTGCCGGTTCCGCATTGCGGATGATGCGGACAACGCGTGTCGCTTCCGAATCGGCATCCAGGTATTCCGTTTGCAGCATGCTGCCATAAACGGCGTATCTGGACTTGTCCGGCACTCCCGCCATGCCTCCGTCCATGACGGGATAGCACAGGGAGCGTTCGGTCGCCATGCCGTCGATGACATCCATATAGGGTGAATCGCTGTCAGAAGCCGTCAGGTACAAGGCTCCGCTGCGTGCCGTATCGAACAGGTTGGTAATCCGCACGAAGTCCAGCAGTTCACCGCCCTGCGGTTCGTCCCCGTCCAGCAATGCCCCGATGAAATAAGGAGCGTCCTTGTCTCCGACAAGCTCCGTTCCGGTTTCTGTCACGCACATCAGCGAATAGACGGTACGCTCCCGTTCGGCATATTGCCTGCGGATGATATCCCCGGCTTGCAGTCCCTGTGTCTTCTGCGAGTCGGGGGCGATACGGATCTTGTATGTCGGATAACGGAATACGGACATGGATTATGACAGTTTTTCCACGGTGTCTCCCGAACAGCTGTCGCTGATCCAGAAGGAACCGTTGGTTACCGAAGTCTTTTTGACCTCGAACTCATAGGCGCGGAACTTACGGCGGGCCACCACCTCGTCGAATGTGGCGGAGACGCCTCCTGTCGTCCGGTTCCGGCGGACAGCCCATCCGCTTCCGGAAAGGCCCGGGGAAAAGAACTCCGAAGAGAGCGCCCCGGTAAAGACGCTGTTTCCGTAATGCCGGATACCGTCCTCCACCGCTTGCAGGCGTAACGCCTCTGTCAAGTATAGGGTTCTGTCAGTAATCCGGGTGGGCGACGCATGGATTCCGATATGCCCGGCTGCTTCCAACGGAACGCCGACCGTAAGGAAATCGGCATCGGTGCAGATATGGAATGATTCGCTGTGACGGTTCTGCGGGGCATAACAGCTCACGGACGGACGGTGTGAAAAATCCGTGCTGTGAGGGATAGCCGTCCTTTTGCCTTCTTCCTCGTAGATTACCTCGGAAGAAAGCGATACGCGCTCCCTGTCGCCTGTGAGCATGAATCCCTCTGCCGTGCCCATTCGCAGGCGCTTGTGGATAACGATACCTTCATCGGAAGTGTCTACCCGGTATGAGGAGAGCAGGTCGGCGCCGTAGTTGTGGCGGACAGTCAGCGAGCCCGGAAAACACGCCTTTCCGTAAGGGGAAAGCATCAGGCACTCGCCGTCCACGTCCGATATGCCGGAGAACAGGCGTATCTTCGGGGTATGGTCGCCGCCTAAAAGAAGGTCACCGCCGATACTCCCGAACTGTATCTTGTCCTTGTCGGTACGGAGTAGTACGGGAACATCTCTGATCCGGATGCCGAACCCGTCCAGGAACGAGAGGAATCCGCCGAGCGCGACATCCTCTTCCGAAAACGAAAGCAGACATTTCCCTTTGTCGCCCAGTTCCACGCCTTGCAAGGCTTTCAGTCCGCCGTCCATGACCGTACTCCCTCGCACCGTCAGATTCCGTCTCACCATGCCGTCCCGCATCGTCCAATCCGCCGTGTCCGTATTGGCGTTGCCACGATGGTAGACATCCTGCCCGCCCACGGCCAGCCGTGTCGGGGAGATGAATATTCCTGTATCCTCGTCCCCGATAATCCATGCCCCTTTGGAATGTACCGTCGCATCCAGAAAGTCTATATGGGAGGCATTGATTGTAGCGGTGGCCTTGTCCGCGTCGTAACGGAGCAACTGCCTGCCGCCGATATGCAGGCTGTCACCCCCGACTTTCAGGTTGCCGGTAATCCTGATACCGTACTCGACGGCAGTTACCACACCTTCCGGATCGGTAATGTCCTGCGAATAGGTTTCCAGGATACGGGTGTTTCCAATGCCGGCTTCGAAACCGTAATTGGCACTGAGCCTGCCGGTCATGTCACCGCCCGATTTCTTCAGGTAATCCAACAGCAAACCGCCACTTCCGGAACCGCCCTCTCCCGCAACGGCTCCGGCAATGGCGGATGCAAAACCGTAAGCGGTATTCTTCAGTCTCAGACTGGTCTCGTCGCCTTCCTCGATGCCGTAAGGATGCTCGTCGTCCTTTTTCTGCTGGGCATTGAAAAAGTTATGGTACAGCTGTGCATAGATGGAATAGCACAGGCTCTCCTTGTCGAGGGTTTCTATATCGGGATGCAGTTGTACGCTCATTTGGTGTAGCTGGTCTTGGAAAGAAAATTCTGGATACGTGATGTCAGCGAGATGAAGTTCGGCATATTGATCGGCGACATCGTGCCCATCAGTGTGGGGGTCATGATTTTCGAACATTCTGTCAGGAAGTCGAGCATCAGCCGGGCAAGCTCATTACCTAGAACCAGCGGCTCGGTGGCATTTTCGTCACCGAGCGTCACCTTGTTGTCGGCAACGGCAACGGTCGTGGAATTGACCTTTTGTACCACTTTATCTGCTGTCTGTCTGACTTCAGACTTGTCCACCGTATGCGTGATGCTTTCCGCATCGATAACGGTTGTCGCTTCCTTGTCCTTGTCATTCCTGACGGTTGTTGTGACGGCAGTCGGCGTATAGCGGGTGGAGGTCTCGTTACCGGTGGTTTCCAGTTCGTCGTAGTCCGGGGAGGAGTCGTTTTCCGGATCCAGCTCCTCCATTTCGGTCACGCCGATGACGGTTTCCGTGCGGGCATTGAGCCGCAGGATATCCACATGGGAGAAGTTAACCACATAGGCATAGCGGGTGGCGGCATCCATGAAGATGGTCACGTCGGAAAAGAGTGCAGGTACGATCAGGAAGCCGCCTTCGCTGTTGGTGGCGGCCGAGAGCAGCACGCCTTTATGGATGACTGGTTCGGCGGAGGCCGTCTCGTCCGGGTACTCGCCGACATCAATGGTACCGCCGTAGTCGGAAAACTCCTCGTCCGAGGGGTTATCGTGTATCTTAGCGACATAGCCGTGTATCATGCGGGCCGTCCCGATACCGGACATGCCTCCGGGAGCCAGATTGATACGCTCCATACTCCGCCCCAAGGCTATCTTGCGGATAGCCTCACGGATAAGCAACTGATTCGACTTATCTGAAGACATTGATTTTTTTATAGAAGAATAGGTCGTTGGAATATATTCAGGTTTGCATTTTCCTTCTTCAAAAATTAAACATGAAATTAGAATTTTCTATCTTTGTAAAAAAACACTTGATTAGTAGTATGGCAGGTTTCCAATCACCAATAACGATAGCGCAGGCTATAGAACGTATCCACCGGAATGAATACCTATTGCCGGCTTTTCAGAGAGATTTTGTATGGTCGGCAGAACAGATAGAAAAGTTGTTTGATTCTCTGATGAAAGGCTATCCAATCAGTTCCATGTTGTTTTGGAAGGTAAAAGGAGGCACAAAAACAGATTTCCGGTTTTATAAGTTTCTATCAGCTTTCATACAGTATCATCGGATATGCAACGATCCGATTCCTACGGACAATATCAACGATTTTTATGCAATATTGGACGGACAACAGAGATTGACATCATTATATATCGGTCTGTGCGGCAGCTATGCGTACAAAGATTATAGGAAACGTTGGGATTATTCTGAATCTAATTTTCCTACCCGGCATCTATATCTCAATATATCCCGTAAATACACACAGGAGGAAAGTGACAGGGAGTTCATCTTTTCCTTTGTTGACAAGAACATATCCAAAGAAAAAGATTTATTTATTGACAAGTCTAGTGAAAAATGGTTCCGTGTAGGCAAGATTTTGGCTTTGCATCAGGATTACAATTATGGCATCGATGAATTTGCCGAGGACAATAACATAGACAAAGAATCCAAAAGACTACTGAGACTGTTGGACAATGTCATTCATACCAAGCTCAATATAAATTTTTACGAGGAGGATGAACAGAAACCTGACAAAGCTGTGAATATTTTTATTCGAATCAATTCCGGGGGTACTGCATTAAGTTTTTCGGATATTCTGATGTCCATCGCCATTGCCAATTGTAAACAGATGGACGCAAAGACAGAAATCAAGAATCTGGTTGAGCACATACGTTCTAAAGGATTTAATATATCTCACGATTTCATATTGAAATCGTTCCTGTACTTATATCATAAAGATGTGCGTTCCCTTATAACAAGTTTCAATCTGAGTTTTATTGAACTGGTGGAAAATAATTGGACTAGGATCAGGGATGCTGTTTCAAACCTGTTCGACTTGCTGAGATCTTTCGGACTGACGGATTTCACAATGACTTCATATAATGCCGCCATGCCCATACTATATTATCTTTACCACAAGGACATATATCAGGATTTTTACAAAAAGATGGGAAATAGAGAGGATTGTGAAATCATAAAAAAATGGTTGTTCTCAATTCTGCTCCGCAGGGCATTCGGAGCAAGTGCTGATTCCGTTCTTGCACAGTCAAGAAGGGCATATACTACAGACATCACCGGCTGTTATATAAAAGAAACCGTGACATTGTTCCCGGCAGCAGAAATAAACTCTGAAATCAAGAAACTGTCGGATGTAGGTGACGATTTTATAGAAGACTTGCTTTACAGCCAGAAAGACTCACGATATAGTTTCCCAATATTGGCCATGCTGTATCCGAATCTTGATTACAGGAACAATAATTTCCATCAGGACCACCTGCACCCAGCCTCTGCATACAATGATCTGGAAGAGAAAGACAAGGAAAAATATGGTTGGCAGGTCTACAATTCCATCCTAAACCTGCAGATGCTCGATGCCAATGAGAACGAGTCTAAAAACGCCAAGCCATTGGACAAGTGGGTTAGTGAACAGACCCGGAACAAGGACATGCAGAAATTCATGGAGGACCACCTTATTCCGGATACGGATCTTTCATTGTCTAATTTTTCTGATTTTGTAGAAAAACGAAAGACCATACTGGTTCAGAGAATCAAAAAGATGATTAACTGATTTATATCAAAGGTATTTGCAGATATTATTCTTCCTGCCGAAACGCCCCTGTTGTAAAATATTTTTAAAGACATGGATTTGTAAAAATGCAGTGGATTAATTATGAATAAAAAGCAGTGATGTTCCTTGGAGCGGCACGGAATGCCGTTTTTCCTTTTCGGGTATTTTCTGGAAGGAAAGAATGTCCATTAATAAACAATATGGTCATTTGCGAATCCTGTACGGAATGCCCAGCTGTTGTCTGTATCCACCCACTCCGAAAGTTGTCGTTACCTCCTCCACGAGGTATACGCCGTTCTTGGAAGGATTACGGTAGTCGATCAGTTCCACCTGTACGGCAGGAGACAGTCCGAAATCCCCGAATACTGTCACATTGCCGGTGATTCCGTTCAGATTGTAATTCCGAAAGTATTCCGTCGTCTCTTCTACAAGCCGGTCGGAATTGATTCCGACATGAGGTGACATATATGGTACGATGGTATATGTGGATAAATCCACCTTGGTCCTGGTCTTCGCTCCCGATGCCGTCGTGTTGCCAGTTACCTTGTGCGTCTTTTTTGAAATCTGCGTGGCATTGACCGTCTGAAACTCCTTGCTGCCCGGCATCTCCGGGTCGTATTCAGGATTCATGCGTACTGTCACCTCAAAGAATTTTTCATCCGTCCCGAGTGCCTTGCCCGTCACCGCCAAAAACTTCGGATCGGTCTTGACCACTTTCAGGTTGCTCTGCGCCACATGCTCGTTGAAGTATATCCTGTACGGTCCTGTCGATTCGTCCTCCGGGAATACCGGCTGAGCCTTGCTGGACGAATAAGGACGCCCGACGGCAATGGACGGCATGGCCCCGTCATCATCGGCATCGTATTTCAAAAAGCAGTAGACCTTGTACTTCGACCATTCGGAAAGGATATCCGCTACCGTGAAGTTGTCCGTGACCTTTACCTTGCCGATATGTATCTCAAACCGCTTCGTATCCGAGTGTATCCTGAAGCCGGTATCTTTCAGGATATTATACTTGCCTTCCAGCACCTCGTTCACCGTCGTCCCTTTCGCCGGGGTCTCGAAATGAGGTGCCTGTTTCAGTTTGAGTTTGTAGGCCATATTCTCACACTGGATTTCCAGCGTGCTGTCCGAATTGTATCCGGTAATGTATCCGTCGAACATATTTTTCAGCACGCCGTTGTAGCCCAGCTTGATATTGATGCGCTGTCCGACCTTGAATGTCGTCTCGTCAACCAGACGCTGCGCGCTGCGTTTCTCGATGATGACACCGTCCTGCATCACCTCCGTCGTTATCCTCGACACGTCCTTGCCCTCCAATGTCACGTTCCCGATAATCGTGGAGCGGCATACCGACCCTTTCGGGAATATCACTTTGGCCGTTCCGATCAGCTTCTTGTAACTCTCGTTGATTTCGAGCGACTGGACTTCCGTAATCTCCACGCCGTTCTGTATCCTCATCGGATTGGATGGGTCGGCATCCCCGATGGTGATGCGACAGCAGAGGATATCCATTGCAGCTATACCCATAAACGTGTCAGTTTAAGCAACGAGGCGGGGTCGATGACCTCCGTACCGAATTTAACATACTTGATCCACTTGTTCGTGTGCTTGATGGCCGTGTCCACCTTTTCCTGTTCCGCCAGTTTCAGTTCCACGGCTTCCGATGGCTCCACGGCGACACAGTTCAGCGAATACGGCTGCACGTTCCGGCAATCCGTAGGCTGTAAGGTATAGCCCTGTATAATCAACCGTGAAATGTTGAACTGGCGCAATACCGTGTTGTCGCAATCGATGACACCCTTGTATTGTACCAGCCTGATAAACTTGGACACTTCCGCCTCGGGATACACGTCCGGGTATTTGGAGGTGATCTTGCCGTTGATGGTAATCTCGAGGTCACCCCCGGATATATATTCCTTGCGGGTATAGTCCCGCCCCTGTACCCGGGTCAGCAGGATATTGTTCCGGCTGCTGACCTGTACCTGCGGTCCCAGGTCCACGAATGTCACCAGTCCATACCGGCTGTTCGGCAAAACCTTGCACTCGCTGTTGTCATAATACTTCCCCTCCTCTGATATGGACAGTTCCAGAAAATCCGCCACTGTCCGGCCGACGATGGAATCGATATGGTTTTTCTTCTGCGCCACCGCCTGCTGTTCCCTGATGAGCTGGTAGTACTGTCCGGTCTTGTTCGCAAGGCTGGACTGCGACTGTGTCTGAAGATATTTGTCCCGCACCTGCTGTTCCCAGTATTTGAGGTATCGGGGATAGGAACGTAGCAACCCGTAAGCCGTCTGCGAGGCAACCTGTATGGCTGCCCGTTTGAGCAGGTCATGGTGCCTGGAGAAGTAATGTACCTGCCCGTCCTGCAATTCGGCAAGCCCCATGCCCAACGCCAGACGCGTGGCGTTGCTGATGTATCCGCCAAGCGAACCGTGGTTGAGTATGCCTCCGCTCAACAAAGTCGAGGCCGCGATTTGTATCAGTCTTCCCATAATCCTTTCATTTTATGCGTTCCAGGAGGCATCGAAGTCATGCACGACATCGATGAGCGCCTGTGCCAGTTGTTCTTTCAGGTTCTGTATCTCTTCCGTCTGCCCCTCCTTCGACTTCATCAGGTCGATGGTCCTGACACTGAGCAGGCTCTCTATGTTCACGATGACCTGTTTAGGTGCCGCCGAGGACAACCGCCCCGTGCCGGAATAGTTGCCGCCGGCCCCTCCGTCATCCAGATGCGTGTTGGTAATCGGGTTGGCAGCAAACGGACGTGTATCGTTGGAATCCGGTTCGTTGCCGTACTGGTCGGGAGTGAAGCCCGCCACGCGGAGGATGTTCTCGGCTGCCTCCGCCGAACCTCCGAAAGTCTGCCGGAGCGATGAAAAGAACTTCACGAGTGTCGTATGTGCCAGCTTGCGATGCGCGATGTTGTCTATACGCTGCGCATCGGTGGCGTTCTGCCCCAGTGCCCGCTGTTTCCATAGCCCGTTTTCGTCCTGCTCGAATCCCCAGGCCCTGAACTGGTCAAAGTCGAACCCTCCCTTACGCATCAGCTCATGCGCATTGGCGGCACTCGATATGGCATTCCGATAAGCGGTGGCGGCACGCACAATCTCCGGAACGGTCTGCGTGTTCATGTACCGGGCATAGTCGTATGTGCGGGCGGCAACCGCTTCCGACCTGTCCCCGATATCATTCACATAGACGGCCTTGCCATCCTGCATACGCCACAAAGACTTGTCGAGATCCTTCTCCTGTTGCCCGAAACGCTCCTTTACCGTCTTGAGGAAAGCGTCCACTTCCAATACCGTACCCATCTTCCCGAACTCGGCGTACGCGGCATCGATACGTGTCTGGCTGTCGCGTTTGGCAAGGGTGACAAGCGCATCCCTTATGTCATCCTGACG
Source organism: Alistipes dispar (assembly GCF_006542685.1). Lineage (NCBI taxonomy): Bacteria > Pseudomonadati > Bacteroidota > Bacteroidia > Bacteroidales > Rikenellaceae > Alistipes > Alistipes dispar. The sequence continues at coordinate 114,231 of NZ_AP019736.1, read as the reverse complement.
GGCTTTGTCCATGTTATACACATGGTCTCGCGATACCATCCCCTCAGATGAAGCGATGGCAAATTCCCCCAAGAACCCGGCCCACCAGTTGGATGTGAAGGCTCCGATTTTATGTCCCGAAGCCTCTTCGATACTTTTGCCGGCAACGACCTCGTCCACGGCACGCTTTGTCTTGACAGCCATGTTATAGGTCTCGCTCAGGGAGGAGTAAAGTGCCTCTATGGACGGATAACGGTACTTGCGGTTCGATTCGATCTCTTCCAGTACGGCATCCTTCGCCTCCTTTATCTTCCAGGTCTTGTAAGCCACCCATCCCAAAGTCCCGACCAATGCGGCTATACCTGCCGTGGCGGCAACCGCGCCTGTACTGATGGCACTCAACGAGGCGGCAGCACCGGTCAGTCCGCTGCCGGTAGCCACCTGTGTGGCAAACAGCGACTGCAGGACTCCTTTGGCTCCGATGACACCGCCCCCGGCCATCAAGGCGCGGTTCATCGCTCCCCGTCCCGCCACGCCTGCGGACTGCATGGCCGACACGATGGCCCGCTTCTGGGCAAACGAAACCTTACCGATACCACCCGCCCCCAGCAGCCCCTGCACGGCACTGATTGATGTCGTGGCCGCAGACTGTTTGCCGATAAACCCCATGGCGATGCCGATATTCGTCAGGGCTCCCGCCACCTTGAACAGCCGGGTCGCGACAACGCCTGTAAAGACAAGCGGGTCTATCCAATGGAAATTGCGGGTCACCCATGCGCCGATATTGCCGATCACGGTGAAGATGTCCAACAAGGCATTCCCGATGGACACCAGGCCACGGGTAAATTCCGGAGCCTTGAACTTTGCCAGAAAAGTGCGGAGCACAGTGCGGATAGAGGGTTCCAACACCTCGTATGCCTGCATGAACCCTTCGGTCAGCTGGGAGGTCACCTGCGCCCACAATCCCTTGGTCGTATTCTGCTTTACCAATGCCAGTTCTGAGGAAACGCCCTGGGACCCCCGGTTATATGAAGTCAGTTCTCGTAGTTTGTCGTAGTTCTTCAGGAACATCATCGCCGCGTTACCGCCAATTTTCCCGAAGATTGCCTGGACATCCGCCATCGACGCGCCCTTCTTGTTCAATTCCTCGAAAATGTCCGCTATAGGACGGAGTTTCTCGACCTGCACCCCCTCGATGTCGCGCATTTCCGTGAACCGGATGCCCAGGCGGTCCAGAACTTCCTGTGCCTCCTTGGTAGGTTTGGCAAAACGTGTGGAAAGAGCACGCAACGAGGTTCCCGCCAGCGTTCCCTTCAGACCCATATTGCCCAAAAGACCGATGGCGGCACTGCTTTCCGTGAAGTCCACGCCCGCCATACGCAGGTAACCGGCAGCCATCTTGTATGACTCCGCCATCTCCACGATATTCACATTCGAGCGGGAAATGGTGGAGGAGATAATGTCCGCCACGCTGTCCATGCTGTCGTTATGGATATCATAACCGGCCATGATGTTCGTGGCCAGGTCGGCGATATACGACACGTCGTTGTCACCGATAAGTGCCAGGTTCGTGATCGGGCGGATGGACTTGTTGATTGTCTCGATATTCATGCCCGCCATCGACAGGTATTTGACGGCACCGGCAATCTCCACGGCTGTGTATTTCGTGTCGATGCCGATTTTACGGACATGACGGGCCATACTGTCAAAACGGGTCTCGAATGTCTTGAGGTCGCTGTCCGCCACACGGAGGATGGAATGTGCCGATTCCATGATGTTGGAATAGTCGATGGCCTTCGTCAGTTCCGAACGGATCAGGCTGTAACCCATATAGGCATTGAGCATCGAAGCGAACGGGAGGTTCCTGAGTGACGGCGCTTTCGAATACTGGATACGGTTGATGGCGGCACGGCGTTTACTGCGGTAGAGCGTACCGGCTGCAGTATGTTCCCGCTGCATGAGCCTGACGGACTGCATCGCATTGCGCTGTTCCTGCCGTCTTGCAGCCTGCTCGGCCTTTATACGTTCCGTTTCTGCCTTACGGCGTGCCTGTTCTGCCTGCCGGCGTATTTTCTCCGCAGCACGGGCGGCATTCTTGCACTCCCGTTCTTTAGCCCGCGCTTCATCGGCACGCCGCTTTTCCGCCGCGGCGGTTTCTGCCAGAGCCGCCTTACGGCGCTGGTCTGCGGTAAAGAGCTCCTCCGCGTGGACCAGTTTCTGGCGATGCAGCTGCTGTCCTGCATAAAGCCGTTCCATCAGTTTTTGCCGGGCCTTTTCGGGCATTACGAAGGCCTGCGGAGCATATGGCACCGGAACGGAAGGTGTGAGTCCTTCGGATGGTATGCCTCCCTGCATGTTGAAAGAAATGACAGAAGCACTTTTGATACGACCCAATAGGGAAAGTATCTGCTGCAACCTGTTTTCCGCCGTCCCGGTCTTGATTTGCAGTTCCCGGTCACGTTCCATGGAAACCAGGGCGGAGTTGATTTTCCCGATGGCTTTGGTAATGCGTTTCTGCGCGTCTGCCATCGTGCCAACGGACGAGGCGGCATTCTTTTCGATCTCCGCTTTGCGCATCTCGGCAGCCTTTTTCTCGTAAAGGCTTTTGGCGTTGGCCTTGATTTTCTTGCTGTCCAAAGCCTGACCGGCATTGATGGTCAGGCTGATGCCTTTGGAAAGCGTGGAAATATCCGTGAGTAACCCCTTGATACGTTCCAGCTTCTCTTCGCTTTTTTTCGTATCGATGGTCAGGCGGTAATCGAAATTACGTTTCTTGCCGTTCTTGGTGCGGAACACGCGGTCTATCTCGTCCATCATATTCTTGATGTTCGTGACGGCCGGAGTCAGGGACGCTTTCGCCTGTACCAGCTTGCCTACCGCCTCACCGAAGGCGATAACCTGCTTGGTGCCCTGAGAGGCATCCACGTTGATGGAGTAGTTGACCTGATAGTTCTGTTCCTGAGCCATGGTAATGGGTACTGCGTTAAAAGAATAGTCTTTCCGCAAGGGCGGAGATTATGAAACGAAGGCCGCCGCAAACCGGAAGCTTACGGCGGCAGGTCAAGGAGTCCTCTCCGGCAATGACATCGGAACGGGCATACGGCTGATGAGCATCTGCTCGTGCAGCCACAACGCCTCTTCGGAAAGCATCGCGAACTCCTCGTCGGAAATCGTGTCGAGGTTGACGCCGGGAAAGTAGTGGCGGACATAGATCATCCGCTGGCGGATGCGCTGCTCGTCGGTCACTACCCACCGGCTTATAAGTTTACCAGGACACTCTGGCGGGTGGTGATCAGCTCGGAAAGCTGTCCCATCAGACCGAACAGGAAGAGCGACTCGTCGTCCACGAGTTCCTTATCTCCGTCCACGAAGCAGTCGCGGGCCAACGTGCGCATGGCGATTACCTCGTCCTTTTTGGAAGCGGCCATGAATTTGCTGAACTGCGGAAAGCTCGGTTCGGACATGTAGGCCACATAAATCTCTTTCTCGCCGTTTGCGGTGTCTCCGAAAACGACCATCGGACAAATCTTGCGGAGTTTCTTCTCCTCTTTCAGTTTGAGGGCTTTTTCCTTGATCTTGATCTCCTGTTCCAATGAAAGCATTTTTTCGTCCATATCGAATTTGTTTTGATTCACCGAAAGAGTAGGACAAAGAATCGTGGAAAGGTTGAAGACACGGTTCTTATTCACTTGTAATCCATATGTTATACAAAAAACTTCTTTGCTCCTGATATTCCCAGATCAGTCTTTAAAGGAAATTTCGCTGAATATATTTCATATATTTCTTTGATATATAGTATATAATCGTTAATTTTGCATATTCTCAAACATAAATGATTATGTGCAAAATAGATGATTTTATAGATGTGACAAGCCGGTACATCGCTGAATTGCTTGATTTGAGGGCGGACATCAGGCCGGTCGAAAAGGATGTCTTGCATACATTCCCAGCCAATATTACTGCCGGTTATACATTTTGTACGGCTAACTTGTTGGGGCATGACGTAGTTCTTCTGTATAGTGCAGACAGTTCTGCATATACTCCGGGGCAGATGCGGAAACAAAAAGAACTGGTTGAGCGAAAAGCCCAATGCCCGGTAATATTTGTATTGCGTACAGTGGCGGCCTATAATGTACGGCGTCTTGTCAGACATCGTGTAAATTTCATCATACCGCAAAAGCAAATGTTCATACCGGATTTGTTGATAGATTTGAAACCGCATAAAAATAATATCGGGGGAGGTGAAGAAACGCAGATTCCTGCAATTGCCCAATGCATAATCCTTTATCATCTTGAAGTAAAGTCTCTCGAAGGGAAAGGAACTTATGATATTGCAGATCTTTTCAACGTGTCGTATGCCAATGTAAACCGGGCGGTCAGATGGCTGAAAGATAAAGAAGTTATCGCTTTATCCGGCGGCAAGACAAAGAGTATGATATTTCAGTTCAAAAAGCGTGAATTATGGGACAGGATGTTGCCGTTCCTGGCGAACCCCATCGAGCGGATTGTATATACCGATAGTCTGCCTGATGAAGTATTTTGTATTAGTGGAGTAAATGCCTTGTCGGAATATTCAATGCTGAACAAGGAAAAAAATGACACTTATGCCATTGCAAAAGAAGAAGCTCGACGGTTGCAAATCCGGACAGACAAGGAATATGGCGAGACCCGCATAGAGATATGGCGTTACAATCCATGTTTTTTCTCAAAAAACGGCATTGTAGACAAATTGTCTTTATTTCTGGCCATGAAGGATATGGATGATGAACGCATTCAAATAGAATTGGAAACTATGATAAATAATATGATATGGTAAGAGGAATTGATAAATTCAGGGAGTTTTTCACCGGATATGAAGGAAACTATGTCATCATAGGTGGTACTGCCTGTGAAATGCATGAAGAAATATATGCACAAACTCCAAGGGCGACCAAGGACATAGACATTATACTGATTGTGGAGGCGCTGTCTTCGGATTTTGCTGCAAAATTCTGGGAGTTTGTAAAAACCGCAGGGTACAGACAAAGGAATAAGGGAACCGGGAACGGGGAATGCAGGCATGAATATTACAGGTTCAAGGAACCGGGAAATCCGGATTTCCCGTATCAGATAGAACTCTTTTCACGAAATATCGGGGTTGTCAAATTCCCGGACGATGCCCACATTACCCCCATTCCGGTTGATGATGACCTGTCAAGTCTGTCAGCCATTTTGATGGATGATGACTATTATAATTATACCATTGAACACAGCACGTTGGAGGAGGGCGTACATATTGCGAACATTGAAAGTCTTATCTGTCTGAAATGCAGGGCCTATTTAGAAATGACCGAGCGGAAAAGCAATGGAGAACAAGTGGACAGCAAACATATCGTCAAGCACAAGAAAGATGTATTCCGGCTGGTTGCCATGCTTGCTCCTGCCGACACCTACGAAGTTCCTGATTCGCTTAAACAAGATGTTGACAGGTTTTGCCTGGCTGTCAAAGAAGAAGTGCCAAACTCTGATTTTTTCAAATCGGCAGGACTTAAAAGCATTTCCGGAGAACAGTTATTGGAACAACTTGAAGCCAATTTCATAACACAACAATGAGAATCCAATACGCATCCGACCTGCATCTCGAGTTTCGGGAGAACAGCAGTTTTTTGAAGCACAACCCGCTGGCTGTTGCCGGAGAAGTGCTTGTCCTTGCCGGAGATATAGGATATATCGGAGATGAGAACTACTCCAGACATCCGTTCTGGGACTGGGCTTCCGGAAATTACAGCCGGGTCATCGTGGTTCCCGGAAACCACGAGTTTTACAAGATGTTCGACATAGACAAGCTGTATAACGGCTGGTCGCTCAAAATCAGGGAAAACATCACCTGCCACTATAATGCCGTTATCCCATTGGGTAACGATATAGAATTGATCGCTACCACACTGTGGTCACATATCCTGTTGCAGGATGCCTATGAAACTGAGGCAGCCATCACAGATTTCCGCAGGATGCGTTACGGCAGCGAACCGCTGGACTGGACAAGGTTCAATGACGAACATTCGCGCTGTTTCCGTTTTCTGGAACAGAGCGTAAAACAAAGTACTGCCAGACATCTCATTGTCGCCACTCATCATGTACCGTCATTCGAACTGATGGCGCCGGAGTTCAAGGGCAGTCCGCTCAATGGGGCATTTACCGTGGAGCTTGGCGGTTTCATTGCAGACAGCCCGATTGAATACTGGATATATGGCCACTCGCACCGCAATATCAATAAGGTCATCGGAAACACCCGGTGCATATGCAACCAGTTGGGCTATGTGTTCAGTAACGAGCATACGTCATTCGATAAGGAAGCGCATATTTCGATTTAAGTCTGCCATACATAAATCCCGTCTGTCAGCCAAGGTCAATATCCGGCAAACAGACGGGTTATTATGTAACAAATTTATGGTTGACTATTGAAGTCGTGGCTTCACCAACTTCCCGTCGATACCGCATGTTTCCAGAACCGCGGTATTTTCTTTGTTGAAGGCGATCAGGCATGACGGCGCTCCGGCCGTACCACCCTGTTCCCCCGTAACATGGTAAAAACTGAGCCGTCCCTTGATAAAGAGTATTGAATCGGCGTTTGGGAATATCAGTTCGTGGAACAGGCGCGTGTCCGTGCGGGCAAAAGTGAGCGCGACGGCATTCCTGTGTTCGACACACCTGCGGATAAACCGGACAATCAGTGCAGTGTCATAGGGAGGATTGCAGAACACACGTCCGAACCAGGGTTGTTGCAGGCCGTCATCCTCAATGGTATAGTGATGTCGCGCCGTATCCCATGGGCGGTTTACGGGCGAACACGGATCCAAATCGAACGGCCCCAGCCTCCGAAGCAGGCAGGGAGGCGTGAGCCATTCGTTCTTTCCGGTAGAAGATTTCCCCTCGAAAGTTACATCCATGACAGCTTAGATTGTATCACCCGAGCCGATTTGGATATCGAACGGGTTGAGATCGAATTCATGGGTGATATTGGTATCATCCTGCTGTGACTCGAGACAATCCTCCGTGAAGATGCAACCTTTGAGCGTTACGGTCGTCGTTGTCCAGTCCTCGCCGGCCATCGGGTTGGCAAAGCTGATAATCAGGTCGAACTCGCCGATTTCGAGCAGCGAGCCGTACACCGAACGCAACAGCTGTTGCGTGGCATAGTCCATCGTGATGCTCGCCGTATAGGTAATGTTCCCGAACCCCCTCGACACCGGCCGTCCTCCCATGCCGTAGTTACTTTCGACCTTGCGCTTCTTCGACCATTTGATGGCCGACACGCCTTCAAGGGTCGTGGAACCTTCATCGATTCCCAGGGCGGTCGATGACAGGGTTATCATCGACCACGAGTATGCTACATTGTTGATTATTGCCATATGCTATGTCTTATTTGCGGTTAATGACAGTCCTTCCTCTACATAAATCTTCACGGCCACGCCCACCGGGACAAGGACATAGGAGATGCGCAGCGTGTCGTCCACCAACACGTTCTGGTTCGGGTCGATAGTGACGGCGTATCCTGAAATTTCCTGCGCCGCCTGCATCTTGGCCAGTATATCCCCGATGAGTGTCTTGAAAGCTGTAATCTTCGACGGGGCGAGGAACCCGGTTGAAGGATTGACCATCAGCGGTGAGTTCACATACGGCAGCAGGGCTGCACGCACGGCACGGCGGCTCTTGTTGATGGTGCGGTTCCGGGCAATGGTACGGAAATCCCCATGTGAGCATGTCTGGTCTTTCGAGATGTAGATCCCGTTCTCGCGGCCGGCATACTTGATGGGAAAAATATACCCCTTATCGTCGAGTTCGTCCAGCAGTGACGGGGAGAGTGACTCGTACCGGTTCAGGCTGAGGAAGTTCTCCTCTGCCTCGTCGAGGTTGATGTCCCCGAACCCCAACTCTATTTCCTGGAAATCGTCCGCGAAGAGATTGAACTGCTTGACCCATGCGATGGATTCGTGCACGTTGGCCTTTGCTATGGCTCCCATAACCGCTCCCAAAAATCCCACGGGCGTATGGTTCCTGTTGCACATCTGCATCGTGGAGATCTTTTCGTGATGCGCCTGGCCGAATATACAGCTGATACGGCTTGATTCACAGATGCATGAAGGTATTTTATTCAGGTCAATCTGACGCCCCTCAGTCGTATCCGCCCCCGTATTGGAAGGATTGGCGGAAAGGATGAGCGAGAGCGGCTGGTTCTGCTCCGCAAGCCCCACGGCCACGTCGTTGAGCCCCTTTACCAGATTGAGGTTGTATTGTTCCGATGCGCCGTTCGCTTTCCACAGCGGCTGTTCCGTCCATATGCCTATCTGGTTGATCATACCCCCGGCAGCACGCTGCATGATTTCCAGCGCATCCCAGTTCGCCGAACAGTCCGCGAACATCACGTAGAGTTTTCCTGAACCGCCCGGATTGCCGGACATGCGGAAAAATTCACGGATATGGTATGCCGGGATGCCGTGCAGGAAATTGACATTCATCTCCTCCTCGTCGGTTGCCTCCACACGTTCGATGATACCGAAGTCGTTCACGGCGGACTTGAACGAGGTGATGTAGCAGACATCGCCAGGCTTGAGCCTGGTCTCATTGGTTTTACCATACCCCTCCGTGAAAAGCGTCGGCTGGAGGGACACGTCGAACAGCAGTCCCGTCACCTTCTCGCCCGACGAGCCGGTATCGTAAGGAATATTGCCGTCCACATCCTTGATAAATACATTACCGAGTGCCATTATGATTTCTTTTTAAGTTCGTTGTAGAAAGGATTCCTGTAGAGTACGGCCTTGCCCCTGATGGCGGCCGCCGTGTCCGGCGCATAGGTTCCTCCGTGCGTGTCGATGTACAGCGACGGATATGCCGGGAACTTTTTCAACAGGGACAGGATGTGAGGCTCTGTCGTCTCCTCCGACCCTGCATTCCCTTTCCCCGCGGTCTTGGCCGGCAGCCTGTCTTCAGTCTCGCCGCCTGTCCCGAGGTTTTCCGATGCCGTTTCCGGAACGGGCACCGCCTGAGCCTCCGGTGCAGGAATATTATTGTTGTCTGTCTGCGGAGTTTCCTCCGTGTTGATTTTCTTTGCCATAACAGTAGAATGAAAATGGGGAACGGGGCCTTGCCTCCGCTCCCCGGGTGGATATTGAGAATGAAGAAAGGTGTGTTATTCGCTCTTCTTGTAGGCGGTATGGACCACGATCTCCGCCGGGCGGACGATGTTCACGTCCATTTTCATGCGCATCTGGAAAAAGAACAGCTCGGAGTTGGCCTGCAGACGGTCGATTTTCAGGATGTCCGTGTCGTTCGCGTAATCCACCCCCATCCACAGGTTGGAGTCCATGCCGGTGGAGAACTCGCCGAGCACCATCGTGTGTTCGGGGATTCCCACGACCGGGACGATGCGCTTGCCCTTGAAGCGATAGCGGTTGACCTCGGTATTCTCGGAATACTTGACCTGCTTGTCCGAGATATATTGGTCATACGCGTCCCAGGCGTCCCATCCGACCACAAAGGTCAGAGATGTCTTCTTTCGGATCTGCTTCGGACATTTCCTCCACATCGCATAGAGCGCCGCCTCCACCGCGGCCCCGTCCGTCAGCTCGGTCGTTCCCGAAATGATGCACTGCCCTCCGGCAACCACCTCGGCATCGGAGGAGTTCACATTGTCGAGGATCCGTTTGATGACCCCGTCAAAATATTTCTCCTTGTTGGCTCCGATTTTCGTGCAGCCTTCCGGTGCGGTAATCTTGGCCACCGTCTCTCCTCCGCGGGCGGAAGTCCAGATGGCGTTTCCGATATACTCGTTTTTCTTGTCCATAAGGAGACGGAGCATCGTCGCCTGGATTTTCGGGTCGAGCTCGCGGAACACGAGATTGCCTTCCGGCTGCGCGAAACGCCAGTACTTCTCGTAGTCCCTCGGGTTAAACTCGAGATAGACCATAAAATCGGACGGCTCAAGATGGCGTTCGGTGAACTGGTACTCGTTCGTGCCGTCATCGCCCTTGGCTCCGTGGATGGGTTGTGGGGTCGGCACGTTGTCCTGGATAATGTTGCCCAGCTTGATGGCAGGAAGCGTATAGCGGTGCTGGATGCCCGTCTTGATATGAATCAGTCCCTCGCGGACCGTATCATTGCCCTGCACGGTATAGGTCAGCAAGTCCTCAAGTACTTCGCCGCTATACCCGTTTTGAAGAAAGTTTACTGTATCAGCCATTGTCGTTTTAAGTTTTCCGTTGAAGAATGAAACTCGGCCGACTGGCGGATACCTGCTGTTTCCGCGCGAGACACTGCGGTCTCCGGCATGTCAGTTAAAATCGGGCGGACGCCCGCGGATAGTCTGTCAGAGCTTTCGGAACTTGAAATCCGCACCGACCACTTCCGCCACCTTCTCGGCCATCAGCTGTTCGGCGGTCTTTGTCGCTTCCGCCGTGGCCTGGATGTTGGCAGGGTCATCGGCGATTTCCTTCGAGATTTTCTCCCGCGCGGGAATGGAAGCCAGCGTGCTTTCCGCCAACTCGAAGTTGGAACCGGCCATCTCCACCCACTGCGTTTTCGCCTCACGGTCAATCTTGCCTTCTGCAATGGCATTCTCCACCAATGTCTCGATACGGGAAGCCTGCTCGTCCTTCTCTTTCTGCTCGTAGGCGGAAAGGCGTGCCGTCGCTGCGGCCAGGTCTGTCTGCAAGTTCCGGATGGAGGCGTCTTTTCCGGCGATGACGGTCTGCGCGTCGCTCAGTGATTTCTGTATTTCTCTGTATTTGGGTTCCATCGCGGCCAGTTCAGAGATACGTGCCATCACGTCCTTGACCTCACCGTCCTTCATGCCCAGCGAGGCTGCAATCGCCCCGTACTCAAAGCCTTGTGTCTTGTTTTCGTTTGCCATATCGTTTTCCGTTTCTGTAAGAGTAGGTTCAATGCCTTTGAAAGGTTTATTTCCCGCGCTGACACGGCTCATCAGTTCCTGGATGGCGGCCGTATCGGTCAATCCTTCTATCTCGTCATGCACTTTACGGCAAAGCTGCTTCGAGGTATGGATGACATGCTCCGCAGGTATGATGCCGGCCTTGACGGCAGCCTGTGCGTCGAAATAGGTCCCGTCCTTTCCTGCCTGTCCGTCCATGATGGCCCGCACATGCTCCGCTTTCAGGCCGAACCGTTTCCGGTAAATCGTCTCGATCTGTTTGGTAAAAGCCGTTACCATGTCCGACGGTTCCCCTCCGTCATCGTCCGGCAACATCGGGTTATGAATCATCAGTATGGCATAATCACGCATGAGAGAACGCTTGCCCGCCGCCCAGATGATGGAGGCCATCGATGCCGCGACCCCTTCGATGATACATTCCGTATCCACCGTGGCATTGGCGATGGTGGAATAGGTGGACATGCCGTAAAGGACACTGCCGCCCTCCGAGTTGATCAACACGCGGATACAGGAGGGACGGATGATATTTTCCAAAAAGTCGAACTCGTCATTGAAACGTGAGGTCGTCTCTTCCGTCACGCGACCGAAGAAACGGATAACAGCCGGCTGGCCTGCCTTCGCCTCTCCGACGACATATTGAAGTGTGTTCATATCCATATGCAAGGGTTATTTGAACAAGAGTAGGCGGTGGAAAAAGAAAAGGTTTTGCACTGCTATTTATGGAAGTGGAAATATGAGAATCCATCCATTTATGGAAATGCGATTATCTTTACAGTATAATAGATTGTTCAAATTACAGACCGGTTGCAACTATTTGTATCAAGACCGGCATGCTGAACATTCTAAATTCAGCAAGTACAGAAAATGTATCATGAGTCTTGTATTATCTGCTGATTCATGTCTGTTTATACGCAGTGCGGATAAATCTCCTGCATGGATTTCAATTTTCCGATCCGGTATCCGAAAAACCAGATACTTCGTCATGTTCCGGACGCGGATGGAAGCCGTGTCCGCCGCTGTCATGTTGCGGCGCATCGCTGTGTTGGGTGAACGGGGGCATGACCACATACCTTTTTACCCAGTCCCTGTATTTCCACGCGGAAGATTCCCTGAACCATACCTCGTAGTCTATCCAGTACGCCTGCAACATATTGGTTGAAAGCGGCATGTCGAAATAGGTCAGGTTGCACCGCTCGCTCAGCGCCGGCTCATGGTTCTTGGCATCCTGTATGGCTACATTGAGCCGCTGGAAGACCAGAAACGCCTCGCATTCCTTGTCTTCGTCCGCATTGTTGAGCGTATTCAAGATAAACCGCACGCGCATGGTGGCGCGTCCCTCACCGATACGCTGTTGCTGTACCAGGTACCTCACGTTGATAAAGTGGATGAACACGGCAGGGAACACAGTCTCATACTCCGTGTTATCGTCACGGACAATGCGGGCGAACTGGCCGTTGTCGATAGCGACGGTTTTGAACAGGGGCGGCGACAACGGGTCGTCCGGATTCTCCCGCAGGGTCAGGACAGCCCGCTTAACGGCCCGGTATATCTCCACGAAAGGGTTCGCGGAAACTTCTTCAGGCAGGCTCTCCGCCGGTGCCGACGGTTGTGCGGGCTGTGGTGCTGGGTGTTTGTCTTTTATCATAACGGCTGGTGTGGAAATCCTTTAAAAATCATATCTATGAAATGGGCGGCGATATAGTCGTCCGTCTTCGGTGAGAATCCGATGAACTGCCGGTGTACGGGACGGCGCGTGGAATACTGGTTTACCGTGTACAGCCCGAACTTCGGATCGGTATTGTGTATGGCGGCATAATGCCCGTAACGCTCCTTGCTGCGTCCCCGCTTGCCCTTGACTGGAAAGCTCTTTTCCGTAGTCCACATGCAATACCTGGCGCCTTTCCGGAAGATGCGCGTACGGTCCGAACGCCGTCCCACTATGTCTGTCCGGCCGGCTTCCGACTGTATGCTCCGGGCCAGAGTCCCCGTATCGTTCATGAGAGGATGGGTGAACCTCTTTCCCCATTTGGAGGTACGAGGCGCCCATTTGCTACCGTTGAATCCCCCCGAAGCGAATGAGGACACGAACTGCTGCCTGGTATAGTCACCGGCAGCAGTTGCGAAGTCGAATACGTTGAACTCCAGCCGGCTGGCCATGACGCGCGTACTGGTCCTGCTTACCCAGTGGCTGCAAAACTCATCAAGCGTTATCTTGGGCATAGGCGAACTTTCCTTTAATGCGTTTCACAATATCATTCATGTAACCCGGAAGCGGGACGGAGAAATAGCGGTGCGCATCGGAAAAGATACGCCCGCCGGTTGCCAGGCTCTCCCGGAAGACCGGATCCACCTTTTCCAGATAGTCTCCCTTATCCGGCAAAGCCGCCCGGACAGCGGCGAACCCCTCCGCGACCAGAAAGCAGCGGCATCCCCATTCGATCGGCGGTATCAGCTCCGGAGGAAACTCGGATTTGCGGAAGGAAATCCCTTCCAATGAAAGATGCCAGGCACGTACCCGTTCATCGCCTTGTGTCATGTAGGTAAGCACGGTATCCATATCCACCGCCATCCACCATGCGGCCATCGAGGCCGCGAAGAATACCTGGTTGTTCTCTTCCTCCGCATGGACGAGGTTATACCTGCGGCATATCTTTTCGTGTGCTTCCATGTCCTGTTCATCCGCTGTCTCGGGCAGTTCCCCGAGCATGGCATACTCCTCTGCCGCGGCAAAATCCACCAGGTTGTCTATAGCTGCAATCAGGATGTCACGCTGCTGCCGTTCCCTCTCTGTTGTAAAGGAGTTGTGATTTTTCAGTATCTCCAATGCCCGGTCCATGTCGATTCGCAGACCTGTCAGCGCACGGTCTATGAGGAAAGAGGCACGCAGGGTGATGATGTCCTCTATAATGTCGAGACGTTCCGCGCTGTTCTCCCAATAGAGGATCAGCCTGCGGAATGCATCGAAAATGACACGATACTCCTTTTCCGTATCGGATTCCGTGGTTGCAGATGCCCTGACAGCCCTGAACGGAGCGTTGTCCGGGAGCGGAAGACGGGCTTCTATTCCGCTCCCCGCAGAAAATTTCCGACCTTCGCCCCCCGGGGGCGTCCGTAACGCCGGAAATACTCCTCGTCCGACATGATGCCCCGGTCGTTGTGGCTGAGACCGGATGAGCCGCCTTCGGCTCCGAAACCTAATCCCGGGATAACATTGAGCTGCCGGCCCACATTGATACCGAACTCTTTCTCGATCTCATCGGCCGCCACTTCATATTTGTCCGTGATCAGCGAATAGAGCTTGATGCGGTCCTCGTTGCTCATCTCTATCCGGTTCGAATACCGGAACTCCAATCCTCCGGGGATATACCCGATAGCCACCAGGCGGGGGATTATCTCCTCGTTCATGACGTTTTCGATATACCGACGGTAGACTTCGATACGGTCGCGGAAAATGTCCTGGTGTGCTTTCGTGGAACCCACGTACGACTGCATCCCTCCGGCCATCGACTCGGAGCCGAGCACGAGGTTGGCAACTTCCTTGTTCACAAACTCGATAAGCCCGGTATATATCTTTTCCGAGTTGGACATGGTGAATGTCTTGATATCGACCTCGTCCTCAATGCCGGTAACCACCACCTTGTTCTGTGCCGCGTTGGCTATCTCGTTAGCCAGCCTCTTGCGGTCGGCGTTGCTCTCGCTGACCGTCTTTCCGTGGATAATCGGCTGTCCGTAAGTATGGGAAAAGTTCACATAGTTGGCCACCGTGAATTTCTTGGCCAGTATCAAAGGGGTCGTGGCGGAAAAAAGTCCCAAGTCGCCGGAGTTTACCAGTACATAACAACGGTAATATGCCGGGTCATGTAAATCCCAATGCGGCTCCCACAGTCCCTGCCGCTTCAGTACCGTTTTCTGGTCCGGCAACACATTACGCCGTTCGATGATGTTGACTTCCGCCAGCCTGCCCGTTCTGGGGTCAGTATGCGGCATGATTTCAAGCAGGGTGTACCCGTAGAGCTTGGATTCCACTATGCCCTTGATTATCTTGTCGAACTGCGAACCCTGTATCTTCAGGGAGTTCGCCACGTCCTTGATGTATTTTCCCTTTTCGTTTACACGGGCAAGCATATAGCGGTCGCCGAGAATCTGGCTTTCCAGTGTCTCGACAACGGAACGTATATGAGCGTCCTGTTGCAGGCAGGCTTCATACAGGTCAATGAGCCGGGCGCGGTCATCGAGAATATATCCCGAGCCGGTATCCTGACGGCATGAACGGTAGCGGTTGTTGCGCTCGATTTCGCGGACATACTCCTGAATTGTCTTTTTGGAGGTCTTAAAAATACTCTCCAAGAGTTCCCCGTTAAATGATTTGTCCGATGTAGCCATAATTTTTTTGTTTCTTGTTCAAAGAGTAGAGACAATCCTCAAGAGAGGTTTTTACGGCTAAAAGAATATATGGAGAACGGGACTCTTAATGCTTGATTTACAAACCGAAATATACAACTTAAATATATAGATATTTCGGTTTTATTTATGTTGTAAATATCTTATTATCAGTGATTAACAATTTATTAAAAGTGTAATTTATGTATATATTTATAGTGTATTTCATATTAAAAAGATATATCTTTGCACCACGTTAGATACAAATCCAAGAACAATGAAAAAGAGAACATGAAAGAAGAAAAGATTCCCTGCCGGATAATCCGGTACAGGGAGTTCCCCGATCTGCTTTTCGGAACGTTACGGGAAGACGGACCGGTCTATTTCGACGCGACACGCTTCATCCAGGCCAAAGGAGATGCACGCCGGCATAATGTCCGTGATTTCCGTGTCGCTTTCCATCACTGGGCAACGGCGTTGGCAGACGCCTACGGAATAGACAGGGAAAAGATGATCATCCGTGACGAGGCGTCGGGACACCTGTTAATTGATGAATGTCTGGCTCTATTATTTGTCGTTTACATCGATCCCGCGTTCGGTGTCTACCTTCTGGAGCGCGTGGACGAACTGCTGTCCGGTGGATTTACGGTTTCAGACACTTGGCTGGTACAGGCTGCCGGTCTTAGATTTACAAAGGAGGAATTAACGCAAATTTTAGAACAACATGAGACGCAGCACATTTAAACGACCCAAGATGGTGCTCATCTTCAACGGGGCACAGGTTCTTGTAGCGGTCACGCGCTCGCTGCACAGCGCGGCGGAATTGACAAAAGGCAACTTGCAGGCTATCTCATTCTGTTGCACGGGCAAGTATGTATGCAGCGGCGGACTCTATTTCAGGCATCTGCATCCGGATGTGGAAATCGAGCTGGCCGACCTCGGCACACTGATGCTGAAAGATTATGACGCCCTTTGCGGCGAGAAACGCACGTACTATCCGGTGCGCAAGATGGCACATAAGAGAGCCTTGCTTGAAAACAAACGTAAGTCTGATAACCAAAAGAAAGGAGGAAATACCTATGAGGGAAAATAGGAATGTTCCGTTCCGGGACTGGAACATAAGGGTTTCCCGGAACCATAACGGCCAGCTCCATATCTGCGCCGTGGATATATGCGATATACTCAAGCGGGACGAACTGCTTGAAAACGGCGCCATCGCCCGTGTTTGCCCGACGGCATTGAAAATCAGTTTCCGGAAAAACGGCAGGGAACAGTGGGGTTTCCGTCCCATCGATATGCGCCGGCTTTTACAACTGGTACGCAAGGAGACTATTATACCCCGTGACCTGCTTGATGAATTGGAAGTGTGGGGCAACAAGCTTCTGGAACTGGAAGCCGGGGAGCTGCACGCCGTCCCGCAGGACGACATCGTCATGCACTTCGAGGAAGGGTTCCCCGTCACGTTCCGGCGTGTCGGCGACAAGCTGATGGTCAACGCCACGCAGATCACGATGCACTTCGGGAAAATCCCGTCTGAATGGCTACGCATCGCTTCCACGGATATGCTCCGCAGGGAAATGGCCGGCAACGGACATACCGGGAAATACGAGTCGCAAGTCTTCACCACACGGGGGCGGGGGCACGGTGCGACCTGGTTGGAATCACCGCTTGTCATACCGTTGGCCAGATGGATCGCCCCTGACCTGTCTTTGGCGGAATGGTTGGGCGAGGCTATCGGCAAACTCTCCGTGAAACGAGGGAAGACAATCGTACGCGAACGCCCCAGGGTGGCGGCACCCGGTCTGCCCTGTATGGATTGTCCCATGCCGCAGGATATGGAATCGGCGACGAGACTGATTCTGGAACTGCGGAAGGTGGTGAGTGAATCCCTGCCGAAAATCGTATTCTACGAGGAGTTTATCGAGAACAGGGACTGGTTCAAGAGCACGCGCATCGCTGACGAACTCGGCATATCGCCGCGACAGTTGCACCAGTTCCTTGCCGAAGAGGGCATCTGCAAGTACGAGAAGCGGCAATGGGTGGTCTTTCCTTCCTGCCGGGCCTGGCAATGCGATGTGCCTTACACGTGGGAGAACAGCCGGGGCAAGGTATATACTTTCGGATCCACCAAACGATGGACACAGGCCGGACGGGAGTGTATCATAGAACTGTGGCGCAAGAGGAACCCTGAATACTGCCCACCGGGTGCATAGCGATGGAAACGGCATTACAGCGGATCATCCGCAAGACAGGAAGACGGCCGGTAGAGTGCCGTTGCCGTCTGTGCAGGCAGCAATGCCGGATACCGTGCCTCGGTACGCCGGAAGACATCCTCCGGTTGCTGAAAGCCGGATACAGGGAGCGTCTTGCACCCACTCGGTGGGCGGTAGGCCTGCTGTTAGGAAAAATCCCGTATATCGTGCCGATGGTACAGGCGAAACAGGAAGCAGGCGGGTGCACGTTCTTTCAGGACGGACTGTGTGAACTGCATGCGGCAGGGCTCAAGCCCACTGAAGGCAGGTTGTCGCACCATACCATCACCATGGAGAACCTGAAGTTCGGAATGTCGCTCTCGTGGAACGTGGCCAAAGAATGGCTGGACGAGCGGAACTTCGACACGATACGGGAGATTGTCCGGATAATGGGAAAATAGATGAGGGACGGTTTCATGAATGAAGTATCAGTATAACCGGTTGATTCCTCCTTTGCCGATTTCATGGAACCGCCTCTTATTAATTCATACCATTTGCAAACAGTTCGTATTAGTCGCGGCTATCCTTTATCAGGAAAACATTTAAACGCGAATGATATGAAACTGAAAAGCAGAATGACCG
The DNA here is from genome assembly GCF_006542685.1 of Alistipes dispar. Lineage (NCBI taxonomy): Bacteria > Pseudomonadati > Bacteroidota > Bacteroidia > Bacteroidales > Rikenellaceae > Alistipes > Alistipes dispar. The sequence continues at coordinate 96,111 of NZ_AP019736.1, read as the reverse complement.
TCGGGGAGATGTCGGAACACCTGACGGAACATACCGGCAAGTTCGCCAACCGCGTATCCGTGGGGCGTTACGCCAAAAAACTGGGATACGCCGTGTATAAACCGATGATAAACGGCAGGATATGCCAGTTCTATGTCAATCCGTCGATTAAGGATGACGGGGAAGCGGAAACATTACGGACGAACGAACGCGAAAACGGACATGAAAGGGAATGACGACAAAAGGCAACACGTGATACCGTTTATGAAATGCTTCACCGGGCTGGTCGGCGCGTTCACCCCGGAAGAGGTCATCTTCATGCTGTACATGGCAGACCGTACACGCCTGCGTGAAAAAGGTTACGACACCTTGCGCAGCAAGCGGTACTACATGGAGAACATGGAGATGGGTTCGCGGATTTTCGACAAGTGCGTGGAAAAGACAACGCGTATGGGATTGCTTGAACGGGTGCCGGTCAGCGGGATGTACGATTACCTGTGGCACATGGATTCCTACAACCGGCTTGTAGGGATATTGGCGGAACTTGGAAATCCTTTTTCTACCAGGGCATTCTGTCATCGGATGTTCGATGTGGAAAAAAGGACCGTGGCATCCGTCTCTGACGAAGAGGTCAGCCAATGGAAAGAGAGACACCGAAAAGTTTGAGCGTATCTGTCCACGGAACGTAAATGAATAAAAACAGACGGCATCGTTGTGATTTGCCGTCTGTTTTTGTGTTTTTGCGACATAAAATCCGATAAAACCGGAAGGAGGTGGTAGCCGGGTACAATATTATCCGGGCAAACGACAGAATATGCTAAATATACTTATTCAGTTCTTCCACAAGAAGATGCACCGTTGTCGAAGATTCCGCCTGTGCCGGCGGTATTCCCTCCATTCGGCGCAATACGGCTTTTGCGTTCGTGATGGCCTGAGCCTGTTTACCGCCCAGCTCCCTGAAAACACGACCGCCTGTACCGGCTTCCTTGTTGTAGGAGAAGCCCAACAAGCCGGATAGCTTTGTTTCATATTGATTTCTGTGCATCGGGCCTTGTACCAGGTTATAGTGCAGCAAGAACCAATACTCGAAAGCCTGGTTGCTGTATGCCACCCTCATGCCACCGGCTTCCGCCATACCGATAGCCCGGTTGAAATCCCGATCGGGAAAGTCATCCTTGTCAAATACCACCCAGCACTGGTCATACTCGCGTCCTTTCTTCCGCTCTTCTTCTTTCATCCGTAAAGCCTTTTGGACAAGACCTACCGTATTGAGTCCCTGGCCTACCGCTTTAATATTGGCGGAAGTCAGGCGAAATGCATTGAAATAATCCGGTTCCGTATTTACCCCCTCGCAGATGATCAGGAAGGATTGTTTGACCTCACGGACAAAACTGATACGCCTGAGTGTCCGTGCCGCGCGTGGATCACGCTTGTTCGTCCGTGCTGCCATATTCTTCCTCCCTCAGGTCAAATAACCGTTCAAACTGGCCGATGACAGGGATACCGCCATATTTCCCCATCAGGTACTCCTTTTCGAAAGGTGCACTGTTGCGAACCTTGTATTCCGCCAACGAATAGAGTTCCGAGGCTCCAAACGAATCTTTCTGTGTAAACCAGATCTGATCCCTGCGGAACAGGCTTGCATTAAGCAGGTTGGTGTCATGTGTCGTGAAAATCAACTGTGCATTCCTGGGATTTGTCACTCTGGAATTGAACAGCCCGATGATGCGACTGGTCAACAGAGGGTGCATTTTCGAGTCGAACTCGTCGACAACCAGCCTTTTGCCATGATCCAACGCGTCGATTATAGGATAAGCCAGCGAGAAGTATTTGATCGTACCCTCCGACTCGTTTACGCGGAACGGGAAAGTGACCGTCTTCGTGGCGTTGCCCTCCTCGTCATATTGCTGGTGTGAACTGATGACTGTATTGTCAACCTTGCGTATGTCGTCGATTCCGAAGTCTGCAAACCGGGCAAACTCCACAATACGCCTTTTCATGGACGGATCATCGATCTGGGCTATCGCCATTTCCCAAATCCGCTCGTCGCTGCTGCCAAGAACAATCGTGGTGTTGGCCAACCATCCCATGATTTCCACCGAGACGCTTTCGTTGAACTGTGCTGCCACGGAAAGAAGCAGCGCATTGTCGCGCACCATTTTTTTGGCGACAACCTCTTTGCCGACCGAAAATTTGGGATGCAGTTCATACTCATCGCCGTCACGCAGGAACAGTTCCACCTCCTTTGCCTTGCGCTTGTTGCCCTTTTGATAAAGCCACTCCCGGTGTACACGTTTTTCATCGACTTCGAACCCATAGCGGTATTGGACCGTTTCGTCGGCAAAGACCGCCTCAAAATAACTGGGCTCCTGTTCCGTCCTCCGGTTGAGACGGAAACTTTCCACCCGTATGCTTTCGCCGGACTGCACGCCTTTGGAGGAATTGATGACAAACCATTTGAAGAAATCGAGTGCTTTGACCAGATTCGATTTCCCGCTGGCATTGGCCCCGTAGATGACCGCACTCTTCAGCAAAGAGAGGTTCGTACCTTCAAGCTCAAAAACAATCTCATCGGACCGGGTCTGTTTTTCTTTCAGCGCGGAAGCAGCCAAAGACAAGGTCGCCGGCTCCTTGAACGAAAGGAAATTTTCGACTGTGAACTGAATAATCATATTATATCGCAGTTATATGTAAATTTCATGCAAATATAGGGGATATTTTTCATATATAGATGTTTTATCGGATCTCTTTTTGCGGTTATTTTCCTGCACGTGAAAATCAGACCGTTTTCGTTCTTGCAATGCTGCCCTGCAAAAGGCGACTGCAATTTTCCGAAGCGGCAACATCGGCTTGCGATTCATGCTCCCGATAGTGGAATTTGGGTGGAAAGACGCGAAATTCGCCACATCTTTCCCCTCAATGTGGTACAAATGTACCGTGTATCTGACAGGAGGGGTGTTACAAATGTAGCAACAATACTATAAGTAGTATTATACAAGAAGAAAGAAGAAAGATGTACTTTTTTCTTTGACGCAAAGAAAAAAGATACCAAAAAAGAAACAAATCATGACAGACGGCACGCCGTCTGTTTTTTTGTTTTTTTGAATCGGAAAGTGTTGAAAACGGATAAGATGAGGATTAAAGGACCACTTCCTCCCCAGATACAAGAGAGAGAAACAGAACGAATACCTTATACCGTCACCCTCTTACCGTCTGGCATCCTTGTCGCGGTTCAGCCTTACGACAGAGCGCACGCAGTCACGTACCAGTTCGGCATCCCTCCGCTCCATGAAATAGTTCCCGCATTCCAACCGTTTCCTGTCCGCCGGCCTGTTGTTGTCCCTGCATTCACGGATTTCCAGTATGTCATTCAGGTAATAGTACTTGTCACCGCGTCTGACACGTGTTGCCAGCCGTTCGAGTTCCTTCAGCCGTCCGTTCCATGCAAGCCCTTTCTGGCGTAGAGCATCGGAAAGCCTGCTACGGCCACTGGTTCCGATAGGCAGTATCTGGAGATTCACCGCGTACCCGACTGTTTCATGCAGGGAATAGCGCAGGCTCCCGTCTTCGTCCAGCAGGCAATACAGCACAACACGTCCTTTTGCGTCGATTTCCTTGAAAGCCCCCAGTATTACATGCTCATCCAGGATACTGAGTTTTACCAACTGTCCGTCTTTGGGAGCATAGAGAGATTCCGAACATACACCCCGGCGCTTGTCCCATGCAAGATGGCCTTCGTTCAGCAGGCGTTGGAGGGCAATCTTTTGCTCTGCGCTCGCTTCCCGGCAATCATTCAGAAACATGACCGCGTCATCGGTAACGAGTTCTCTGCCCGCAGTCATCCTTACCGGAACCGACACGCAATTACCCGTGACATCTCCCACAAGTCCGGTTTCCGATGTCCCACCGTTGAAGACGACCATTCCCTTGCGAATGGACGACCCACCCGTGCTGTCTTTCGGAATACTCCCGATTTTCTTCTTATGATATGATTCCATTCTTTCGATTCTTTATCCAGATATTTCCTGTAACAGCAAAATGCCATACTTCATACATAAGTGGATACAATACGGCAAATATACGTATAATTCACCAAAAAGGCAGGTGACTGAACCCCATTTCTTCTGCATTTCCACGGTTTCCTGTATAAAGTCACAAAAACCGTACAAATAAGTCGGAATCCATGTGGATAGCTTCGTTCTGTATATTCTATATGATTAAGGAACAAAACATTACAAGATTGTCCGATTGTGAAAAGCATATCCGAACATACTGAATGACAGGAATACACATCCTCCTTTTCCGTCGTCCAATCCGGTTAAGAACAGTCAATATACCGACGTGTCTCTATATATTTTTTGATGCGTTTTCAGCGTATCTAAAAAACAACTTCAAGCCGGAACCCGGAAATCGTGCAGAAAGTCTGTACACCCGTGAAAATTGAAAGGACAGGCATCCACAAATGAGAATATTTCAAAAATATGGGACATGGTGAACACCAGCACCTTAAGCAACCATGATAAATACAAGTACTTTACTGTATATTTTTTGATACCTGCTTACAGTTTCAATCCGAAAGCCGCATTTTGAGCCATTTTGGAAAACCGGACTTGAAAAAACGGCCCGAGGACAGAGACCGAATCCGCACCCGAGGGTACACCCTCCCTAATCTTTTTATTTTTATTACACCATTGAATATCAATAATTTATTAGGTTTACTTTTGTATAAAGTAAGCCTAAAAACGTCTTTTACATTATCTTTGCTTACAAATTGAAAGTAAAAAAATCTTTTCAGTCCTATTTTATCCGTTTTAAGCAGCTAATAATTTGATAATCAATAGACAAAACTGATTTTGATTTTATACATACATTGAAACGGGGCTTTTTTGATTTTTGCAAAGGAAAAAAATTTTTTCAAAGAAAATCAATTTTTCTATTTGATTGATATTCAGTTGTTTATAAATCCTCTTCGCGCGCGTGCGTTCCATATTCGCAAAAAGGCTGTTTTTGGAACGTTCCAAAAATTTTTTTCTCAAAAAGTTTTGCAGTTCTGAAAAACGGTTTTATAATAGTCATGTACTCGAAAGCCAAACAAACGGCAAACAAGTACGGAGAAAAACGAATAAAAAAATAGATAGTAAAAAAACAGATTTAAGAAACAGACAAACCAAACCGCCGAGAGCGAGAAACAAAAAGCCCTTTTTGTGGGAAACCTATTTTTGAGGCTTGGAAAATCAAAAATTCGCTTGTTCGCTTTGGAGCGATTAAATAGGGTGTTAAATAACCACACCGAGCAGGACTACAAACCAATGTAGCAAGTTGGAACGGCTAAAAACGTGTTTTTAGACCGCATACACAAAGCACGCAAATTTGGGAGTGCGAGAGTTGTATGGAAAAAGGACGTGTAAAAATAATGCCATAATTGCGCCCTTGTGCGCTCGGAATAAAATGCACGATAGCGGTAAAAACTATCCGCATAGAGGACGCTGGTAAATGTATATGCCAATGCTATACCCAATACCCAGCTCGGTGGTAACGCTTAAATGCCTCACCTTACAGTTAGCTGCCGGATTGGGAAAGATCCGGGACGTGCCAGAGAAGCGTCTTGCCGAAATTGGAGTAAAGCAGCGCAGAGCCACGACACGAATGAAACGTGAGTAAGCCGATACACGATATGCCGAAAATACGCTCATTTGGATAGCCTGCTATGGGGTACGTTTTTAGTGCGACAAAGTTACGAAAAATTTTGCCGTGCAGGGTGAAATGCACGGCAAATTTTTGGGCGCGTGGCAGGAAATGCCACACTTTGCGCTATGGTGCAGAGTTCGGGGTTCGACTCCCCGAGTGCCCGCAATGCGTGATTTTGCGCAGTGTTTCTAAAATTTTATCATTATGGCAACTTCTAAATTGAACAAGGAACAGTATGCAAACATCGGTTCGTTTGCAGGTATCATGTTGGTTTACAACTCTACCAACAAGGACGGTGAACTCGTGCAGACGGCACAGCACTTTTTCGGTGCGGACTTTGAGCCTGCCGACAAGTCGGACAACGAGATTTTCCGTGTGATTAAAAACATGGTCGCAACTATGTGGCACACCATTGCGGAGGAAAAGAAACTGCGTGCCGATGCCGACGGCATACGCTCGAAATTCCGTGCCACAACCCCTGCGGAAATCATCATCTGCGAGAAGTCGGGAAACCGTATCAAGAAGTACGACCTTACCGACAGCGTTTGGGCGCGTATCGGTCTTGTGCCGACCAAAGTAGACCTCGAGAAGTCAAACCGTGATTTCCAAAAGACAATCCATGCCGCTGCAAAGGCTATCCGCAATGCCATGAATTTCGCCCCGAACCTCGCCAACCTTGAAAAGCCTGCCGAGAAAACGACCAAGACCGGCAAGGCTGAAAAGGTGGCGGAACAACCTGCCGGAACGGTTGCCGACGAAAGCAAAAAGGCGGCATAAGGGCAACGGAGTAACTGAAACCTGCCCGAAAAAGGCAAAAGGACGGCAGGCAGCCCGCTGAACGTGTGGGACTGCCTGCCCTTTTCGTATCTGCCGTCGTAAGTGCGTGTTCTTGTGGCGTATGCCACGGATACGCGCTTTTCATTTCGGGCGAAAGCAACTGTAACGTGATAAGTGAAAAGAATTTCCCGGCAAAAAACGGTGCCGGGACTGTACCTCCGCCGCAGGACGGGGAGTACACCGTGGACGACCTGAAAACCGCTCTGGAAGAGTCCGAGCGGTTGCTGCATGATGCCGTCTTCATAGCCCGCCAAGTGTGGGAGAAGGACTGCGATGCCGTGAAGTTCGACATCGACGACCTTGTGCAGATAGAATCGGCATTGCAGGAGATATGCAACATCACCGCCGGAATTGACAGTGGGGACGATGGCGAGTAACATGACGCGCACACGTGCTGCGGAAACTGCGGGGCGTGCGCGCTTTTTCGGGCATTGATATACACTGTGTCAGGATTGCACCCTGAAATGCCCGCACTTTTCTAAAATTCCCTCCGATATGACTTCCTTGCGCCGTGAGGCGTTGTGCCTACCTTGTATATAACACGGTTAAGCACGGTCTGGCGTTCTGCGGAACCGCCTGCCGTGCTTCCGCTGTTATCCTATGCGGGGAAGCGGAGAACGGATGTGCCAATAATAAAACAAATAAATATGATAGAAGTGTTTGACGCAAAGCGCACCCGCGGTTACGGGTGCTTTGCCAGTTTCAAGGCTGCCACCGATACGCTTGACAGCCTTGCCGCGACGGGACAGCTCGGAAGTGTGCCCGCTGTCAGCGTGGCGGCGTATTGCAGCGGCGTGTTGCAACGGGAATATGAAGCGGTGTTTGTCGGTGGGAAATGGCGTGTGCCGAAATCTCCGAAAAGGCGGATGCCGGAAACGAGACCTGCCCGTGGGAGACGTCGGCGGAAATGGTGCAAGGAGTACGCCACGGCGGAGCTAATGTTCCGAGAAGGGTTTCCCGACCATCTGAACCGCAGTTATCCGCTCTCGGCGGACAGCCTGAGACGGTGCAACCGGAAATGCAGAATTTATATGCAATAATAAAAACGCAATGAGTATGAGAACATTAGCAGACGTGAAACGGAAAATGACGCTTGGCTCGAAGTGGCGGTGTGTCCGGCTGTTCGAGGGCGGAAAAGACCTCGGCGTGCGTGAGGTCGGGAAAGTGCAGGGCAATGCCGTGGCATTCCTCAAACCCGACGGGAAACTCTCGTGGTTATGGTGGCCAAAGGCAAAGGACGTGCAGGTGGAAGAAAACGCCTTCACCGTGCTCCAGAACGGAGTGCCCAAGCTCAAGTACATCTATGCCGGATAGGTGTTCCGGAAAAATTCATGCAAAATAATATGAATTAATAACAACTATGGGGGCGGAATGCCCCTATGCTTTTATAAACGGATAAAGAAAATGACAGAAATAACGAGAAAGCAGATATCTGGTCTGCGGGTAAAAATGTATTGACGGCTATGGAAGAGAAACATAAAATCAACGAGGTAAAAGGTGTCATCATCAGCCGTGCCCTGCTCAAGGAATACGGGTATGACGGCGATATGCCCACCGACGAACAGATGCAGATCATCGGCAACGGGTTACTTGAATACTGGGGCGTAAGCGACGGTTTCAAGGAAGCCCTCGCCAGTACAATGGAGAACATGTTCGGTGTAAAAGCAAAAGATTAGGTCTATGGAAACGAAAGGACTCACCACCCATCAGCGTGGTGTTATTCTACGCGGTATCTGCGGCGGGGCTGCATTGAAAGACAAGTCGCCGCAAATATCTGAAAACAATACCGTCATAACCTGCGCCGGAGGGTTGGAGATTTGGGACATCTGCTGCATCAGCAGTGATGCCGAAGCCTTCGGCCTGAAACCGTCCTTCGGTTATGACGGGCACACGAGAATCACTTTCACCCCCAAAGAATAAGCGGAATGAAATCATATTACTACTTGGACTACCTGCACCGTGAAATCTTCCTTGAAGAGGAGGATATTCAGGCCGTGCCGGAATCAGGCAGGGCGGACGATGCCTGTTCCGCCATTGCCGAAAAGCCGTATGTCGTGGAGCAGTTCATGGCGGACTCTTTCCGGACACTCAAAGATGTGGCCAGCCGCCTGTGCGATTCCCCTGATATTAAAAGCCGCCACGATGCGCTGATGTATATCGTGTGGAGGGTGGCACTGGACATCAAGGAGTGGCGGACTCTGAGCCATAGCGAAGCCGCCGTCAAGGTAACCCGTGAGGACGGTTTCGTGTGGCTGCTTGTATCGGCGGAAAATGCCCGGAAGCTATGGGAGGCAGACGTATTCTCCCTGTACAGGCTTTATGCCGATGATTCGGAATCCCTGATCGAAAGCGAGGCGGAGCTGGAATCGACCATCAAGGGCGGATACCAGATAGGTATCGAGGTGGGGTTCGCCTCTGTAATGGACCATGCCGCCCGGATGAAGCAACAATAAAAATCGGAAACAATCAAATAACGAAATCAAGAAGAAAGGTATGGAAACAACATTATTGACAAAGGAAAATGCCCATCGTGTGACCATGGTGCGGCGTGTGGATGCCCCGGAAAGCGAACCGGTAGCGTTTCTTTTCAGGGGAAAGAGACACGGGTATTGCAGCTATTCCCATCTTGTAGGGAATCCGGGCAGGGAAGAAATCCTCGCCCCAGCGGACTTCAAGGACTGGGAAGTTGTGGAAGTGGCGCACCCGGGCTATCTGGAAGAATATTTCAAGCAGGCGTGCAGCTCCTACAACCTCACCTCCTTCTCACCCGACGAGCGGGGTGAGTCAGACATCGCCTCGCACGAAAAGGAACTGCACGGGGATTTGCAGTCGATGCCCGAGGGGCAGCGGGAACGTTACATGGAAAACTACAAACGCTATTTTTCTGCCATGATCGCCGCCAACAGCCGTTGTGCCAGCGCGATGATTACGGGACCTGCACGCTTCAACACGGGCCGCAACGAAAAGGCCTGCAACAGCCACGCCAAGAGCGTCACGGCGTTCCGGGAATGGCGAGAACGTGCACTCGAAGCGATTCGCAAGGCTACCGAAGCGGCCAAGCCCGAAGAACAGCGTCTCGAGGAGGAGTGGCAGAAGGTCAAAGCCTTTATCGACGATGCCGCCTCGACCATTCACGGTATCGATACGGGTACGGCACGAGGCTATAGCCAGGCTCTCTTCGTCAGCAACCTCGCCGGGCGACTCTCCACCTATGTCAACCATGGCAACGTGGAAATCATCGACCGTGCCGTCGCTCGTCTGCGAGAGTGGAACGACAAAGTCAAGAAACCTGTCGTCACGGCACGCCATTCAATCTTCAAGTATCCCGAACTCGTCCGCAAGGTGCGGGAAAAGCAGCAGGAACGGGCAAGCCGTGAAAATCGTGAGATTCCGTTCGATGGCGGCAAGGTGGTCTACAACTTCGAAGAAGACCGCCTGCAAATCCTCTTCGACAAAATACCCGATACCGATATGCGTACGACCTTGAAGCGTAACGCTTTCAAGTGGGCGCCACGCAACCAGGCATGGCAGCGCCAGCTCACCCGCAATGCCGAATATGCCGCCGGTCAGGTGTTGAAGATAACCATTTAATCCAGTGCCCATGAGATACATCATCGATTCACGCTATTTCGACGGGGCATGCTTCACGTCAATGTCGGATGACCGGCACAGCGATTACGGCGGCGAGACACTGGAAGAACTGCGCGAAAGGGAGAAGAACCCACACTTGGTCGCCGTGTCACCGGGACGCATATCCCTGCTTGCGAAACGTTATACCCTGGCACTCAGCCGGCCTTTCCAGGAAATCACGGAAGAACGCTACTATGAGCTTTTCGAATGCCTGCCGCCGGCACGCATGGGAAGCGGCTGGTTCTTTGTCGGGGAACCTTATTACGGCGACCTGTATCCGTTCTGCTTCCGCTCGCGGGGGCGGTTCTTCCAAGCTGAACGCTCCATACGCCTTTCCAATGCGGGAATCTCCCGTCAGATACGGGAACATATGGAGAAGGCGGACCGCCGTCCCGCCATCGTCAAGGAAGCGTCCTTTGTCAAATATGTCAGTTGGTACAAAAAAACGGTCACTTACATACCGTACCATTTCAGGTATGGGGGTAAAATGTATTTTTTGAAGAACCTCGCCACGCGGACGGGATCCGAATTTGACGACCGCCGGGAACGGGACGAGATGGCGGCATTGCTGCGGAACCTGCGCGGAAACCGCTACGAATACTGCACTTTCTACTCCCAAAAGAAGGACATTTTCGAGTTTTTCGACTGGCTGCAGCAAAACAAATACACGCTGGAAATCCAGGGCGAGTTGTTCGACTTCGCGGATGACCGCTCCCACGTGGACTTTCACGGCAATGTATGCGAGTATTCGGCCGTGTTCCATTACCGCATCTATTCACGCGAGCTTTTCAGCCATATCATTAACCAGCTGCGTACCGTGAAGCGGTATCACGCGTGGCACAGGGAAAAGCAGGGAGAATAATCATGGATACACTCGACAAATTGCGCATCATCGAAAGTGATGCCGTGCCCAAGGAGGGCGCAAAGATAGAAAACCTCAGTACTTCCATCAAGATCACACACTCCTGCGGCTGCGTGATGGTGGAACACTTTGCCTGTGGGAATCCTACGACGGTGCGTAAGGAGGAAAGCCCGGAAAAATACAAACGGCTCCTTGCCGAAAGAAAATATCATATCGAACTCTGCAAAGAACATAATCCTGAACGACAATGACAGAAATCATCAAAACGGACGGAACACGCCAACCCGTGCAGCCTGCCAACGGTTCAGACTTCACGCTGAAGGAGATGCAGGCGATTGTCGGCGGTTACATCGAACTGGTGGAACTGGACGGGAACACGACAATGGTCGTCAACGAGGAAGGCAAACTTATCCCCCTGTCCCTCAATCTTGAAGCGAGCAGGATATTCCGTGCTCATCACCCGGCGTCGAAAGACTTCATCGTCGGGGACGTACTTGTGTGCAATAACAATCAAATCAGATAAAATTATGGATAAAGAGAAAGCAAAAGCGCTCAGCGAAACCCTCGCGCGCTACGAAGAATTACAAGAGAATGGCAGTGTAAACCTGATCGAGTTCCATACCGCTGACGGGCAGAAACACGGTATCGGCAACCCGGAAGCCATCAAGCTGTTGCTTTCGGTGGCGGTCATCGAACTGGAACGCCAGCTCCGGGCCGCACAGTTCGGCGATATTCCGGAAAGCCTGGAGAACAGCCGCGAGTACAAGGCGGCCAAGCAATTGGAATACGCCATGAACGATTTCGGCTTCAAGCCCGAACGTTTCGCCCAGGCGCTTCCTTATTTCCACAAGACACTGGAACAAACCTTTTTCAGGACGGTGAAGGCTTCCATTACCGCTATGGCAGGGCGTGATCCACGCTGCATTGACGACCGCAACCGTGCTTCATACGAGATGTGTCAAACGCTGGCCTCCATGCTGGAAGATACCCGTCTGCCCTTTATCTAAACGCCATGTTCATAGACGAGAGGACACAAAACCGCATCCATGCCGTACCGGGAGAGAGCATCTCCCACGGCACGATGCGCACGCAGGACCTGATTCCGGCATTCATGGATGTTGTCCGTGACACGCCGGAGTACGTGCAGGTGATGGATGCCGTCCCCGCCCATGCCAAAGAGGACAAGGATGCTGAATGGTGGAACAGCGACGAGGCGGCCGGACTGCTGGAATCGCTGTTCGACACGCTCGACAGCCACTCCCCGGAGGGGCACTATTTCGGTGCTCATCCCGGCGACGGGTCCGATTACGGATTTTGGAAAACAGAACTTTTTTGAACATGACAGGAAAACAGATTGAAACAGCCAAAAGAGCGCTTCCCGGTTTTTGGGAACCCAAAAATGCAAGGCAACGCCGGCAGGAAAAGGAACTTGCATGCAGGGAGATGATCAACAGCTGCCTTGTCTATGGAAGTGCAAGGTACGATTTCTACAATCCTGCCACCGGAGAGTTCGGACGCTACGCAGAGGATTATGTAAAAAGCCTCGGGAAGAAAACCGTCATCCGGCTTTACAACGAGCAAGTCAGTGATTTTTCAGAAGCCGTCGTGAAACATGGCGTATATACGGATGGCGAAGGCTGCTCTTATAATGCCTGCATTTGGAAAGATGAACAATAAAACAAAGAAAAGATGGAAAATGAAATGCAACAAACCGGTAACAAGGTCACGCTTGACCGTATAAAGGCCGAATATCATGGAAACGACGTATGCATGGGAGAACTCCTTGCCGCCCTTCCCGCCGACGGCCTTTCCATAGAAGAGGCGTTCGAGCTGGCTGTCGCCGCCAGGAAATGGGCGGACGGAGACCGTTTCTACCGGAGTATCAACGATGGAGAGCCGGAAGAACTGTAAAGTAAACAACGAAAACAATAATGACAAATGAGCAGATATGATTTTATAAGATTCGGCGGTTTTGTCAACTGGGCGGACGGGGACACGTTCCGGAAAATGAAGGTCTGCCTGCCGGTAAAGGAGCCTGCCGAAGATGACACGAGAATAGAACTGATCCCCACGGACGAGGACAACCCGGAAGAAATCGCGGTTTCCTATTCCGTCAGGGCCGCCGAACTCATCCCCTGGACGGACTCATTCCAGGAAGGATACTGGAAAGCCCTGATAGTGGCAGAGGCGAACGGAGCAGGCACGGACGTATTGCTGCCCATGCTCAAAGAAACCGGACTGTGCCTGATGGAATGTGTCTTCCTGATGCTCCGGAGCAAGGCCTGCAAACTGTTTCCGGTCCTGTGCCGCCTGTTTCCGGAAACGGCGGAAATGTTTGAGATCGTCACGTGGGACGACAAGGAATATTTCGCCCGGGAACTGACCCTGTTCCGTGGAACGGACGGGGAATACAAAACCCTGGTCTCTGTAACGGGCCTGCAAGACGCGCTGGTCGGAAAAGACGGCGTTCCCATATCGGACGAGGCGGAGACCGTGGACCGGAAAATCTGTTATTACTTCACGGACGAGGAGTTCCTGCTGCCGGAAGAGCGGCTTGTGGCCCTTGCGGAGGACGCGTGAGAAACCATAATGTACGAACAAAAAACAAGAAAAACATGAATAAAAGAACGAACAAACGGCAAGGCACTCCTGTTGCCGACACTTTCAAGGGGATGCTACTCATGTCAATGGGTGTCCCCGTGGGGAACATCCGTCCCTACCGTTTAAAATCTGCGCCTTCCTGCCTCGGCGGTTTCGAGCGCATGAGCGTGGCGGCAGCACGAGCCTCGGGCGTGGATATCCCGAAGGCGGAGAAAGAGAGCGACGAAGTCTGCATATGCCGGTTGGGGCCTGCCGTCTTCCGCGAATGGATGCCCGCCTGGATGTTCGAAGCCGCTTTCGAACCGGTTCCCGAGCAGAGACGCGGTGACCGCATCCGGACACTTACGGAAGAGATGAACAGCCATCACGTGGCGGAGAAAGCCCTGAACGAAAGATGTTACGCCCTGTCCGTGGAGCTGCTTTCCGAGTGTGGCGGCAGCCTTGATGACAACGGCGAACAATCCTCGACCTATCTCCATGTCGTGGACCGTGACCCCGTGGAACTGGTCATCACGAACGCGTCGCTCCGGAAAGACGGGAAAATCTTCATCATGGGTTACAGTTACTACACGGGCGAGGAGTACGGGCAGGAATGTGACGTAGAATCCGGCATGGACATCCTGAATTTTATCCTTTCCCAAAAAAGTTTTGAGTGCCATGAATGAAGACAAGATATTACAGATGTTCTTCGACATCGGCCGGTGGACGAAGGCAATCGAGAAAGGGGTCGGCAAGGATATCCGCAAGGACCAGCTTATCCGGCTGGCCGATGAACGTACCCTGCTGGCAATGGCCGGTGCCATGCGCCGGGGAAAATACGAGATTTCCCCTCCCCACACGGCGCAGATACCCAAGGACAACGGTGAGTTCCGCACGGTGTACGTGAACGAGCCGATGGACCGTGTGGTACTGGGCATCGCCAACGACCTGCTCTTCGAACTGATGCCGGAGATGCTGCACCCCTCGTGCAAGTCCTACCAGACCGGTATCGGGTGCGGCAAAGTGGTTGCGGAGGCCAGCCGCCGGATGTCAGAAGCCTCCGGGAGCGGCTGTCCGGGCTGGAAGTCCGACCTTTCCAAATACTTCGACAGTGTTCCGATACGGTTCATCGACGAGGCGTTCGACAAGGTGGAGGCCAGACACGGACAGTCCGCCCTGATAGACGTACTCAGGAAATATTACCATTCCGACCTCTATTTCGACGGGGACAACCGGCTGCAAAGCAGGTATCAGTCCTTGAAACAGGGTTGCGCCGTGGCAAGCTGGCTGGCGGATGTGCTGCTCTACGATCTGGACGCGGAACTGTCACAAATGAACGGCTATTATGTCCGGTATTCCGACGACATGCTTTTTATCGGCGAGGACTACGAAAAGGCGATGGCCACGCTCCAAAAGCGTCTGGAAGAGAAATCCATGAGGCTCAATCCCAAGAAAGTGGAATACCTGACAGCCGATGCCTGGTTCAAGTTTTTAGGCTTCAGCATCAAGGGCGGCATGGTCTCGCTCTCGTCATCCCGCATCAAGACCTTCCAACACGAGATCGAACGGCGGACAATCCGCTGCCGGGGCACGACACTGGCAAAAGCCGTGAACGCCGTGAACCGTTACCTGTACAAGGGCGAGTTCAGCTGGGCGACACAGGTGTTGCCGGTCTGCAACGTGAAGAATGACCTTGACGAACTGAACAAGTTTGTCATGGACTGCCTCAGAGCCGTTCAGACGGGCAGGTGCAAGATCGGCGGCCTGGGATATGTCCGGACCAGACCGGACGGCTGCATCGTCCGGGGACGGGGGCGCAACGTGAAGGCCAACCGCGGCAAGACAGGCCGGGACATACCGGGCTACCTGACTGTCGGCTGTATGCGCAACGCCCTTCTGACCAGCCGGGCGGCCTACAACACACTGGCAGCCTCGCTGTAGACCATATGCCGGGCACACGGCGGACGGACATGGGGCAGGATTCAATGTTACAGGCATTGCATACCAGAACCGTCACGTATTCACCGGTCTAACAACCGGTGAATCCAGCCAGCTCTGGTTCACACCTGTAAATATCTGACAGATAAAGCCATGTGCCGCCTGCCCGTTGTCTGTCACGGAGCACACCGGGAAAGTTCAAGGAATAGGTTTGAATATCCCGCGTCCAAACATCTTCTTCCCGAGTCTGAAGGCGACTGACCATCGCCTTCGGACTCCGCAGAAGACGCATACGCGGGCAACATCGGAAACGTAAAGCCATGTGCCGGTATTATGAGAGCTTTCCTTCTTTCAGCACAGAAACGTGGTTCGGGGAATTGCATTCAACGTCCCGTGTCCTGATAAGCCTCCGTCGCGGCGTCGTATCCCTAACGTCATACGACGCCGCCACAAGGCTTCCTGCACGGGAGACATCGACAGCATAAAGTCATGTGCCGGCATATTCGAGAACCACGCCCAGCACGGGGGAAGTCGGTCAAGGTCAGGATTTCAACGGTGCAGCTCTATAACCTGCGGCCAATTCCTCCATCCAGGCTATCACCCGGATGAGCGTCACGGGCCAGCGGAAAGAGCTGCACGTATCAAGCGGTTAAAGCCATGTGCCGGCCTGAATGAGACCGACAAGACGGTAGCGCAACCGGATATTGCACGAGGAATCGTATTCAACCTACAGTGTACGTACAGTACCCTGAGGCTGGGACATTCCCAGCTTCAGGATACGGACACACTGTATTCATCGGAACAATACAGTAATGCGCCATCGATTTGAATGCAAATAATTTGAAATCATAAATAGAATATGAACACCATATACCAAGAAACCGTCCGGGCAGTCGATAACGGTGCGAAATTCAAGATAGACTTCCGCCGGCGGAGCCTGAAAATCAACGGTACATACATCATACGGGATGGCAAGTGCGACAGGGAATTGGGAATCCCTCCCTCGACGGAGAACGAGTTCTTCGCGAAAATGGAGGAACTGTACCGCCGTTACAAACACTCCGTGCCCTCGGAGCGCAGCGAAAGCAGGCCACGCCGGTATTTCAAGGCATTGCAGGAGAAAGACCTCGATGACGGGGACATGCTCTACGGTGAACGCCGGGACAAGGCGCAAGCCGAGCTGGAACTGTACCTCCTGTGCCAAATACTGGGAGGTTTCAGGTGGAATCCCGAGACGATGGGACACTGGTTCTGGCAGAGCAGGACTGACAGGGACCTGGTGATACTCCGGGAATGGGTGGAACCGGACAACAATCATTAAATAACAATCAGTATGAAACCAAAGACAAAAATCTTGTGTCCCGGCTGCGGGACAGAGTTCGCCATCGCGGACAAGGAAAAGACAGTAGTGGCGACCGTTGTCGGAAAAGACTCCGGTCTGGGAACCGTATACCCGGCAGTGGCCGGGCAGGATGCGCCGTCCTCCGGGAAGACAAAAGTGCCCAGGACGGCGAAAGAACGTATCGAGGCGCTCCGTGCGGCCGGCGTGGATGTGAGCCATCTCTTCGCCATGCAGGGTGCCAACGGCGGCGAGTGCGTCGCCTCCAACAAGGACGGGCTGCTGACCATGCTGGATGATGACGATCCGATTTTCAGACAAATCACCGGCCAGGGCGATGTCCCGAACCGCCGCCTGTTCCGTCGCTGGGTCATGGCGCAGATGTTCCATATGATGACCTGCACGGACTACCGTTCCGGCAAGCCGGTGGGCGTGACGGAAATGATCCACCGTCTGGGCTACGAGTACCAGTGGAAGATGGTGCTGGACGAGCTGCATGCCCAGATGAGGATGGAGGGGCACGATCCGGAGAACTTCGCCGACCGTAACCGCTGGTTCAATGCCGGGGTTATTGCGGCGATGGCTGAAAATTACGTGAAACGCCTCAAGGAACACATCGCCTCCCAGAAGGTCAAGAAATGCAAGGGCATTCCCTACAAGCGTGTCGGCAGCCGTGACATTTTCGTGGAGGACCTGGAAACCAAGGTTTACCACCCGCTGCAAACGGCCGTACACGGCATCCGCAGCGCGAAGGACGCCGTCCGGTTGCACGCCGCCACAAGAAAGTTCAACAAACTGCGTGTCAGGATGCCCTACGACACGCCCCAGTGCAAGGAATGGGTAAATGCCTACAAGGGTGCCGGCGCATTCTTCACCATGCAGAACCTGATCCGTTTCCACGGTTGCACGGCTGTCAATGACCGGAGAAGACGTCTGGACAAGTACCAGTCGCTGGCTTTCCTGTCGGCCAAGGCGGAAGAGTACAAGGACGGCGAGGGCTGGCGGTTGCTGGCAGTCCTGAAAAAGATGCTGGCGGACAACGATATCGACATCAGGAAGAAGATGGCGGAGTGGCGCAAAAAATAGCAGACCTTTTTCTGACCGCATGGCAGGCGGCACGGTGTGAGGGGCCGATAAAATCAGCATTCACTTCGGTACACGATGCTCATCTCTGTGAACACAAGATGAGCATCCTTCCCGAAGTGTCCGCATCGAAAACGATAAAGAAATGCCCCGCGGAGGCAATCACACCTCTATTCTAATCCATAACTAAAACTTTTATATCATGAGCAGGAAACAACTACGACGCAGGGCCTACCTGCTGCACCGGTTACGGAGGCAGGGCATCCGGTGCCTGACACGCTGCCGGACCATCTTCTATCCTTACGGGGAGGACCCGAAATCAGTTCCGTACATCCGCAGCCTGATAAGCGAGTTCCATTTCCATGTCCAGTTTGAAATACCCGCCTGACATGGAACCGGGAGACATTGCAACGCTGAAAGTGCCCTACAAGGGCTATCGCCGCATAGAGCTGGTGGAACGGTTCCAGTACACCTGGCTGGTACGCATCTGCGAGAGCGGGAAGGAGATCGAGGTCTATGAAGACGAGTTCGAAACGGATTAAAGGCACGGAACAATGAAAGGAGAACAACAGGAAGAACGCATACCGAACTTTATCGGCAATGCCGTCATTATCCTCACAGCCGCCCATCTGGGCTGCGAGGTGGGGATGCTCGCCACCGCACAGGAGGTGTGGCGGACGAAACGCCTGCCCGAGGCGGTACTGCTGGGCATGTACGAGAAGGCCGCACGCGATGCCGTGTCGGCTGTCCGGAAGAGAGGCCTGGCGGAACAGGCGGACCGTCTCGGAGAGATATTTTACAGGACGGGGGAATTTCCCCCGCCGGAAGAAGACAATACATAAAAAAAAGTAACAAATGAGAACAAGGACTTTTCAGGAAATATATGACTTCTGTCGTACGGACGATACCTACCGGAGCTATTTCGAGGCATCGGACGAGTCCCGCATTACCGGAGCAAGGGCAAGGAAGTACTATTACGGCGACATCCGCCGCGGCCAGTGCCGCGTGGGGACATTCATCTACTGCCAGTCGATGCGGCAGCTTGAAAGGTTCCTCGGGGGTGCAAGGCAGGACCACTACATCCATGTTGACCCGCCGTCCTGCCGGGAAGTGAGCCTCAAGGACGATAGGTTCCCCGGCCAGACCGCCTATATCGTGGTGCATGTCAGGAGGCAGGGTGTGCAGATTGAAATCGAACACCCGCTGCATGACGGATGGGTGCATTTCACGGCACGTTCCCACCGTCCCTTCACCAGGGAGGGGATCATAGCCGAGGCGAAGTCCTACATTGACAGCCACATCCTGCTGGCGCCGGGCAGATACCGGGACTTGCAGCTGGAACATATGGTTTCCAGGGAACAGTTCCCCGCATGGTACAGGCAGTATAAAAAGAGGCTGCACGACCGGGCGGAAGCCGAACATCGGGACATGGTGGACAGATACCGGCACAGGCGCGACATCACCTACGGGGAAGCCCGTGACATGCTCGCGGCTTCGGGCATATTCTTCGACCTGAACTGCGACGAGTTCGAGCGGGACGAGATTACGGAACAATTTGTACAACTCTGTAACAGGACTTGAAATGGAAACGGACATAGTAAGAAAATGCATCTCGGACTATTTGCACAAGATAGACAGGTACAGGAAGCAGCAGGATGGACTGCAAGGAAAGATTGACGCGGCCCGCCGGAAAATCGCCTGGCACGAAAAGCGGATCATGCGGCTGTCAGAGCAACAGAACCGTATCGAAAGGCCATGGTGGACGAAGGAAATCGTGGCTCCCCTCATGCTGGAAGTGGCACGCCTCACCCCGGAAGTGACATGGGATGCCGAAAACCTGCACACCCATGGGCTGAGAGCGGCATGTTCCGTTTACGGGAAGACCCGGAACAATGAGACCGTCGGCCTGACTTTCACATTCGACGGCGGTGTCCTCAGTTATGACACCGGGGAAGTCACACACCGCTTCGCTCCGGGTACGCTCGGTGAAATCAACGGCATGAACAATGTCAGCGCTCCCGTGGAGAGTGTGGACACACTGGTGGACAAAGTAAACGAACAAATAACGGAATTAAATACCCAAACGGATGAACCTGTATAAACAAATCGAATATAACGGGTATCACATCAACATCTACTATAATGATGACGCCCGAAGCCCGCGTGAAGCGTATGACAATCTCGGTACACTTTATACGGCACACCGTCGCTACCGCCCGGAGAAGGAGTTCGATGACCACTTCGATATCGACAAGTTTTTTGAAGGGCATATCGGAAATTTCCGGGAATCGTTCCTGAAGGAATATATCGCCCTGCCGGTCTATCTCTACGACCATGGCGGCATTACGGTATCCACATCACCGTTCAGTTGTCCGTGGGACTCCGGATTCTTCGGCATCATCGCCGTGCCGCTGGACAAGGTACGCCGGGAATACGGGTGGAAGAACATCACCGCGGAGCGCAGGAAGCGGATCGAGGGATACCTGCAAGAGGAAATCAGGACCCTTGACAACTACTACGCCGGAGAGGTCTTCGGATACTGCATAACACCGGAAAGTGACGATGACAATGAACTGGACAGTTGTTGGGGATTCTACGGTACGGACTGTCTGGAAGAACTGGAAGCCGAATGCAGGCATATCATCGACGGGCTGAACAAAACGGCAGCATAAAATAGAAAAATACGCATAATAACTGGAAATACAATGAAGACATCATACGGACTTGAATTCAATACGGTAACAGAAATTGATCCCGAATGGAGCGGTTATGACAAAAAAGTAGCGGAATGCCACCTCGCCAACGCCGGGGTGGTCATCGTGGATACGGAATACGGGCAACCGATAGACAATGAGCATGACCTTGAAGAAATCTACCGGATTCTCGAAAAGAAAAAGACAGGCCACCCTAAAAATAAATGAAGTATGGAAGAAAAACGGGATTATAAGGAAATTAAGGTACGCCTGCACCATATCGACCGCGGAAACTGCACGGAAGTGTGGGAGGTACAGACAGAGAAGGGTAAGCCCAGACGCTATCTGGGACGTGACGACGGTTATGGACCGAAGGAGTGGTACACGCTCTGCGATGCTCCCTACGGCTATTGCGAACGCGACTGCCATGTGAGGGAGGACCTCACCCTCATTGTCTGCAACAAGGATTGGAACGAGGTGTTGCGAGACGGCACGGACAGGGAACGCTTTCCCGAAAGTTTCCCTTCACTGGACGAGGCATGCGACAAGGCATGGGACAAGGTCGTGAAAGGGCTTCCGCATGTAACACGCAAAGGTTTCGGGCAGTGGATCACCAAACAGTCATTCCTCCCGCTCAGCCAGACCGAAGAATTGAATTGGCGGGATAGCTACTATGAGGAAGAAGCGAGCGAGATACTCTCACGTTTTACATGGATTGGTGAAGAGTACGCCATATTCAAAGTTACCCAGAGGCACACCAAGTGCGACGCCCGATGGTACGAGTATTACGCGGGGAAGACAAACCGGCAGGAACACGAGTGGTATATCCGTTTCTTCGGTTACGAGTACCATGACCGGCATATCAGCGACGTGCTCCGGACACTCGGCAGGCGGTGCGACGACATCATCCGTACTGCGGTGGAAACCCGCACGGACCACTACTTCGGGCGTACGGTTTCCTGTTTCATGGACGAGTTCATCGGTTACGACCTGTCCCATGAACAGGTCCGTGACGCCAAGGAATGCAGGTTGCGCAAGGCACGGGAAGACTACAACGAAGCGAACGCCTACTATTACAAACTGAAAGAGAACGGGAAAAGCATCCGCGGTATCGAGGCAATACTGCTTGTCATGAGAGAACAAATGCTAAAAGCGAAAAAACAATAAATATTGATATGGAAATAAGTAAAACGATTAAACCAGAAGAAAATGCCGAAGTATCCGAGATGCTCGGCTATGTCATGGGGCAGCTGAAACACAACGGTGGTAAATGGGACCTGACCGATGATGCGGGCAAGCCCGTCATCTTTGATGCGGAAAAGAACGTGTATATTCCTGATATCATGCTTTCAAAAGACTGTATTCCTTGTGCGGTAATCCCGCTGGGATATTTCGAGGATGACACGATCCGTGCCATCGTGGAAATAATTTCCTTGTAATAATCCTCCAAATGAGATTCAAGGACAACAGGCTGGCCAACCTTCATGACCGGAAACGAGAGGAACGCGGTTTCTGCTGCATGCAACTGATCATATTCCTTACAGACAATGGAGTGAAGAGCTGGGATGAATGGCACCGGGCGCATACCGACGCGGCCCGGGGCGAATGCAGATACCGCAAGCGGTGCCCGGTTTATGGACGTGGCAAACATTTAATGGACAATAAATAATATGGTACTTAATATTGTAAAAAACGGCCTGTCTGCCTCATGCATTGAAGAATATGTAAGATGCGTGTTTGACAATGCCAAAGTAGACATCAAAGATGAAAATGCAGTATCCGTCGACATCGAAGTGACCGGAAAGAACAAGCTGCACTCTTTGGAAGGATTAAAAGAGTTGGAATACTATTTCAAAGATTATGACATAAGAATATGGTGACTGCCCCGCAACGGGCGACAAACCGGAATTTGTCAACTACAGATAAAAAACAAGCGACATGGAACAGGAAAAAAACACAAAGCCGGAAACAGGCGGAGCCTTTCCGGAAGACGATGACGCACTTTACCGTGAAATGACAGCGCACATGCCCTGCTGCTATTTTCCGACTTCGTTAGGCGAAAACAGCATCCTCAAATTTGGCGGGGAGGAATTCCGTCGCGTCAAGGACATTGTCTGCCGGCGCTACAACTTCGACGAGGACAAATACATCCGGGAGAACGTCGGCGTATCCCCTTTCGACTCTGTTCGAGGCAACTTCGAGCAGGAAGTGTACAGACGCCTCCGTAAGGATTATGCGCACCTCAGTATCATCTCCATCAGAAAATCACTTATGGAGAAAATCCGCGATGCCGTGGAGAAGGAGAACAACATCATCGGCACGTTCTACCGCAACCGCGGCGTACATTACCGGGAGGCGGAATCACCGGAGTATGAAACCTCCCCGATAGTGGTGGTCCACAATTCCGCTTTTTACGGATACGGCGGTTATGAAAGTGCGACCGTTTATGAACTTTTCATCGACGGGAACGGCAAACTGCTCTGCACGCTCAACGGTGAAGCCGGCGAGGATTTCGATGAGCCCATCGGACAGGTACAGACCGAGGGACTGCTTGAGATTGCCCACTGGCTGGAAGAGCACGGGTTTATCTCCGCTGATGTCAATGACAACGAGATTGTCGTATGCGAGGAGTGCGGTTCAGACAATATACAGACCCAGGCATGGGTGGATCCTAATGCCCGTACATTCATCGGTACCACGGGTATCGACCGCTATGACAACTGGTGCGACGAATGCGAGGACCATCAGCCATTCTGTACTTTAAAAGAGTTCAAGGAGCGCATGCAGGAATGGTGGGACTCGTTGGACGCAAATCAAATGGAACAGATCACGGGTTGCCGTCAGGACAAGTGTCCGGCCGGAGACAACCGTCAGGGGTTTGCCGAAACCTGCAATGAATGGTGGGAAAACAAGGGCTACGACGAGAAACGTAAAATCTGGAAAGAACATAACAACTGCTGACTATGATCTACAATCTTCTTAAAAGCATACAGAACCTGTTGGCTTCCAAGCCGTCCGGGACAAAGGAGGAGCAGGAAATCCTGAGCCTGGTCAGCCAGGCACTTCCTACGATGCTCAAGGGGCGTGATACGGAAACACTTGCCCCCAATGAACTGCTGGTGCGGATATGCCCCGACACCAAACGGCCGGTCCTCGTATGCCATAACGGCAACGGGCAGTGCCTGTGCCTGCACAACGGGACAACGGAAGAGGATGCCGTCGACGTGGACTTATGGCTGCGTTCCAACGGCAGGGAGTGTAACGGCTACAACAAGTTGCAGGAGGCAGTCGTGGACCTTGCCTACAATGCCGGAGCGGACAATCTATGGGAAGATATGGATTCCCGTGCCGTCAATGCCGAGATCATCCGGTGGGCGGAGGAATTCGAGACCGGACATGCGGGCACTGATTGGGATGCGGAGGACTACTTCCTTGCCATCGACAGGTTTTACAGGGAAAAGACTAAACAAATGAATCCGGTCACAATACCGGCGAACTGAAAAATGGCAGCCGAATGGACAAGGAAACAGCGGAAGAAATCATCCGGGAAAACCGTAATCCGTCCGGATATGACATACAAGACTATCTGTCGGACAATGAGGATACGGTACTTTCTCTAGAGGACGGAACGGAGCTACTTGACGACTTCGACCTCTGGAAAGAACGTTCCGACCTCGAACTTGAAAAAATCATGGACCGGAACTACTGGTCCTCGACTGGTTGATATTAGATTAAAAACAGGAACATAATTATGGTAAGAGAACTTTATCAACGGCTCAGGGAATATTTCAACAACTTACCTGAACCGACAGAAGAGGAAAAACAATTTATCCGGGAGCTGAACGCCGGGGATTTCCCCATCACGTCCGTCCACCGCGATGACCTGGAAGGGAAAGGTTTCGATGTAAAAAGGATCAGCGATGACGACATGCAGAACCTGGCGAAAAAGATGGCGAACGATTACCATGAACAGTTGTTCTGGCTCAGCATGGAAATTATCGCCGGAGAAATCCTGGGTTTCCCGAAAGTAAAAATCAAAGACATTATCTGTCCGAAATGCAATTCGGAAAATATCCGTTATGATATTCACGAAAGCCGGTTCCACTGCGGCGAGTGTTCCCTGGCATGGGATGACAAACTGTATGTGCTCGTGGAATTTCCCGAGGACAGCGCCCCTTTCGAGGAGGAAGGAACCGGTTACCCGGCATGGGAAAGCGGGGACAACGGGGCGCTTTACGTGCCCGAGGAAGACTATATCCGCCATACCGGCAAATCTCCCGAGCGGGAGAAGTGCTACCGGGCCGCATGCTGGCCGGACTCCCAGAAATACATGGGGACGAAGGGCTGTGAACCCATACAGGATGAAAACGGGATACGGGATTTCGGAACATCGGCATACTGGGTGCCGCTGCTTCTGACGGAAGAAGTGACAAATCGACGAACGGACAAGAAAAAGGCACCGGTATGCCCCGAATGCGGGGGCACAGATATTGACATTCTGAGTGGCGAGGGCGTGGCTGTATGCAACGGCTGCCACCTTGAATGGCCTTACGTGGAGGATTAAGGGATGGAGAAAACAATGACAGTAGACGTATATGCAATCAGCGGTGATTTCGTCACCTGCTCCGATTGCGGCAAGGTGATGCTCCTGCCGCACGGCGCGGATAAATGCCCCGCCTGCAAGAAAGAAGGTTGCCTGGCATGGACGGACGATAGCTTGCGGGAAGCCGACATCGACTCCCTGCTCGAGAGGCACTGCAACCTGCACCAGGAAAAAGATCCGCAACCGGAGGAGTACCTTTCGCTTGCCGTACTGGCGACCGAATATATCCCGTATCTGGTCGGAAAGCCCCAGACAGCCCGGGAGACTCTCGCCCTGCTGCTTGACACCGGCACTCTTTTCGAGAAATATTGGCGCAACACAAGATGTTTCCGGTCAGAGAATATCTACACGCCGGCTATCAATGCTCTGCTCGACAAGCTCGACGGGAAACTGAAAGCGGGCGACGCGATTCCGGTAGAATACCAGGATTGCCGCTCCCCGGGAGACTTCTTCCGGGTCGTTGCCGACGACCGTCCGGCAAAGGAAGAGGTGTCGTTTTCTTCCGATGAGGAGGGAAACTACTATTTCAACGGGCGCAAGGTCAAGGTGGAAAATTCTGACGGGTACGCCTACCGCCTGCTGAAAACCAAAATACAGACGAGCTACCGGCGTCCGGTAGATTTTTACTTCCGCTTCCTTGCCCGTTTCGGACCATACGGAACTTATGGCAATGCGTATTACCCGAGTATCACGGACCTGATATGCAGGTGTTACCTGCCTGAAACCGCAAAATGAACTCTTTGGAAGGCGATGGACAACAGTCCACCGCCTTTCTTATTGTATAACTTTTTAACACCAATCATTATGGCAACAGCATTAGCAACAACGGCTGCCCCCGTGCAGTTCGATTTCCAGAACAACAACGTCGAGGTGATGACGCTCGACACGCTCCGGCGCACACACAAGGAGAATGACATCTACGGTAACCCGCTCAAGGGAATCTACCATTACGAGGTGATAGAGCGCATGGCGGGCATCTGCCAGAAACACAACCTGAACTACGAGGTGGAGGAAATCTTCGCCGCCCAGAACAAGAACAAGGCACAGCCCGGCGTGGTCGTCCTACCCCAGGTGGAACAGAAGTACGGGGCGATGGCCGTCGAGGCGCATATCCTGCGCCGCGTCTACACGACCATCCGCATCAAGGAATGGGAAACGGACGAGCTGACCACGACGCTTGTCATCGCCTTCCACCAGGACGGCATCCAGGCAGCCATCGGCCCGTGCGTCAGGGTGTGCCACAACCAGTGCATCCTTTCCCCCGAGCGCAGTGTGTCGAATTACGGGAAGGACAAGGTGACCACCGGGCAGCTCTTCGACCGCGTGGACGGCTGGCTCTCCAATTTCGAGGTACAGATGAATGAGGACAGGGAACGTATCCGCCGCCTGAAAGCGAAGGTAATATCCCCGGTGGAGATGTACGCCTACATCGGATTGCTGACAGCATTGCGCGTATCGCATGACAGTTCCGACAAGCGTCTCTCGTCCAAGGTGGAGACCTATCCCCTGAACCAGTCGCAAATATCGGTCTTCACCGAGGACCTGCTCAAACTCGCCGAAGAGAAGAAGACGCTCACGGCGTGGGATATCTATAACGTGGCAACCGAAATCTACAAGCCCGGACGTACGGACATCCCGGCCATGATCCCCCAGAACGGAGCACTGGCCGAGCTGATGCTCTCGGAAGGGTTGCCGGAATCTTAAAAGGCTGCCGCATGACAAGAATCAAGGGACAACTGACGACAGCCGACTACCTGCCCATCGCGGAGTATTACCGCCTGCTGCAAGAGCTGGAAAAGGACGGGCTATACCTGTGGGAGGCATACTGCTGGCTGTCGTTCTGCACGGCATGCAGGGCCTCCGACGTGAGACCCCTGCGCTGGAAAGACATCCTGGGGAAAAGCGCCATGACCCGCGTCGAGCAGAAAACAAAGAAAAACCGCCTGATCAAGTTCAACAGGGACGTGCAGGAGAAGAACCGTTTCCTGTACGAGATGCTCGGGCGACCCGACCCCGAACAGTACATCTTCCTCAGCCCGCGTACCGGGAAACCTTACTCGCTGGAATACATCAACAGCCTGCTCAAGACATTCCGGGTGAGGTACAGGCTGCCGATCAGGGCATTCTCCACGCATACATTCCGCAAGACTTTCGGACGGTACGTCTACGAGCTGATGGGACGTTCGGCCGAGGGCCTGATCCTGCTCAACCAGATATTCCGGCACTCCAATCTGGAAACCACCCGGCGCTACATCGGGCTGGCACAGGAGGACATCGACAAAGTGTTCGATTCCATACGTCTATGAGAATATTTTCAACGATGCCCGGAACCCGAACGGGAGGTTCCGGGCTATGCTTTATATAACATATCAAAACTAGAACTGAAAATGGACACACCGATATATATCGACACATACTTCCGCATCGAATCCGGCTATGACGGCGGTCGCATGCCGGAAGAGAAAGCCGGACGCTTCTTCGACGAGGTAAAGCGCCTTTTCACGGAAACAGGGTTCAGCATCAAGGAAAACAAATACAAAGACGGTTGTCCCGAGGTGTACCTCGGAAAGACATGCCTGTACTGTCATCCCCAATCGTTATCGGGTCCTGTTCTTAAAGAGCACATGGAGCTTATCGAGAAGATTCTGGCACAAGGAACGACCTTCCAGTACCTGCGTACTGACACTTACGGCGAGATTCTCGACCTGACGGAGGAGGAAGAACTCGCGTATTACCACGAGACTCATGACATGACTATCGGGGGTGTCTTTCTCGACGCCTTCCGCACCAAGCGCCGTAACCTGTACAAGAGCCGGGAGCAGGTGCTGGAAATACTCGTCGAAAAGCTGCGTGTCAAGACACTCCGTGAGGAGTCCGTTTATTCGAACACCTCCCCGGCATACCGCTATATCAGGGAAACGTACGGGAAAATGGTGTCCGAAGGACGGCTCGTCGAGGGATGCAAGCAAACCGCTTCCGGAAAACTGCCGCTCTGCCGCACGGCAACCGGCAGGGAACTGAAAATGAAAAGACGGGAAGACGACAGGACGGAATGACACGCGGTTCCGGACCGGACATGTCCGGATACCAGTCCGAAGACTTCTGTAAATCATAATTTTCAAGCCGGACTGTCAATCGAAAGAAGGACGACCCGGCTATACTTCAACAACAAGAGATAGCACTATTATGAGCATACAAATCGGAAAACTGTTGCCGGACGGCAGTGTCCGGCACATCAAGGCGCTCCATGAGACGCTTTCAAAAGACCTTGTGAGGAAACTCCGGGTGTTCTATCCCAATGACAGACGGGTAGATGCCCTGCTGTCGCTGGGCGACATACAAAAACTGGGACCGTCACCCTATGGAAAATGGACAGGAACCGGCGATACCGTCCACTGTTTTTCAAAGATCCGTGACGGACGGGAAACACCGCGGCAATCCGCATCACGCATCGCGGACAACGCAGACATTTTCGGCCGCATGGAGGACACGTGCCTCCTGTTCGATAACGGCAGATGGCATGTCATGGACAAGGGAGAACACTGTGAACTGCCGCTCTTCGTCGAAGATACGCCCTCCCATGACAGCATGAAACCGATCACGGTGTATGTGAACAACCATGTCCGACTCGAAAAGATAAATACACCGCAGCACTGGCAGGGACTTGAGGAACTCGCCGAACGGGAATCCAGGATACTCTATGTCTACCGGGGGTGCCGCCTTGTGAGAATCGTCCGTTCGTCCAACCTTAAAAAGAAATTGTATGCGGCACAATAACATCGTATCGGCCATAGAATGGCTGCCGGAACACCTGTTCACGGAAGAGATCGTGGAAGCAGCCGTCGAAAGCAAGGAAATAGAGGTACTGAGCCATATTCCGGGACGTTTCCTCACACCCGAACGTATAGAACGAATCATCGCGGGCAGCACGGAGAGCTGGCACAGCTTCGAGTTGCGCAATATCCCGGAGGCATACCGTTCGGGAGCAGTCTGTGACTACGCCACGCGCAAAAAACCGAAGAATATCACGGCTGTTCCCGAAGCAATGGTTACCCGAGAAATGGCAGAAGCGGTCATCCAAAACGGACGCGGGGATTTCGACATTCTCGCCTTCATACCTGAACGCCTTTGGGACGCGCAACTGGCATACCTGGCCTTGCGCAGCTATATTTACGACCCGTATTACACGGACAGCAGGACAGACGCCGTCATGAAAACGGGTCTTATCCTCGGATATGTCCCCGTTGAGGTAAAGACTCAAGAGTTCTATTACGGGATGCTCGACGGGATGAAAATATTGAGCACGGTTACCGATGCCGTCGTGCCGTCCCGTTTCAAGACTGCGGCATACTACCACAAGATGGCGGAACATGACCTCTCGCTTGTTCCCGCCCGGTTCTATTCCTATGAGATTCTCCATGCGGCTGTCTGTTCGACCGAAGGGAAAAACTTCATCACAGACCCCCAGTTTTTCAAGCCGTTGTCGGTATATCTGGACGACATGCTGGCGGACCGGCTGATGGAGAAACACCCTTACATGTTCGGGGAGTTGCCGAAGCGGTTCAAGACACCGGAAAGACTGGTCATTGCCATCGATAACAGCAAACGGGAGACGAACTGCTATATCGACGGGGAAACTGAACAATCCCTGCTCACGACGGAAGTATGCAAGGCGTTCGTCCGAAGAAACGGCAACTGTCCCGAATTTCCTGAAAATGTATGGACGCGGGAATTTGTCGACTACTGCATGGAGCACGGGACGTGTTTCCGCTGGTTCCGCCAGATGCCCAAAAAGTTCCAGACCTCCGCGAATACGCAAGCGGCGTATGATTACGGTCATTACCATATCTGTGACTTTGCCAAACGGTTCATCACCCCGCAAATGGCGAAGGAGTGCTACCGGGAGCACAGTTATGCACATGCCATCCCCGGACATTTCCTCACGGAGTTCTGCCGACAGACCGGACTGCCCGAGAAGTTCTACGGCGGGGAAATCACGATGCTGTCGCTGAAAAACAGCCGTGACGACTATACTTACTGCAAAGTCGGCAATACTTGTCTGGCTTTTTACCTGAAAGAACAATACGAGCCGTCCTCGGCACATCTGATGATGACGCGGTCGGATTCGAAATACTGCACGCCGGAGAAGGTATTCGACGTGCCTGTCGGAACCTTCCACCGCACGTGGCTGGAAAAGATCGTGGCGGAAAACGACCCCCGCTTTGTCAAGCCTCGTGTGGACAAAGCGTTGAAAGCCGTACAGGCGGTCTGCTATTACGGTGTCGAGAAGTTGAAGGACCTGAACCGTACGGAAATCTTCCGCAACACCTTCATGGGCGAGACCATCGGTTACTGCGCCCGCCGCAGGGACCTGACCTACCACAGCGACAACTGCGGAACCCTTATCGAGGGCTTGAAGTTCAAGATCCGGGGAATGGCTGTCCCCGTAACCCTGGCGGAAGACATGACTCCTTATACGGCCGACATGCTGCACCGGAAGTTCGGCTTCTGCTATATCGGAATGACGGCATTCGCCACGGACTACGGTCTGGACATGGAGAAGGCATACACCTTTGCACAGATGCGCCAGATCGTAAGGGAGAAAGGGCACAAGCCGTCATTGAGAAACTACAAACGTGAACTGAAACAAATAAACATCATACAATGAAAAAATACCGGATAGCTATCGAAGAGACGCTCCGTAAGGTCGTGGAGATCAAGGCGGAAACGCCCGGTCTGGCCGTCTGCAGGGCGGAAGACGAATACAATGAAGAGAAACACGTGCTGTCAGCCGACAATTTCGCAGGAGCTGACATCGCGCTCTCGACTGATGACATCACGGTCATGGAGACTCTGGAAGACGTGGATTTCATCGGATACGTGCAACGCCGTTTCGAGGAATGCCGGGAGTCCATATCCGTCGAAGACAAAGTCCGGCTGGCATTCGGAAGTTTCGACAACGCCCTGTATGAGTTCGGCGAATACCGTAAGGAGGCGGCCCGGAACCGCCCACAGGTCTACCTGCTGTACCGGAGCGATGGCTGGCACAACCGTTCTTCCATGGAGCTCATAGCCCCGTTCTCCTCCCTCGAAAACATGATGGAGTACCTGCGGCGTAAGAAGAAGGAATTCCGCCTGACGGAAAGTGATCTGGAAGAGTTCAAGAACAACCGGCAGACGAAGGGGCGCGACGAAAACTACCTGTACGAGTCGGATTATCTGGATGTGCTGCCGGAACAGGAACCCGAACTGCCGCCGAAAGATGACGCTTTCTATGACAAGGTTTTCACCTGCGGGCAATCCGAGCTGTCACGCAGGGAGTTGGAATCTCTGCCGGAGCCGTTCGATACCTACCATGTTACGGACGAAGAGATGGAACAGATTGTGTACGAAACGGAAATGGAGACACGGGACCGGCTGCGGCTCGGCACAAGAAAGCCCATAGATTTTGACAATGACCGCCATAGTGAAATCTGGTGGGAAGAAATGGAAAAAGCAGTGGTAAGGCACGGCGTACCGTACTACGAGGCCGAATAACGAAAATAGAACCTGTTCATCACATGCCATAATGATGACGGGCCGTCGCGGCTACGGCTGCGGCGGTCTTTTTTTCAAAACGAGGTGAGTATTCCACCCCTTATACAAAACGATTACCTACTCTTAAAAAAACGGATTTATGAAACAGACAAGACAGGATTTCTTCACGGCGAACGGGGAAGGAATCAAAATCATGACATTTACGGAGTTCGCCCGGCATATCCTGCGTATGGAATGCGGGGAAAGTCTGGAACTGTATGCCGTTGTGAACCGGCAGACACGGGAATGCTCCCGGCCGCTCTCTGTCAGAAAGGAACAATGGAACGGTACGCCCTTTTACCTGCTCGGCGGGCACGGGCAGGAAGTCCGTACCATCAATTTTGCGGGTCGTCCGAAAGAGGAGTTTGAAACGACCTGCCATGATGCCTTGGACAGCTACGATGCCGTGGAAAGTATCGGGGCGGTCGTGTCAAGACTGCGTGAATTATCTCCTGAAGAACTGCATAAGCGGATTGCGGAAGAGATGAAGACCGGCTGTAAATACCTGTTGGTCTACCGCAGCGAGGAGGAGATGACGGCCGCACTCGACGGCAAGATATACGCCATCAGCGATACGGACGGCAAATTCCTTTGCGACCTGTATCAGCCGGATTATCTCCATTTGGAAAACGGGGGCGATATTGTGGACACCGCATCCATTCCGGACATGCATTTCCATTCCGATTGGGCAATCGCCAACCCCACGGTACGCGACAAGGTGCTCTCCTCCCGGATGGTGATTATATATACCCACGAAACGGTAACGCTATGATAGAGATTGGCAACAGGATAGAAACGCCGGAAGGTGTGTTCTATGAACTGGAATACGGAGGGGAAGGAAACATCTACAAGAATGAGGATGCCTTTCTCAACCGCCCCGATGAAGTGTGCTATGTACCTGAATACGCGGCGGAAGACCATGAGGGGTGGCGTGTGCCGGCGAGCAGTGACGGCTGTTTCACGCATAACTCACTGCTCGCCCTGTGCAAGGGTAATGAAGAGGTGTGCCAGGATCTGTTTTACAGCCTTGAATGGACGTACCCGACCACCTTGCTGGAAGAATGGGACTCGAACGGCTATTTCGATGAGATCGAGGGCTGGTATGACGATTAAAACAGACAGGCTATGGAAAAATATAAAATAGTGTTGACCGGACCGACCGGAAGCAGGACCTCGAACTACATCCTGAGTTTGAGAATGCACATAAAAGCATACTTCTCCCAGCCCTACGGCAAGGAAGAATTCGGTCACGTGCTTCATTGCATCAGCTCGTTCATTGATGATTTTACCTTCAAGGTACGCAATTCCCGATACCGGGGAGACATCCTGAAAAGGACTATCAGTAACGACTGCCTGAAAGTGTTCAACCTGGGTGACGAGAAAGTGATACTGACCGTCTCCTTCACCCCACTGGAAACATGAAACCAATATTATGACAGATATGGATAAAATACAGAAAGACAATGCGGAGCCGGGTAAAGCTCCGAACAAAATGAGTGCCGACAAGCTGCACCTGTTCGCCACCCAGTACGCCTTTATCGACGAACGGCTGCACGAGGCCGAGCAAGCCATACTGAAATTCATGCTGGAGTTCCTGGCACAATATGGCCGCGTATCACTCGGCCTTACAGAAGAGGAGGAACTCGATGACAACAACTTCCCCGTCACGACAACCTTGTACGGGAAGCACGACACGCCCCGTATCAAGCTTACCGATGTCTACCTGACGGATGACGGGGAATATCTCCTTGCTGACGGAATAGATGCGGAGACCGGGGAAAAACGGGACGGATTCTATATCTACAGCGAACAATACGCCGATATCTTCCAGTTCGTCGGCCACGCTTCGGAGATGAACTGACGAATGAGGAACAACCATAAAACGAAATATCAATGGACTGTATCAAAGATTTACAAGACGCCATCCGCAACATTCTCGTGAACAACGGCCTTACGGAACTCTGTCTGGGAGAGCCTGACGAACTGGACGATCCCACCTATATCATCTGGTATGACAGGCACTGTGAGCCTCACGAAGACCCGGTATTGAAGGTTTGCCTTGAAGATGAGGGCATTGCCGTTGAGGTCGAAGCCCGCAGTTTCGGGAACACGATAACCGTCTACGATTATGACATAGACCGTATTGAATGGTGGAAAGGCATTCATGCCAATATTCTGGAAGTGCTGGAGCGTGACGGCAAGCACCGGTGTCCGGCCTGTGGCAGGACGGTCAAGGGGAAGCAGCGGTATTGCGGTGCCGGATGCCGTGATTTCATGACTCCCGGACCGACAGTGGAGCAGGTCGCGGAAAAAGCCAACCGGAATATCCGCAAACTGGCAAGCCTTGCCGCCGGAAAAGACAAGGCGTACCGGAAGCGGCTGATAGAGAAATATACCGTCGGTCCGTCATAGGCCGGCTTTGTTACACTAAAAAATGTATGATATTATGGCAACAAGAACCATTTACCTGACCGTACGGCTCGATATCGACAACCCGAAGGCCGATGAGATAACGGACGAAGAGGTTGACGAAATTATCAGCGAAGTGGACTATGAATTCAAAAACTACGGGGATTATGAAATCGACACGGAAATCTGCGGGCAAAATGACGAAGGTGGTCTTTAGACGCTATCCCGACGGACAGGTCATCGCCCTGTTCCCGGACATACCGTGGAGCGGACGGTGGGGTGAGACAACCTCCTACATGCACGTCGGCCAGCATGGCTCGGCGGATTACAGCCATGTCATCGCCACGACCAAACCGGCAACGGGGAAGGAATATGCCGGCCTGCTGGATGAATTGAGGCAGAGCGGCTATGACAATATAAAAATTGTAAAACGGGCAAAAATTCAGAACTATGAACAAAGATACCCGGAGGACAATACTTGCAGGTCATTATGAAAGCAGCCTTGATTTCCGGAAGGGACAGGGCAAAGATGAGATTACAGCTATGGAACCGGCCCTGCGCGGACCTGAAAACGTTGCGGTCGATCCTTTGTCCCCGCTTGGCGAACCGCTTGGTCCGGATATCGTTGCGGAAACGGCGGACGGGATTGTGGCGGTAACACCTGAACCTGACGATGAGAATGTCCGCCGCTGCGACCATTGCGGGAAACCCATGAAAGAAGGATATTATCTGGGCGGGGAATTCGCCTGTTCCGACGAGTGCGCGCTCGCCCTTTACCACGGGGACAAGGCACAGATGGACGAAGACCTGAGCCACGCGGACGAAGCGGATGGAGAGTGTTACTGGACGGAATGGGACTCCGTTTACTTTGATTGAAATACCGGGGCAATGAGAAAATTTGAAAAAGGACAAAAAGTCTTCTGGAATGACCCTGCCGGTGAAACTTCCGGGGAATACAAGGTCTATGATGCCTTTGAAGAGAAATATGCGGACCTCACAGACGAAGATTTGGAAGTTCTGGAGGAATTCGACGACCGCATCATCCTGATCGGTGACGGGGTAAGTGAGGCGGAAGTCTACGCGGCCGAACTTGAAATCCTGTAAGGAATTCATTTCAGGAACAAGAATAATAGAATATCAAATGACAACGACCATCAAAAAAGGACAAAAAGTGTGGTGGGACGATCCCGCCCGAGAAAAATCCGGCGAGTACGATGTACTTGCCGTAGATTACGTTAAAAATATCGTGAAAATAGGTGACGGAAAGGAGACTTTCGAGTTGCCGTCGGAACACGTGGAGATTACCTGTCCGGTATCGGAAGAAGACCGGTTGCAGCTTGACAAACTGGGCCAGCATTACCGTATGCTGGAAAAAGACATGCTGGAACTGATGCGGAAAATCGTCTCCCGTTTCGATGACGGGGAGTTTTCCGTCGAGGGGTATTCCGTACAGGTTTGCGACGAGGACCATGACCCCTGCTGCGTTTACGGTTTTACGATGGACAACGGTGAATTGTATGCCGAACTGGATTACGAAAGCGGGGATATCCGCAAGGTTCCGGCCAAGGATTTACACACCGGGGCACTCTTTGAGGCTTTCTGTGAATTGGTCGAAAATCTATAAGACGTCTTATGAAAGAACTCTATATTAAAAATCTTTGTATCGAGATTACCCGACGTTGCAACATGCGCTGTACCCATTGCATGCGGGGAGATGCCGAATCCGTGGATATCCCTTTGAAACATATAAGCAACCTGCTGCGGCATGTCAGGCATATTCACCATTTCAACATCACGGGCGGCGAGCCGTCGCTTAACGTCCGGGCCATCCGCCATATCCTCGAACGGGTACGCGCCTACGGTATTACTGTCAATGACTTTTATATCGTAACCAACGGCTCTGCCACATCCCGTTCGGAGGAATTCATAGAAGCCTGCGCCGCACTGTACGAGTACCAGGAGGAAAAGGAACAGGACTCCGGCCACATGCTCGAAATGAGCGACGACCGCTTCCATGATCCGGCAGAGCATGCCGCCACGCTCGCGGCACTTTCCCCGTATCCCTTTTTCGGAGTCCGGGGACAGGCCGAGCGTATCTTCCTTTTCCGGGAAGGCCGCAGCACGGAGGGGTTTCCGAACCCTGTTCATGGGATTTATCTTACGGAGGAGAACTACGTTTACGGCGACCTCTGTCTCAATGCTGAAGGCATGGTTCTCTCCAACGGGGACCTGAGTTATGCCCGCCAACGGGAACATGCCCTGTGTCCCTGCGGGAAACTGATGCAATATCTCCGGATGACCTTGAAAAAGCGTCAAAAAGAAAGATTGTACGAATAAATACACAAATCAAAAAACTTATGTCAATCGTATGCAGTATCTGCGGCGGCACTGGAGTGAAATGTACCGCCGTCATCGACCCGAACACCAGACAGTTCCTCGAATTTACCCGCAACGCCTTGTCGGACGGCCGGTGCAGCCAGTGCGGCAACGTTGCCCTGACCGACCCTGACGAAGTAAAAGCCGGGCTGGACAAGCTTTGGACGGAATATACGGCGCGGCATCGTGCCGCCCCCAACTACACCTGCTGCGACATTGTCCGGCATGGTGATTACGACGGGTGTGAAAAGGCGTATATCCGCATCGGAGGCCCGTCAGACGTGGTCGAGAAGTATCCGGTCGTGGCCGTGTGCCGCGACCTCGAAGAGCTCAAATCACTTGCGCTCCCTGACCCGACGCGAGAATTTACCCTCATGGGAATTCAAGGGTTCGAGTTCCACGACGTGTTGGAAAACAAGACCTACGAGATCGGGGTGGACGACCTGAAAATTCCCGTCACGACGAAAGAGGTGCTGGACTTTTACCCGGCGGAACATCGGCTGAAAGAAACAGACATCGAACAATATGCCGCAGCTTACACGGCCCGTATCAAGGCGTACAGGGAGTATACCCGTCAGCTCGATGCCGCACTCGTGCAAAGGCTCCTCGACGAAGAGCGGCTGATGAAAGTCGGCGAGAGCGACGGTTTCCGCTTGAAACTCTATTTCGACTGGTTCGTCATTCTAAAGCGGGAGAATGAAAGAATGTATGCGCCTTTCAAATACGCTGTAAATGCTTATTGTCTGGATAATATCCAAACTTTCGACCGTCGTTATGTCACGCTCGAAGATGCCTTGCTCCACTGCCTGAACGGTTTCAACGAGAACGCGAACATTCCTAACCGTTACAAGTCCATCGGGCATTACCTGTCGGGGAAATCCTGACGACGGGCAGTGTATCGACGGGTTACCGGAGGCCACGGGTGCTTTCCCCTTGACCGGAATACCGTCGGAACAAGTAACAATGTAACCAAAGAATAAAAAATATGATGAATGATTATAAAATCAAGAACATTCTCGAATCCCTGAAAGAGGAGGTCGAGAACGGGAAGGTATCCCTGCGGGAAGCTGCTGTCGAACTTCATAAAGCCGGCTGGACGAATTTCATCGACATCGACGCCACGAGGAACCTACTGAAGACCCGGAATGTAACGGGGAACGGAAATGTCCCGGGAGTTTCCGACATGATGGGAAAATACCGCGAGATGAAAGCGGCGCACCCGGATGCCCTGTACATTTTCCGAAACGGGGAATCTTGTGAATTGTATGAGGATGATGCCATCGCCGCTTCCGGCATTTTGGGCATTGCCACCGCCGAACGCGTCGACGGGCAAGGGAAAGGCGTCAAGGAACTGCGGTTTTCTTTTCGTGACCTGGACGTGTATCTCCCCAAACTGATACGCGCCGGAAACCGGGTGGCTGTCTGCGAACCGAATCAAACCGGTTCGGGCAAACGAGTTTGATAACCATTAAATAACAAATATTCAAAACCCAAAGACACATGATAAAGATAACAACGATTTTCGGCGAGGACGCCGTACGGGAATATGAAGAGAACAATGAACTGCCTTCTGAAGAATGGCTGGCGGATAACGGGGGCGTCGTGGACGAGAAAGAGTTCGAGACTGAGGCGGAGTACAATGCCTACATCGCCGGGGTAAACGATGCCGACGGATGGAGTGATTATCATATCATACGCCACCGGTCGGAAGAGGCGGACACCTCGAGAGAGGAAAATCTCTGGCTGCGTCTCGGAGTTAGCGTCCGGGGCAGCCGGGAGGAGATCGAAAGGATTCTAAACGGGGACACCGAAACCCTTCGGAAACTGCTCGATGCCGGACGTTATGGGATTGGCGGAGAGACCTATGTCCCTGGTTCGACCGTCGAGGAGTACAACGAGGATCATGACACGGAGTTCGAGGAGGAAGACGTGGAGTTCCATTTATAATAAAACCACACCATCTGCAATAATGATAACAGTAAAAGTTCTACTCGGTAAGGATACTGTGAGCATATACAGGGAAACCGGGGATATCCCGTCGGTGGAGAGCACGGCCGAATCCGGGGGATATGTGATAACCCGACATTTCGAGACCGAAGCTGAATACAAAGCCTACGCAATGGCCGTGGAAGACCTGGACGGACATGAAGACTGGCAGATGCTGGCTCCTGCCGTTACGCCGGAAGCTCCGTTCCGCAAAGGGGAATTTGTCCGGCTGACAGACGATGCAATTAAGCGGATACGTGAAAGTTTCGGGGACGGACCGGCTGACTACAGAAAGGAAATGATTTTGGAGGTGATTGCCTGGTGCCGCTATGAAGGCACATGGACCATTGAAGTCCGAGATATCCGTGAAGACGATACCCAGGAGTTCGATGCCGTTTTTCTGCGTCCCTTGACGGCACGGGATCTCGTGGCTATTTCCGCACCCCGACACCCGCTATCCACTGCGATATATCCTATTCACATCCGATAACTTAAATGATGCATGATGGAAAATATATTCATACTGCCCGGAAACGAACAGGAACTGTTTAACCGGTATTTAGATAACAACGAATACGGCCCTCTGAAAGAACGGCTGGAACTGGTCAGGAAAGCCTTGAACAACAAACTTTCCCCGGATGAACGCAATAAGCACGGGCTGAACGTGGGTGTGCATGAACTGTCCATGGAACGTAAGGAACTGGAAAGAAAGATATTCCAAATGGCACTCAAATCCTTTGCAGAACGGGTTTGTGACGAGCAACGCGCACTTTGCGAACAGGGGTTCTGGCAGGCACCGTGCGGCGAAGAGGCGGGATATATCTCCTCCGCTCCGGTTCCGGACCTTGTAACGGACGTGAAGCAGTACAAGGCCATTTGCCGCTGGTGGGAGAAGCTGTCCGATACCAGGAGACTGAAGGTAGCGGCGATGTTTGCAAACGAACTGGGACCGATATACGGGCACGACACCGAAACGCTGGAACGGATTTATAGCCGCTGGTTTCTGCTCTCCTTAGATGACAAACAACGCATCTACCATTCATGGACCACAAACGAAAAACAGACTTCACCATGCCATACAAAAGCTCGGGAATAATCATCAGCGGGACACAATATGACCGCAGGCAGAAGCTCACTCCTTTTCAGAAGGCTGAAATTTTCCACCGTTACATGACAGAAGCTGTCAGCCAGCGCCAGCTTGCCCGGGAATACGGTGTCAGCCGCAGGCTGATAACCTTCATCGTGAACCCAGAAAGCGAAGAGCGGAACAAGGAACTGCTGAAAGAGAACAAGGCAAAAGGCTTGTATAAATATGACCGGAAGAAACATACCGAAAATATACGCAACCACCGCCGTTACAAACAGAGATTATTTCAAGAAGGTAAAATCATATTAAAAGATGTATAGACAATGAGAGTACAGGAGAAACAAAAAGCGTTGGAACAGGAAGTTATAGCCAACCTGTGCGCGATACCGAAAATGCCGGAAAATATGTTACCCCATACGGTATATGTCGAGGAGGAAGGGGAAGACGGGTATGGCCACGGGATACCGGTATACACCATGTACCGGTTGGAGGAGATACGCACGGACGGAAGCTGCACGCTTTACAACGCGGAAAGCCGGGAGCGTTTCACCTGCCGCCACCTGCATGAGATCAACATGGACTGGCTGGTGACAGTCTGGGAACGTTATCTGGAACTCTGTGTCGAGCAGGATATCTGGAAAGGGAATGCCGTTGCATTCCTGAAAGACCGTACCGGCAAACCGGAAGAGGAAATCATTTCATTCGTGGAAGCCTCGTGGGACAAATGCCTGGCTTATACAGACAACCTCAAGGCGTTTCTCGGGGAAGATAAAGACCGGGAAATATGGATATTCTCTTTCCCGCTGGACGAATTTGACCGTGACGCTCCGGCCGGGAAAATCATCGGTGATTACGAAAATAACCCCGCCACGCGGGTTGAGAAGATGACACCGCTGGAATTTACGGCCAACATCAATGATGAATGTTTTGATGACCGGAACAATTGGGTAAGAGCCATTGAACTTCCCAAGCAGGAATAATAAACTATTTGAATCAATAAATATGATTACAAAAGAAAACATTGGCAACGAGACCTTTGAGTCTATGACCATCAATGACACGCCTGCATTGTTTACGGATATGCGGATTGACCGGAATGCCGTTCCGGAGGGACTGTACGCATACGATATCCGGGAGTCGGATGACGGGGACCGTCTGGCGACCATCGAACCGACGGTGATGGTAAATCATGGCGGAACCATCCTGACCAGGAAAGAGTTTATCACGGAAAAGGACGGCTATGTACAGATTGACGAATACGGTTTCGAGGACTCCATGACACTGGAAGAGTGGCTTGAGGAAAACAATTAAATGTATAAAGGATATGGATATTAAGGAACTGACAGAAAGGTATCGGGATCGTTTCGATGCCCATTACCTGCAAGACGATAACGGAACCGGCAGAAAAGGTCGGAAACGGAAAAAGGAAGTTGAGACCCCGAATTTTCTCAAGGATGTCATCCGGCCGATCCTGGACACTTTGCCGGACTTGTTGCCGGAGTACGGGTTCACCAAAACTACGGATGATTACGCTATGTACGGCGAGTATTACCGTATCAAGGCGGGTATCGTCCTCGTGGGAGGTTTTTCCATCAATGAGGATTTTAACCTGTACTTCACGCCATTGTTCCATGGCAAAGCCTGCGGTAAGAGTCAAAAAATCGACAGCATCGGACAACTCGTTGAAATCATCCGCGAACAATTTGAAAGAAGGGAGGTGAAGATGAAAGGATAGTTTCATGCAATAGACATGGGTCGTTCCGTAATTTATTGTATATTTGTCAGATGAAGAAAGTCTGTATATGTATTTCGGACGAAAGCCCGGCAGTTGAACGGATTACAGGCACTTTCATGTTTGGCTGACATCAAACCTAATATATCTATTTGATATGAAAAAGGAAGAGATTATTCGCCGCTGTTACGGCGGCATGAAGGAAAGGCATGGCGTGGAAACCATCATCCTTTTCCATGTCGGAGATTCATTCGAGGCGTATTTTGATGATGCCGAAACGATTACCCGGATCACGGAAGTGCCCCGGTTCAAGATGACGGCGGCGGGTATACCTGCCATCAGGATTTCCGACGCCGCCTTGGAAGAATGTAGAAACCGGTTGCTGGATGCAGGATGCAAGGTATGTGTGTCCGAGGTCCGGGGGGTATCCGGCCGCCACATTCTCAAAATCAATGAAACAAATACGGAAACGGGCCGATGAATTGGTATTGATAGCGGCAGCAATAGGTCCTTGGACACTGTTGGTGGTAGCGGTATTAATCATCGGAACGCTGAAATGCTGTCTGACCACGGACTCGGACAGCATTGACGAAAGTATCAACAAATCACCGGGGATAGTCGCGCATGTCATGGTACTGGACAGTACGGATAATGGTTTTCGGGTGGTTTATGCGACGGCTGCGCCGGTAACGGATGAAAGGTTTGCCGAGATATGCGACAGGCCGGGTATTCTGGAGGGGTTCGAGAACCTGAAACGGAAAGCTCCCGAACACTTTGGCGGCAACCTGCTGGAAACCGACATCTGTGACTTCGCGTTGTACGCCTACCGGTTTCCTATCGATAAGGACGTACGGATACACAACATCTTTGTCGCCGGTAAAGAGAAAATGGACTTCTATGTCCGGAACAACCCGGACCTGCCCGGGTGCGCCACATGGATGCACCACGGTACGGAACAAGGGAACCAATATCTGAATGCCGACGATATAAATCACTGTATACCCAACGGAAGGCGGATTTACCGTTATTGGAAATGCCGTTATCTACTGCAAACTTCTGATACTGACGAGCGTTTCAGCCATTTTACAGAGGAGGAAAGGCTGTACTGAATGCAGCCTTTTCTCTATATATATTACGCATAACCATCTGAAAATTAATAACTAAAACGTTTTGTTGGCGTGAAAAATTGGCATATATTTGTATGGAAAAGTGACCCATTGAAAACAGATTGTCAATTGAAAGCAATAGATTGAATATGAAAGAACAGTAATATGACATCGGAAAAATCGCAACTGAAGTTTGCGAGATCGGAAGAGACGGGCGAACTGATAGGGTTCGTTTCGCGCCATTCCAAGACACGTAAATTGATGGGAGTCCGTGAAGACTCAAGATTCGGCAAGCAGATTTGTGTCCTTTCGGAAGACCTGAAAGGAACTCTCGAGCCAAACATACTATACTCGGTAGAGTTGAAACCCATGCACAAAGCCAACGGGTATGTAGTCGTTGCCGCTACCCCCGTGTTATTTCAGGCGCATGTGGAAACAGTGATCGTCCCGAAGACATTGTATCAAGTAACCGTGACGTTCGGCAACAAAAAGATTTTCTTCGACCCGAAAGACGGCAAGAGCGCGATGAGCCGCACGATAGACGGTGTGCTGGAAATCCTCAAGGGACGCAAGGATATCAAGTACAAGGAAGGTGTCATCACCGACTATCTGAATCAGGCGCGTGCTCTGGTACGACGTATGGAATCCGACGGGTTCATCTATACGGGAGACAGACATCAGGGAGGAATTCAATGAAAGAAAAACCGGTCGTGGGTATTGCGACCGACGGTGCCCATTCTGCAAAAGAGAGGTTGACACACTTCCGGGCTGTCGACCTCTCTTCAGGAAAAGAACTCTTTTCCAAAGCTATCGGTAACTGGACGAACAATATCGGGGAGTTTCTCGGCATTGTCGAGGCGGTCAGATATGTCATGGAACATCCGGAAAGTCCGCGAACAATCTACTCGGACAGCATTACAGCCATCACGTGGTATCGTAACAAACAGACAGCCTCTTCACGCAGATGCCCGGCATTGCAGAAAGCGGAGATATTCCTCAAAGTGATGGAGGCAAGAATCAAGGACGTCGAAGTGCTGCACTGGGACAACCGCCTGTGGGGTGAAATTCCTGCCGACTTCGGAAACAAATAACAACATCAATATGGCAAAATTAAAATCACAGTCACAGAAATATGTCGAGTTGAAGGAGGAAGACTACCTGCTGCTCATCGAGAATACCATCAAGATGGAAGCCCTGAAGATTGCCGGTATCGAAAAGATGCCCATATACAAGGCAATGGAACATATCCTTGAACACGAGCACATCGACCTGCTCGTCAAACCCGTTTCAAGGAGATATTCTTGATTTTTTTAGGTGGACAATAATACACTCCACAAACCAAATTAATGCTTATCAGTACCAAATGATAGTATATAATAACAATTAATGTAAATCAATGCAAATCAGATGATTAAGAAAGTGGCGCATGTACGGAATTATCTATACCATACATGCGCCACTTTGCTCTATACACTTTTTGATTTCCTTGATTGATAAAAGAAGGTTCTTTTCCAGTGTTTTACAATCCGACTTTTTTATATACTTTTGTCTTCAGTATCAGT
Organism: Alistipes dispar; assembly: GCF_006542685.1. Lineage (NCBI taxonomy): Bacteria > Pseudomonadati > Bacteroidota > Bacteroidia > Bacteroidales > Rikenellaceae > Alistipes > Alistipes dispar. Next base: position 52,045 of record NZ_AP019736.1, on the reverse strand, counting down.
TGGTTATTGAAAACCTCTATGTATGCTTATAAGTAGAGATTGGCTTTTTTAAGCGAAACTAACTACTGGTTATCAATCAATTATCAAACAAAAAAAGTTTGCCCTCTCGATTCGCCGCTTTCTTCGACAGGCTGAAGATGTCAAGATAAAGAAACTTATTGACGAGAACAAGGAGATGTTTCTTGAAGACTTCAAGAACAAGATAGTCAATGGATGAGACTGTAAACTAAGGTGTGTTTAGTAAAGAATGTATTAACTTTACAAATACGCTTTAGTTGGCAGTCCCCTTTTATTCATCTCGGATAGACTTCTTATCTGCGTATAGACTTCTTGGATTGATTGTTGACTATTCGGATAGCATATAGTAAGCATCTTCTCCAATACGCCTCTTCCTCCTCATCTGGCCTACGCCCGTCCCAGCGAAGGAAGGTAGGAGTCGGAGTTGCCACCGCCTCCGCCGGATGATACAGCGACAGGCTGTCCTCCAATCAACGCATCTGCGATGGAGAAGATCCGCTCCCGGACAGACGGCTCCGCCATCTGGTCGATAAACTCCTGCATCGGTGCAGTCTGGTTCCCGTTGAGATCCGTAAGCCTCATATTCTCCTGTTGCAGCCGTTTAAGCTCCTGATAATCCACCAAAGCATTTCGCTGCACAGCCTGCACCTGTTGCTCGGCATCCTTCCGATACAACGCTTCAATCTGGCGGACAATCTTCACGAATCGGTTGGCGATAGACCGGTTCTGCTCGTCGAGCCATTTATCCACTCCGAACATCGGAGGCTTGGAGGCAATTCTTGGCAGGTCGAAGTCTATCTGGTGGTTGCGGAACGGTTGTGCAATCCGTCCGACACGCTCCATATCGCGTGTCATTCTGTCCAGCTCCTGCTCTTTCGCCTGAAGTTTACCGGCCTTGTCGTCCAGCTTCGTCTGGTACTCGGCAATGAGTTTCAGAAGATCGGTTTTCCGGGCGTCGTATTTGTCGAGCGTTATTCTTCCGGACGCTAGTTTCTCTTCGACTTCATCGAGCTGCGATTTATGGTTTAAAATCTGTGTTTCCAGTCTCCGTATCATAGACTGAAGCCCTTTGACCGCTTTCTCGGCCTGTTTTGCCTCGTGAGTCAGTTTTACGGATGTAGTCGCGTTTATTAAGATGGCTAACGTTCCGGCCTTCAATACTGTCGCCACGTTCAAGTCCGTATTTACTGCCAACCTCCTCGTAGAGCGAGGTGTGCATCTCCCGAAGGATCCGGCCATACTCGAAGCGGTTCTTCCCGAACTTCGCCGACCACATGACACATTCGCGTCCGCTTTTGGCACGTTATCCGACGGGAACGATCAAGGCATGGATATGCGGACTGCTCTCGTTGAGATGAACCTGAAAGCCGATGATGGTCTCCTGCCCGTATCATCGGGCGCACCAGTCATAAACGTCTTTTGTCCATAGTTCGATTTCAGGGCACCGCTGGAGAGGGATCGGAATGAGGCGTTTCACGTTCGTCGACTGGGGTAAGATACAACGACCGGCTCTGCCCCCGCTCGTTTCGCCGTCCGAAAGTGCAATAGTGCAAGGTGCAGCCACTTTGTTCGGACGGAGTTTGCTATATGTTCCGTGGTCGATCTTCTCCAGGAGGGGATTCGGCTGGCAGCACAACAGCTTCAAGGCATAATAGACAGAGCGCCTCGACAGCCCGACCCGCTTTCCCGCGACGATCGCATTGCCTGCCGTGAAGGTATCGCCCAACAGCGACGACCACGCCTCTTTGGACTCGCCGATATTGCTTGTGACAATCAGCTCCTGAATCCTCCGATAAGTCTCCTCATAATAGCCGATCATCCGAATGGCCGCCTGTACGGATTCGAGGTCAACGCATTGCATACCGCCTCCGTCCGTCGCCCATTTCAACGCCAGGAATACCAGCGAGAGCCGGGCAGCATTGCCGTTGAGTTTCATCTTGCGGCTCTCCACCTCCGCATCGTCCTCGATGGCGTTCACCTCCTCGATGATGCCGTTGTACCAGTTGTAGAAATACTCCTCCGCGTCGTCGGCCATATTCAGCACAACACCCGTCGGATACGGGAGGCTCACGATTCTGTTCAGCACCTCCCGCCATTGTCCGACAAGATCCGGCCGCGCAATGGTGCCGTCGTCGCGCTTCCAGCCCGAGATCCTCCGGTCTTTCGGATAGACGAACAGAAAGCGGTCGAGCAGTCCGTTTGCCATGTATTCGGCCCGGAAGATCTCCGACAGCAGATTGGTCTGCGCCGAACCGATGATGTTGATGCACGGATTCTTGATAAGGATCGGCCGGGCTTCCGACTTGCGGATTACCTTCAACGGCTGGCCGCTGTAGGCCGTCAGCAAGTTTTCGATGAGGTTGTTCCGGTTGTTGTAGCGTTTCACGGAGTTGAACAGCGCCCGAATCTCATCGACTACCAGCGCAATGCCGCGCGGGTTGTACTGGTGGATGCTCATCATCGCCTCGGGCGTGAAGTCCGAGATGACGGTCGTTACCAGTTGCGGCTTCCGGAGCAGCGTACAATCCTCCGCCTCACCGCCGCGCCGGTTTCCGGACGAGGCAAGCGCCTCGTCCGCAAGGAAGCCTGCTACCACCTCAGCCGTAATCTGTCGGATTCAACTCGTTACACTCCGCAAACTGGCTGTCGATCCGTTCGACACGGGCCAACAGACGCTGGTTGAAACGTTTGTATTCGCTGCCGTAACTGACCGCAACTCGCACCGTATGAAGCCATAAAAACAGCGCGACAAACAAATTTTCATTGTTTATCGCGCTGATAATTAACGATTTGGTTTACTCGAAAGCTATCAATATTCCTCCTCATTGAAGAAAAAATCGTCTTTGGAAGGGTAGTCGGGCCAGATATCTTCGATGGATTCGTAGATTTCGCCTTCGTCCTCTATCTCCTGCAAGTTCTCGAGCACTTCGAGCGGCGCTCCCGACCGCACGGCGTAGTCGATCAGCTCTTCTTTCGTGGCAGGCCAGGGAGCATCTTCGAGTTTCGATGCCAGTTCAAGTGTCCAATACATAGTATAAAGTTTTTAAGTTTCGGTTTTTCAGTCGATTATGCTCGGAGGTCCTTGCTTCCTCCGGCAGGATCGACTTGCAAAAATATAAAAAAAACAATAAAAACAAAGAAAAAATGATGTGACATGAAATATTATACGTCAAGTGGTTTTTAATCAGTTTGTTGCGGTTTGTCGTGCGCTGTTGCCGGCTTGCGCGGAAAGCTCAGGCGGCCGGGTTTCGGGACGAAAATCGAAAAAAAGGAGCCGGAAGGTTGTTTCGAACTGAAATTTTGCCTAATTTTACTTCGTTCGCGTCTGTTCGCTGTCCGGCGGCCGTTGCGGTCGTCGTCGGCTGGTTGCGAATCGAAAAATGCCGAAAATACTGAAAAGACTTTCATGTTATGAAGAAAAACTGTTTTACCGCCGTCGTCTCTCTGCTGTGCGCTTCCGCGCTCTTCGCTGCGGACGGACCGCAGGGGACCCGCTGGCGGATCGCTCCGGACGGAAATCCGGCCATCGAATGGATCGTCCGGGAGGGCGATGCGCACCGGGACCACCTCGAAATGAGCGGTCTGCGGGTCTCTGTCGTAGTGCGTTACGGCGTGGACGCCGACGGCGGATTCCGGTTGAACCGCAATGTCGTCTGGCCGATGCTGCGCACCGTACCCAACAATACGCACGCCTCGCTGATGCGGCGTTTCGCGTGGGATGTTCCCGCGATGATCGAGGCTGACGGCGAGGAGTTGCGCGGGGAGCGCGTGCGGCGTATCCGGTTCGACGGGACGCTGACCGTCGAGAGCGACTGGGAGAGCGCCGGAGGACAGCCCCTTTCGCTGACCCGGGTGCTCTTTCCTTCGGTCGATGCCCCGGTCTATTGTGAGAAGTACGTGCTGAGGAACGGCGGTTCCGCTCCCGTCCTCGTCGAGATTCCCGCGGCGCGGTCGGTGATCCGTACCCGTGCGGACAAGGGCGTGGAGGGAAGCTACGAGCTGGTCGCCGAAATCCGGGGAGATACGACCCTGACGCTCGCGCCGCAGGAGGAGGTCGCCTTCGGCGCCTTCTTCGGCGGACGGAAGGCCGGGGAGCGGCCCTCTTCGCTGGATATGGACACGGAACTCGCGGCGCGGCGCGGTCTGATCGCCCGTCTGCAGGAGGACCTGGTGCTCGACACGCCCGATCCGGTCGTCGATGCGATGTTCGCCTTTGCGAAAATCCGCGCGGCGGAGAGCATCTATGCCACGCGCGGCGGCCTGATGCACGGACCCGGCGGCGAACGCTACTATGCGGCGATCTGGGCCAACGACCAGGCCGAGTACATCAATCCCTTCTTTCCCTATCTGGGGTATGAGAACGGCAACCGTTCGGCGCTCTGCTCCTTCGGGCACTTCGCCCGGTACATGAATCCCGGTTTCCGGCCCGTGCCGAGTTCGGTCATCGCCGAAGGGACCGGCATCTGGAACGGCGCCGGGGACCGCGGCGATGCGGCCATGATCGCCTACGGCGCTTCGCGCTATGCGCTGGCCCGCGGCGACAGGCGGGAGGCCGGGGAGCTGTGGCCGCTCGTGGAGTGGTGTCTGGAATATTGCCGCCGGCAGTTGACGCCGGACGGGGTGGTGGCTTCCGATTCCGACGAGCTGGAGGGGCGTTTCCCCGCCGGCGACGCCAACCTCTGCACCTCCTCGCTCTACTACGACGCCCTGCTTTCGGCCTCCATGCTGGGGCGCGAGCTGCATAAGCCCGCCGCGCAGACCGCCGCCTACCGCCGCGAAGCCGCCGCCTTGCGCGAGGCCATCGAACGGCATTTCGGCGCCCGGGTCGAGGGTTTCGACACCTACCGTTACTATGAGGGGAACGACCGGCTCCGGGCATGGATCTGCATTCCCCTCACCGTAGGGATCGACACACGGAGCGAAGAGACCGTGCGGGCGCTCTTCTCTCCGGCCCTGTGGACCGAAAACGGGCTGCTGACCCAGTCGGGCGACAAGACCTTCTGGGACCGTGCGACCCTCTATGCCCTGCGCGGCGCCTATGCCTGCGGCGAGACCGGGAAGACCACCGACTACCTGTCGTTCTATTCCGCGCGGCGGTTGTTGGGCGACCACGTGCCCTATGCCATCGAGGCGTGGCCCGAAGGCGGACAGCGGCACCTTTCGGCCGAGAGCGGGCTTTACTGCCGGATTCTCACCGAGGGCGTCTTCGGCATCCGTCCGACCGGTCTGCGCTCCTTCGATCTCACGCCCCGCCTGCCCGCGAAGTGGGAGCGGATGAGCCTGAGGAATATCCGTGCGTTCGGTTCCTGCTTCGATGTCGAGGTGGCCCGTGCGGACAAGGGCCTGGAGGTCCGTGTCACGGCGGGCGACCGGGTGGTCTGCCGCAGGACAATCCGCGACGGACGTACCCTGCACGTCTCGCTCGACTGACCCTCTGCTGCGGACGATCTCCCGGTGCGTGCCTTGCAGGACATCCTCTTGGGGGCGTTTCGTCCGTGAAGCCCCGTATTCCGGTTCGCCCCGTTCGTCGGACCGCTGTGCGGAGGGCGGACTGCTTTCCGGCGGCGTTCCCGGGCCCTTCTTAATTAAAATGGTTCGCCCCTGCCGCATCCGATGTGCGGCAGGGGCGTATCGTATCCGTTCCGGAACTATTTCCGGGCGATGTAGAAGAGGTCGAAGCACCCTTCGCCGACGGGACCGATGCGGTAGTCGTCCATGCGGATCGACGTCGTGAGGTCGGTGTTGCGCGCGAGCAGCCGGCGGCGGTTGATGCGGTTGAGCAGATCGTAGGGGAGTTGCAGCAGGCGGCGCGGCAGGCGGTGCTGAAGGTCCAGCGGGTCGAAGCGCAGGAGGCGCTGCACGCTGCGGCGGTTTTCCTCGTAGTAGGCCATCGCCTTCGCGTTTCCGAAGACGCCGAGCGTCTCGACCGCAGCGAAACTTTCTCCGAGCAGCGTGCGCAGCTCTCCGGCCGTATATTCCCGCACGTGCCACGGGTTGCGCGTGAGCGACATCGGGGCATTGGGCGTGGTGACGATCAGTTGCCCGCCGGGCCTCAGCACGCGGTGAATCTCCCGCACGAACTCCCCGTCGCGGCGGATGTGCTCGATCACCTGGAACGTGATGACCCAGTCGAACGACGCGTCGGCGAAAGGGAGGGGAGGCACGACGGCCTGCCGGAATGCGACGTCCGTCCGTGCGAGCAGCTCCTGCGGCGGGATGTGCTTGTCGATGGTGGTGAAGCGGCGTGCGTGCGGCGCCACGACCTCGATGCCGTAGCCCGAGCCCGTGCCGATCTCGAGCACGTCGCCGGCTATGCGCTCCGCCGCCGCATGGTAGGCCAGCAGCGAGCGCTGGAATACGAAGTTGTCCGAAGCCTCGCGCGAGACCCGTTCCGCCGTGTTGATCTTAGCCATTGTTCCGCAGTTTCATGCCCTCGGGCGTCGTCTCCGCCTCGCCGCTTTTGAGCAGCACGCCCAGTGACCGTTTGAAAACCTTCTTGCTCGTCCGCGTGAGCCGGGCGATCTCTTCGGGCGAGCTGTCGTCGTTCAGGGGCAGGAAGCCGCCGTTGTCGCGCAGCAGTTGCAGCAGCTCCCCGGCCGTGTCCCGCACCTGTGCGTATCCGGTCTGCTGGAGGCTCACGTCGATCCGGTTGTCCCCGGTGATGCGGCGCACGTAGCCCGTCAGGCGGTCGCCCACGGCCACCGGGCGGAAAAGCTGGTTGCGGTAGAGCATGCCCCAGTGGCGGTTCTCGACGATCACGCGGTAGCCGATCTCGCTCTCCGAGGCGACGAGCAGCGTCACCCGCTGCCGCTCGGCGACGGTGATCGGGGCGTTGTTCACGAAGCTCTTGAGCTTGGTCGTGGCCACGCAGCGGCCCGTGACGTTGTCCTCGTAGAGATAAACCACATAACTGTGCCCGATGAGGATGCCTCCCTGCTGGTTGCGGTTGGGCAGGAAGAGGTCCTTTCCGTGCAGTCCCCAGTCGAGGAACGCCCCGTGCGCCGTCTTGTCCACCACGCGCAGGTATCCCGCCTCGCCGACGCGCAGCAGCGGCTGTTCGGTCGTGGCCACCAGCCGGTCCTCCGAGTCGTGGTAAACGAAGACCTCCTTGCGGTCGCCGACCTTGTCCGCGAGCGACGTATAGCGGTTCGGGAGCAGCACTTCGGCCTGCTCCTCGTCCGCGAGGTAGATTCCGTGTTCCGTCGTGCGGCTTACGGTGAGTGTCTGGGTGCGTCCGGCTTTGAGCATCTCGTTTGCTTTTTCGATTCGCTGCAAAAGTACGTTTTATTTCCTCCGAATCCAAACGTCCCGGCGGTCCGGGGAGTCCGGCCGGCCGGAAAGTTTGGCTTTTATGCGGAAAAACGCTATTTTTACACGGTCCGGCCGTGTCGTCCTTCCGGAAAGGCGTGTCCGGACGCAGCACGGAAAGCGTATGGACCTCAGAATCGCCGTTCTTCAGACCGACCCGGAGTGGGCGCAGCCCGCCCGGAACCTCGCGCGCGCCGGAGACCTCGTAGCCTCCTCGGGGGCCGATGTGGCGTTGCTGCCCGAGATGTTCGCCACGGGGTTCTGCACGGATCCGGCCGCCGTGGCCGAACCGGCGGAGGGCGGTGCGATCCTCGGCGCCATGCGCCGCTGGGCCGCACGGTGCGGCTGCGCCGTCGCCGGCAGCGTCGCCGTGGCCGCGCCGGAGGGTTTCCGCAACCGCATGTATTTCGTCGAGCCTTCGGGACGGACGACCCATTACGACAAGCGTCACCTCTTCTCGCCCGGCGGCGAGGCGCGCGGTTACCTTCCCGGCGAGCGCCGCGTCGTGGTTCGCTACCGGGGCGTGCGCTTTCTGCTGCTCGTCTGCTATGACCTGCGCTTCCCCGTCTGGAGCCGCTGTCGCGGGGACTACGACGCCATCCTCTGCTGCGCTTCGTGGCCCGCGTCGCGGCGCGACGCGTGGCGGACGCTGCTGCGGGCCCGGGCGATCGAGAACCAATGCTTCGTCGCCGCCGCGAACCGCGTGGGATGCGATCCGGCGGCGCATTACGCGGGGGATTCCGCACTCGTCGATTTCCGGGGCCGGACCCTCGCCGAGGCCGGTGCGGAGACGTGCACGCTGACGGGTGCGTTCGACCCAGCCGCAGCCGGGGAGTTCCGGGAGGCGTTTCCCGCCGGACGCGACGCCGACGAGTTCGTTCTCGGATAGCGGGGCTTTGTTTTTCCGCTCCGAATGTCGTATCTTTACGGCCCGATTCGCGCCCGGCGGCCGCGATCCGATGAAGCACGCCTCCGGGACGTCCTTTTTGCCGAACGATGGAAGACACGATTAAGATATACGGCGCCCGGGTCCATAACCTCAAGAACGTGGACCTCGAGATTCCGCGCCGCAAGCTGGTGGTCATCACGGGCCTTTCGGGCTCGGGAAAATCTTCGCTGGCCTTCGATACGATCTATGCCGAGGGGCAGCGCCGCTACATGGAGACCCTTTCGACCTACGCCCGGCAGTTCGTCGGGACGATGGAGCGCCCCGACGTGGATAAGATCACGGGGTTGAGCCCCGTGGTGGCCATCGAACAGAAGACGACCAACAAGAATCCCCGCTCGACGGTGGGGACCGTCACCGAGATCAACGATTTCCTGCGTCTGCTCTACGCCCGCGCCTCGCGCGCCTATTCGCCCGTCACGGGCGAGGAGATGGTGCACTACACCGACGAGCGGATCGCCGAGCTGATCCTCTCGGGCTTCGCCGGGCGGCGCATCGCCGTCATGGCGCCCGTGGTGAAGGGCCGCAAGGGCCACTACCGCGAGCTGTTCGAGACCCTGGCCAGAAAGGGTTACATCTATGCGCGCATCGACGGCGAGATACGCGAAATCTCGGCCGGGATGCGACTGGACCGCTACAAGATCCATACGATCGACCTGGTGGTGGACCGGCTCGTCGTGGGCGGGGAGTCGGCCGAGCGGCTTATGACCTCGCTCCGCGAGGCCATGCGGCAGGGCAAGGGCACGATGGCCGTCTATGACTACGGGACGGAGCAGCAGCGTTTCTATTCGCGCCACCTGATGTGTCCTTCGACGGGCATCGCTTTCGAGGACCCCGCGCCGCACACCTTCTCGTTCAACTCTCCGAAGGGCGCCTGTCCCCATTGCAACGGCCTGGGCGAGGAGGCGGTCTTCGACTTGGAGAAGATCGTCCCCGATCCGGGGCTGTCGCTGCGCGAAGGGGCCGTGGAGCCGCTGGGCAAGTACCGCAACAACCTGCTCTTCGCCATGCTGGAGATGCTGGGCCGCCGTTATGACTTCACGCTCGACGATCCCGTGTCGAGTTTCTCCGAAGAGGGGTTGAACGCCGTGCTGTACGGCGATTCGGAGCCGCTGACGGTCGATCTTTCGGAGTTCAGCTCCTCGGGCGGGCGGCAGTTCCTGCAGTGGGAGGGCGTCGCCGAGTACATCGGCCGCACGGAGGACGAGGACTCGAAGCGCGGCCAGAAGTGGCGCGACCAGTTCCTCATCTACCGCAAGTGCTCCGTCTGCGGCGGTTCGCGCCTGCGGAAGGAGGCCTTGCAGTTCCGCATCGACGGAAAGAATATCGCCGAAGTGTCGGCCATGTCGATCGCCGATTTTTCGGAGTGGGTGGCCGGTATCGGGGAGCGGATGACCGAGAAGGAGTGGCGTATCGCGCAGGAAGTCGTCAAGGAGATCCGCGAGCGGCTGCGCTTTCTGATGGACGTGGGGTTGGGCTACCTGTCGCTGTCGCGCTCGTCGCGTTCGCTTTCGGGCGGCGAGAGCCAGCGCATCCGGCTGGCTACGCAGATCGGTTCGAAGCTGGTCAATGTGCTCTACATTCTCGACGAGCCTTCGATCGGGCTGCACCAGCGCGACAACCGGCGGCTGATCCGCAGCCTCGAGGAGCTGCGCGACGCAGGCAACTCGGTGATCGTCGTCGAGCACGACGAGGACATGATGCGCGCCGCCGATTTCATCGTCGATGTCGGCCCCCGCGCGGGCCGCAGGGGCGGCGAAATCGTCGCCGCAGGCACTTTCGACGACATCCTGAAGTCGGGGACCGTCACGGCCGACTACCTGACGGGCCGGCGGCGGATCGAGATTCCCGCGCATCTGCGTCCCGGCACGGGCGGGCGCATCGTCCTCCGCGGTGCGCGGGGCAATAACCTCAAGAACGTCACGGTCGAGTTCCCGCTGGGAAAACTCGTCTGCGTCACCGGCGTGAGCGGTTCGGGCAAATCGACGCTCGTGAACGAGACGCTGCGGCCGATTCTCTCGAAGGCGCTCTACCGCTCCTTCGACCAGCCGCTCGAATACGATTCGGTCGAGGGCATCGAGCATATCGACAAGCTCGTCGTCGTGGACCAGTCGCCCATCGGACGTTCTCCGCGGTCGAATCCGGCGACCTATTCGAACGTCTTCTCCGATATCCGCAAGCTGTTCGAGATGACCCCCGACGCCCAGATCCGCGGGTTCAAGGCGGGACGCTTCTCGTTCAACGTCAAGGGCGGACGCTGCGAGGAGTGCCGCGGCGCGGGCGTGCAGACGATCGAGATGAATTTCCTGCCGGACGTCTATGTGCGCTGCAAGGCGTGCGGCGGCCACCGTTACAACCGCGAGACGCTCGAGGTGAAGTACAAGGGAAAGAATATCGACGACGTGCTGAACATGACGGTCAATATGGCCGTGGAATTCTTCGAAAACATTCCCGCCATCCACCAGAAGTTGCGCGCGATTCAGGAGGTGGGGTTGGGCTATCTGACGCTCGGGCAGCCCTGTACGACCCTTTCGGGCGGCGAAAGCCAGCGCATCAAGCTCGCCTCGGAGCTTTCGAAGCGCGACACGGGCCGCACGCTCTACATTCTGGACGAGCCGACCACGGGACTGCATTTCGAGGACATCCGCCTGCTGCTGGAGGTGCTCGACAAACTCGTGGACCGCGGCAACACGGTCATCGTCATCGAGCACAACCTCGACGTCATCAAGGTCGCCGACCATCTGATCGACATGGGCCCCGAGGGCGGGGCGGCCGGGGGCCGGATCGTCGCCTGCGGCACGCCGCACGAGGTGGCGCGCTGTCCGGAGAGCCATACGGGCCGATTTCTCGAAAAATTAGGTCTTTAGCCTCCGCTGGCCCCGATTTTGCTTTCATAGCCGTAACAAATCTTATGTGCTATGAAAAAAACAGTCATCATCGTACTCGGGCTGCTGATGTGTGCGGCGGCCGTCACCGTCATCGGACAGAAAAAGGTGCTCTCTCCGAAACAGGAGCGCCGCGAAGTGCGCGAGAAACGGCGTGCGGAGCGGATCGCCAACTACGAACAGTTCATGGATTCGCTCGTGCAGTCGCGCAACTTCCAGTTCAATCCGCAGTCGATGCAGCGCCAGCCGGCGGGGCCCCTGCGCCAGATCATGAATCCCGAGTTCAGCCTCGGCATCTGGGACGGCACGGCCGACATCTGCCTGCCTTATATAAAAGGGTATGTGGCTCCCTACTACGTCACGATCATCAACTACACGGTTTCCGATCTGCAGGGCTACACCACCGAACAGACCCAGGAGGGGTGGATGGTCAGCTTCTCGACCTCGCTCTTCTCGGCCTCGACCTATACCTTCACCCTCGAGATCTTCTCGCGCACGGGCGGGGCGAACCTGACGATCACCAATCCGTGGTACAATCCCGTGCAATATACGGGCACGATTTCGCAGTTCTATTAGCGGACTGTGCTTTCCCGCGGCGACCGCGGACCCTCCTTCGGCGACCGTTTCCGGCAGCTCATGCGGCCGGGAGCGGTCCGTCCGTTTTCCGGCGAGCGGTTATTCCCGGTAGATCAGCGCCACGGCCGAGACCGACACGCCCTCCTCCCGGCCTTCGAACCCGAGCCGTTCGGTCGTCGTCGCCTTGACCGACACGCGGTCCGTCTCCACGCCCATCGCTTCGGCCATCGCCGCGCGCATGGCGTCGATATGGGGACGCAGTTTGGGGCGCTGCATCCGGATCGTGCAGTCCACGTTGCCGATCTCGTATCCCTCGCGGCGCAGCAGCTCCGCCACGCGGCGCAGCAGAATTTTCGAGTCGATGCCCTTGAAGTCGGCCGACGTGTCGGGGAAGTGCAGCCCGATATCGCCCAGCGCCGCCGCACCCAGCAGCGCGTCGCACACGGCGTGTATCGCCACGTCGCCGTCCGAATGCGCCACGCACCCCTTCGTGTGGGGGATTTCGACCCCGCCCAACACCAGATGCAGCCCCTCTTCGAGGGCGTGCACGTCGTATCCGTGTCCTATTCTGAAATCCATGTGTCGGAGGTTTTTCGCACCGCCGGCGTGCCCGCGCGTCCTCTCTTCCGGGAACGTCGGACCGCACCGGGCGGCTTTTCTTGACATACAAAGATAACGCTCTCCCGCCTTTTTGCCAAGTCCGCCGGAAATTTTCCGTCCGGATTTTGCCGTTTGTGTTTTATTTTCGTATCTTTAGGTGCGATTCGCTTCCGGATCGGCGGAAAAACGAACCTTAAACTTTCGAAATATTATGAACACGACGCTCAATCCCGACCCGCTGGTGCGCTTTCTCGGAAAGCCCCGGGCAGCTTTCACCCGTTCGGACATCGTCCGGTATGTCCGGGAGAACGGAATCGAAATGATCAACCTGCGTTATCCGGGGGCCGACGGCCGCCTGAAGACGCTCAACTTCGTCGTCAACGACGAGGATTACCTGGAGAGCATCCTCACGTGCGGCGAACGCGTGGACGGGTCGAGCCTCTTTCCCTACATCGAGGCCGGGGCGAGCGACCTGTACGTCGTGCCGCGATACCGCACGGCGTTCCGCAATCCCTTCGGCGGGATTCCCGCCGTGGACATCCTGTGCAGCTACTACACGAAGGACGGCGAACCGCTCGACATGGCTCCCGAGCAGACCCTCCGCCGTGCGCACGAGGAGCTGCGGCGCGCGACCGGGCTGGACTTTCACGTGATGGGCGAGCTGGAGTTCTACGTCGTCTCGCCGAAACAGGATCTTTTTCTGGCCGCCGACCAGCGGGGCTACCACGAATCGACGCCCTTCAACAAGGGCGCCGCGTTCCGTGCGCAGGCCATGAAATACATCGCCCAGGCGGGCGGCGAGATCAAGTACGGTCACTCCGAGGTGGGGAACTTCACGCAGGGCGACCGCATGTACGAGCAGAACGAGATCGAATTCCTTCCCACGGACCTCGAGTCCGCCGCCGATCAGCTCGTGGTGGCCAAATGGATCATCCGCACGCTGGCCTGCGAGTACGGCGTGGACGTGACGTTCGCGCCGAAGATCACTGCGGGCAAGGCCGGCAGCGGTCTGCATGTCCACACGCGTCTGATGCGCGGGGAGCGCAACGCGATGGTGGGGCCGGACGGCTCGCTGTCGGACGAGGCTCTGAAGGCCATCGCGGGCTACCTCTGGCTGGCTCCTTCGCTGACCGCCTTCGGCAACACCAATCCCACCTCCTATTTCCGGCTCGTTCCGCATCAGGAGGCGCCCACGAATATCTGCTGGGGCGACCGCAACCGCTCGGTGCTCGTGCGCGTGCCGCTGGGCTGGAGCGCAGGGGCGGGCCGCATGGCCTGCGACGCCAATCCGCTGGAGCGGCCCGCGACGCCGGACGTGAACCTCAAGCAGACCGTCGAGTTCCGCTGTCCCGACGGCTCGGCTGACATCTACCTGCTGCTGGCCGGACTGGCCGTCGCTGCGCGCCACGGCTTCGAGATGGAGAACGGCACGCAGTACGCCCGCGACCGCTATGTGGACGTCAATATCTTCGACGAGCGGCATCGGAAGGTGCTGGCGCGGCTGAACCGGCTTCCCGCCTCGTGCGAGGAGTCGGCGCGGCGGCTGGAGGAGCACCGGGCCGTTTACGAGCGCCACGGCGTCTTCTCGCCGCGCCTGATCGACGGACTCGTCGCACGCCTCGCGGCTTTCCGAGACGCCGACCTGCGGCGGGAGCTGGCCGGGGACGAAGAGAAGGTCCGCAAGCTGGTCGAAACCTATTTTTATTGCGGCTGACCGCAGTTTTTCCGTCCGAAATCCGTACCTTTACGGGTGGAATCCCGGGACTGTCCCGGCTTTCCGCCCGATGGGGCGTATCCGCACGTGCGGTGCGTTTCCGGATCGCCGGCCGGGCGTCCCGTTTTGTTGCGCTTTCGTTGCGAAAGCCTCCGCCCGGGGCGGGGATTCAGGGCCGAGTCGGACTTGTGCGTGCCGTCGCGGGCGGCGAATCGCGGCTGTCCGGATTCGCACGGCGGCGTAAGGGCGTTGCATAGATTGAGGAAAATAAGTGTAACTCTAACATTTTTATAGTATGTCAGCAATCACCTCGCTGGAACCCCGCATCGTCTGGGAGCAGTTCGATGCCATCACGCGGGTTCCGCGCCCTTCGAAGAAAGAGGGCAGGATCATCGAATTTCTCGTCGCGTTCGCCGAGAAGCACGGCATCGAATACAGTAAGGACGCCACGGGCAACGTCGTGATGCGCAAGCCCGCCACCCCGGGTTACGAGGACCGTCCGGGCGTGATCCTGCAATCGCACATGGACATGGTCTGCGAGAAGCGTTCGGACGTCGTGTTCGACTTCGAACGCGACGCCATCCGCACGCGCATCGACGGCGGGTGGGTGAAGGCCGAAGGAACGACGCTCGGCGCCGACTGCGGCATCGGCATGGCCGCCGCATTGGCCGTGCTGCTCGACCCCGCGGCGCAGCACGGGCCGCTGGAGGCACTCTTCACCGTCGATGAGGAGACGGGGCTCACCGGAGCCTTCGGACTGGGGGAGGGGATGCTCACGGGCAAATACCTTCTGAACCTCGATTCGGAGGACGAGGGCGAGTTGTTCATCGGCTGCGCCGGCGGCATCGACACCCTCGCCACGTTCCGTTACACGGCCGGGGCGGCACCTGCCGACTACGCCTATTTCCGCGTCGGGGTCTCGGGATTGCAGGGCGGCCATTCGGGCGACGACATCGACAAGGGCCGCGTCAATTCGAACAAGGTCGTGGCGCGTTTCCTGTGGGCCGCGATGCAGGAGTTCGACCTGCGGCTGAGCCGTTTCGACGGCGGCAATCTCCGCAATGCCATTCCGCGCGAGGCATGGGCCGTCTTCGGCGTGCCGGCCGGCCGCAAGGCCGGGTTCGCCGCCTTCTGCGAGCGGTTCGCCGCCGACCTCGGAGCCGAATTCCGCCTGCGCGAGCCGTCGTTTAGGATCGACTTTTCGGAGACGGAGCGCCCCGCGTCGGTCATCGACGCCGCGACGCAGCGGGGGCTGGTCTATGCGCTCGCGGGCGTGCCGAACGGCGTCGTGGAAATGTCGTTCGCCGTGCCGGGGCTGGTCGAGACCTCCACGAATCTCGCCTCGGTGAAGTTCGAGGGCGAGGACCGCATCGTCGTCACCTCGTCGCAGCGTTCCTCGGTCGAGAGCGCCAAGCTCTGTGTCATGCGGAGCGTCGAGGCGGTCTTCGCGCTGGCCGGGGCCGAGGTCGTCCATTCGGACGGCTATCCGGGCTGGGAGCCCGACCCCGCGTCGCACCTGCTGGAGGTGACCGCCGGCGCCTACGAACGGCTGTTCGGCACGAAGCCCAGGGTCCGTGCGATTCACGCCGGGCTGGAATGCGGGCTTTTCCTCGAAAAATATCCCCGTCTGGAAATGGTCTCCTTCGGGCCGACCCTGCGCGGCGTCCATTCGCCCGACGAGCGGCTCGAAATCGCCACGGTCCCCAGGTTTTGGGAGCTGCTGCTGGAGACGCTGCGTAGCCTCTGATCCGGCGGCATTCCGTTCGGAGCGGCGTGCGACAAACCGTTTGTCGCACGCCGCTTTCGCGTTTGGCACTCCCGGAATTTTTGCTATATTTGTAGTGCAAAAGGACCTGATCGTATGCCGAAAAGTCTCTTCTGTCTCGTCGTTTTCCTGCTGTCGGGCGGAACGGCTGCGGCACAGTATCCCGACGACGAGTACTATCCCTATGCCGAACGCGAGGAGCGGCGGGAACTGCTCGTGACCGATTCGACCCTTTTCTACCGCGCCGTCCAGTCCGCCGCCGACCTCTACGGCGAGCAGACGGACTTCAACCTGCCGCAGGTGGCCTTCAAGCGCCGCGGGCTGGAACGCCGCGCCGGGCGCATCTCCTTCGCGGGCATGGACCTGTCGTACCGTTATCTTCCGGCCTTGCGGCTGCTGGGTGCGGAGGAGATCCGTTACGCCGGACTCGTGCCGCCGCCCGGCGAGTCGGGCGGTGCGGGCGGCGTCCGTCTCGTCGGCTTTTCCGCCGGGGAGCCGTTGCAGCCCTTTCTGGCGTCGGTGCGGCTGACCGACCGCAATTACCTCGCGGGGGCGAAGGTCGCCGCCTCGGCGCATCTGGGGCGGGGGTGGCGCGCCTCGTTGGCGCTGGATGCCCGCACGGGACGCGACATGCACGTCGAGGGCGTCTTCACCAATGCCCTGACCGTCGGACTGCGGCTCTTCCGCCGTTTCGGCGGGGAGCACGCCTTGTCGCTGGTCTGTATCGTCCCGCCCTCGGTGCGGGGCACGCGTCTTTCCTCCTCGGAGGAGGCTTTCACGCTGACGGGCGACCGGCTCTACAATCCGGCGTGGGGCTATCAGGACGGGCGGGTGCGCAATTCGCGCGTGCGGCGCGAGACGCTGCCGCTCCTCGTCGCCGACTACGCCGTGCCGCTCTCGGAGGCGGCCTCGCTCTCGCTCCGCCTCGGGGCCGAAGCGGGCGTCGCGCGTTACAGCATGCTCGACTGGTACGACGCCCGCACCCCGATGCCCGACAACTACCGTTACCTGCCGAGCTACACGGACGATCTCGAAACCGAGCGGGCGTGGCTCACGCGCGACCCGCGCTATACGCAGATCGACTGGGACGAGCTGATTCGCCGCAACCGGATGCAGGGCGGTCATGCGGTCTATGCGCTCGACGACCGGGTGGAGCGGCCCGTGCGTCTCTGCCTCGACGCCGCCTTTTCGGTCCGCACGGATTCCCGCCTGACGCTCCGCTGCGGGGTGTCGCTGCGCAGCGACCGAACCCGTTCCTACCGGCAGATGCGCGACCTGCTCGGGGCCGGTTACGTGACGGATATCGACCGTTACCTGGTGGACGACGACACGTACAGCAACCTGCTCCAGAACGATCTGCGCCATCCCGACCGCACGATCCGCGAGGGCGACCGCTTCGGTTACGACTATGCGATCCGTTCGCGCGAAATCCGGGCGCGGTTCTGCGCCGAATACCGCTCCGACCGTTTCCGCTTCGATCTCTGCGCCGAGTTGGGCGCCGCCGCCGTCCGGCGGCGGGGGTTCTACGAGAAGGAACTCTTCCCCGGGGCGCTCTCCTACGGACCTTCGCGCACGGTCCGTTTCGCCCCGTGGCGGCTGAAGGCGCTCGCCGGCTGGTCCTTCTCCCCGCGCAGCTACCTCGAGGCCGCCGTCATGGCCGGAGCCGAACCGCCGCTCTCCGAAGCGCTTTTCTACCAGCTTTCCTACAACAACCGCATCGTCGATGATCCGTCGCCCGAGCGCACCTTCGCCGCCGAAGCGTCGTGGCGCCGCACGGGGCCTTCGCTCGACATGCGCATCACGGCCTTCGCCGTCGCCGTGTTCGACGGTCTGGAGACACGGCGCTATTACGACGATCTGGCGGCGCTCTTCTGCGACATGTCCGTTGCGGGGATCGGCCGTCTCTGCCTGGGGATCGAGGCTGCCGCCGAGGTGCGCCTTTCCTACCGCTGGAGCCTTGCGCTGGCCGCTTCGGCGGGCCGCTACCGCCATATCCGCGATCCGCTCCTCACGGTCCTCTCCGACGTGGACAACACGGCGGTTCTGACGCACGCCGCAGGGCGTATGGCCGGCTGCGCGGTGGGCGGAACGCCCCAGACCGCGGCCACGGCCGGGGTTTCCTACTTCGGTCCGAAAGGGTGGGGCGGCCGTCTGTCGGCAGGCTATGCCGGCGGACGCTACGTCGAGCCGATGCCTCTCCGCCGCACGGACCGCATCGCCGGACAGGCCGCGCTCACGCCCGAGGCGTTCGACGCCTTCACCCGTCAGGAACGCCTCGCCGACGCCTTCACGCTCGATGCGTCGTTGTTCAGAACCTTCTATTTCGACCGTTCGCGGCTGACCGCTTCGCTGCTGCTGCGCAACCTCACGGGCGGGCGGGACACGGTTTACAACGGCTACGAGTCGCTGCGCGTGCGGCGCATCCGTTCGGGCGACGCGACGGAGTGGATGCCCCACGCTTCGCGCCGGACGTACGCCTGGCCGCGTTCGTTCTACCTTACGGTCTCTTACCGTTTCTGACCGGAGGGTAAAAAATCGTTCGGTTTTTTTGCATTTCGATACAAAATGCGTATTTTGGAAGGTGAAAAACCTTTAAAATATCCCGCGTTATGATTATCGGCATTCCAAAAGAGATCAAGAACAACGAAAATCGCGTCGGCCTCACTCCCGCCGGCGTGCAGGAGTTCGTCAAACGGGGACACGACGTCTTCGTGCAGGCTTCGGCCGGCGAGAACAGCGGTTTCCCCGACAGCGCCTACGAGGCGGTCGGCGCCCGTATCCTCCCCACGATCGAGGAGATCTACGCCACGGCCGAGATGATCGTCAAGGTCAAGGAGCCGATCGCTCCCGAGTACAGGCTCATCCGCCGGGGGCAGCTCGTCTTCACCTATTTCCACTTCGCCAGTTGCGAGGCGCTGACCCATGCGATGATCGACAGCGGGGCGGTCTGCTGCGCCTACGAGACGGTCGAACGGGCCGACCGTTCGCTGCCGCTGCTCATTCCCATGTCCGAGGTGGCGGGGCGCATGGCCACGCAGGAGGGACGCTATTTCCTCGAGAAGCCGCGCGGCGGCAAGGGCGTGCTGCTGGGCGGCGTTCCGGGCGTGAAACCCGCCAAGGTCTTCGTCATCGGAGCCGGCGTGGTCGGTACGGCCGCGGCCCGCACGGCCGCCGGAACGGGCGCCGACGTGACGATCTGCGACATTTCGCTGCAACGGCTCACCTACCTGGCCGACGTGATGCCGCGCAACGTCAAGACGCTCATGTCCTCGGAATACAACATCCGCGAGGAGCTCAGACACGCCGATCTGGTGATCGGCTCGGTGCTGATTCCCGGTGCGAAGGCGCCGAAACTCGTCACGCGGGAGATGCTGCGCGAGATGGAACCCGGAACGGTGATGGTGGACGTGGCCATCGACCAGGGCGGCTGTTTCGAGACGTCGCATCCGACGACGCACGAGGATCCCGTCTATTACGTGGACGGTATCCTGCACTATTGCGTGGCGAACATTCCGGGCGCCGTGCCGCGCACTTCGACCCTCGCGCTCACGAACGCCACGCTGCCCTATGCCCTCCAGTTGGCCGACAAGGGATGGCGCCGCGCCGCGAAGGAGAATCCCGAGCTGGCGCTCGGTCTGAACATCGTCGAGGGCCGGGTGGTCTATCGTCCCGTGGCCGAGGCGTGGGGACTGGAGTACGAGCCGCTGGCGCTCTGATCTTCCGGGGAGCGTCCTGGAAAACGTCCCGTCGCAGCCGTCGCCTGCGGCGGGACGTGCCGTCTGCCGCTCCGGGTCCGGTTTTTCCCGGAATCCGTCCCGGTACGCCGGATGCGGAACCGGTGCGGGGCGTTTTGTTCTGCGCCGCATCAAATAAATTTGCCGCAGCGCCCGCTTTGCACTATCTTTGCCCCTTGAAAAGAAAACCGTTATGGCAAGTTCCAACTTCGTAGATTACGTGAAGATTTTCGCCCGCTCGGGTCACGGCGGGGCCGGCTCGGCGCATTTCCGCCGCGAGAAGTTCGTGGCTTTCGGCGGTCCGGACGGCGGCGACGGCGGCAAGGGCGGCAGCATCGTCTTGCAGGGCGACAGGCAGTACTGGACGCTGATCCACCTCAAGTACCAGCGCCACCAGTTCGCCGAAGACGGGCAGAACGGATCGGGCGCCCGCTCGTCGGGCCGGGATGCGCGGGACATTGTGATTCCCGTGCCGCTGGGTACGGTCGCACGGCGGGTCGTGGAGCTGGAGGACGGCACGACGACCACCGAACCCGTGGGCGAGGTGACCTCCGACGGCGAACGGCTCGTGCTGCTCCGGGGCGGCCGGGGCGGTCTGGGCAACTGGCACTTCAGGAGCGCCACGAACCAGACGCCGCGTTACGCCCAGCCGGGCGAGGAGGGCGAGGAGGGCGCTTTCATTCTCGAACTGAAGGTGCTGGCCGACGTGGGGCTGGTGGGCTTCCCCAATGCGGGCAAATCCACGCTGCTGTCGGTCGTCTCGGCCGCGAAGCCGAAGATCGCCAACTACGCCTTCACGACGCTCGAGCCCAATCTGGGTATCGTGGAGGTCCGCGACGGCCGTTCGTTCGTCATGGCCGACATTCCGGGCATCATCGAGGGGGCGCACGAAGGCCGCGGCCTCGGCACGCGCTTCCTGCGCCATATCGAGCGCAATTCGGTGCTGCTGTTCATGATTCCTGCCGACAGCGACGACATCCGCCGCGACTACGACATTCTGCTCGGGGAGCTCACGCAGTACAATCCCGAGCTGCTCGACAAGGAGCGGCTGCTGGCCGTCACCAAGTGCGACATGCTGGACGAGGGGCTGATCCGCGAGATGCGCGCGCACCTGCCCGAGGGCGTTCCGGCGGTGTTCATCTCCTCGGTGTCGGGGCTGAATATCCGGAAGCTGAAGGATATGCTCTGGGAGGCGCTCCAGCGCTGATCCGCCGGAGCCCGTCCTGCCGGAGGCGATATATTCGCCGGCCCCGTCCCTCACGTCAGAGACCGTTCTCCGGAAACAGGATGTCGCGGTTGGTGACGCGCAGCGTGTATTTTCCGTCGAAATAGTCGATTACGCCGTATATCGAGCCCGTGCCCGCCGGTACGGGCTCTTTAGCGTAGGTGCAGGTCCCGGCGGTTCGCACGGGCAGGGTGTGCCCCTCGTCGTCGGCGAGCGTACGCTCGGTGGTCACGCTCCGGCCCGTCTGCGGGTCGGTGTCGCACCATTTCGCGCCCGCCTGCGGAAAATGCACGCCGTCGATCCGGACGCGGGTGTCGATATGCCGTTCCGCGATCCGGTCGATCGTGACGGCTTCGGCCCGCAGCCCCTCGTCCGCCTCCGGCATCCGGATACTGACGTAGCGGGCGAAATCCTCCGCCGGAATACGGCCTGCGCCGCTGCCTTCGGGGGCGACCCCGATCTGGATCTTCCCGCCGTAGTCGCACAGCACGAGACCGTGGCAACGCAGCGTCGCCACGTAGCCGAACGGACAGACGTCCGCCACCGATTCGAGGTTTGCGGCGACGGTGATTCCGCCCGTCGCATCCTCGATCACCAGCGATTTGGTGAATTCGCCGTAGCGGTCGTTCGCCGCGACGTAGCCCTGCACCGTGATCTCCTGCGTCACGACGATGCTGTTCCTTCCGTCGCAGAGCGACTTGAGATAGGCCACGGAGTTCGTCGCCCGCTGCTCCTCGCGGGGCGCGGGATGCGTGGCCTCGTCGCATCCGGCAGCGAGCGCCGCCGCGCATACGGCGAGCAGCGCTTCAAAGTGTCCGGCAGTCCGTCTCATCGCGCAGTTTGAGTATGTAACGGCCTCCGCCCGTCTCGTCGCGCTGGAGAATCCCTGTGAGCGACACCTGCCCCGCGGGCACTTCCTCGTCCGCGAAACGCGCATAGGTACGGACGTAGGTGTAGATTTCCGCGCCCTCGTCGTCGGCGAAGCGTTTGTATCCGGACCAGGTCGAACCCGAAAGGTCTTCGGGACGGTAGATAAGGCGGTCGATACGCACCAGCGTTCCGCAGCGATCCGGCGTCAGCTCCGCGATCCGGAGCCTCGCGGGTTCGAGTTCCCGCAACGTCTCTCCGTGACGGATCAGCGCGGCGTCGAGCGCGGGCTTCGATCCGATGTAATCCGTCGCATAGCCGCTTCCGGGGTCGGGCAGCCGTCCGGCTTGCAGTACGCCGCGGCTTTCGCCCACGGCGAGCCCTTCGAGCCGCAGCGTCACGCGGCAGCCCGCGGGGTAGTCGTTATGAAGCTGGTCTATGCCTGCCATGACCTCGATCGCCGCATTCCCGTCCTCGATGCAGAGGGAGCGGTAGAAGTTGCGCGCCCGGTCGCTGCTCGTCACCGTGCCTTCGACCGTGATGTCGCCCGTCACGGGGAAGGTCTCCCCGGCGTAGAGTGCGCGCAGCGCGGCGATGGTTTCGGTCCGCGGGGGCGGCTGCGCGCCGTCGTCCGGCTCCCCGAACGAGGAGTCGCAGCAGCCCGCCGCCAGCGACAGCAGCGCTCCGAGAACCGTTGCACGCCGTATCATTGCTCGATGCGCGAATCCTTGAGTCCGAGGAAATAGAGGATGCCGTCCAGTCCGATCGTCGAGATCGACTGCCGGGCCGTGGCCTTCACCTTGGGCTTGGCGTGGAAGGCGATCCCCAGTCCCGCGAGGCTGAGCATCGGCAGGTCGTTGGCCCCGTCGCCCACGGCCACCGCCTGCGCGAGGTTGATCTCCTCGAACTGACACAGCAGACGCAGCAGCTCGGCCTTGCGGCGTCCGTCCACGATTTCGCCCGCGTAACGGCCCGTCAGGCGTCCGTTCTCGACCTCCAGCTCGTTGGCGTAAA
Organism: Alistipes dispar; assembly: GCF_006542685.1. Classification (NCBI taxonomy): domain Bacteria; kingdom Pseudomonadati; phylum Bacteroidota; class Bacteroidia; order Bacteroidales; family Rikenellaceae; genus Alistipes; species Alistipes dispar. The sequence continues at coordinate 29,393 of NZ_AP019736.1, read as the reverse complement.
CGTAGTCGAAGCCGTACCTCTGCCGCAGGTAGTTGCCGAAATAGGTGAATCCGCCCGAAAGGATCGCCGTCTTGTAGCCCACGCGCTTGAGAATGGTCATCATGCGTTCCAGTCCCTCGGTGATGGGCAGCGAGCGGGCGATCTCCTCCATCACCGCGACGTCCAGCCCCCTGAGCAGCGCCACACGCTGGGTGAAACTCTCGCGGAAGTCGATTTCGCCCCGCATGGCGCGTTCGGTGATTTCGCGCACCTCGGCTCCGACGCCGGCCCGGTCGGCCAGCTCGTCGATCACTTCGGTCTCGATGAGCGTCGAATCCATGTCGAAGCAGATCAGCCTCCGGCTGCGGCGGTAGATGTCGTCGCGCTGGAACGAGACGTCGAGCCCCAGCTCCGAGAGATTCATGAACCGCTCCTGCATCGCGGCGCGCTCCTCGTCGGTGAGCGACCCGCGCACCGAAAGCTCGATGCACGACCGCGCCGTGCGGTCGTCCTCGCGCAGGGGTACGCGCCCTGTCAGGCGTTTGATGGCGTCGATGTTGAGCCCGTGTTCGGCCACGGTTTTCGTCACCTCGGCGATGTGGCGCGCCGTCACGGTGCGTCCCAGCAGCGTGATGATGTAGCGGTTCTTGCCCTGCCGGCTCACCCAGTCCTCGTAGCGGCGTTCGGCGATCGGGGCGAATCGGATCATCACGCCCAGCTCCGAGGCTTTGAACAGCAACTCCTTCATGATGTTGCCCGACTTGTCGGCCGTGGTCCGTATCAGGATGCCGAGCGTCAGCGACTGGTGGATGTTGGCCTGGCCGATGTCGAGGATGAAGGCGTCGTAGCGCGCCAGAATCTCGGTCAGCGACGAGGTCATGCCGGGCTTGTCCTCCCCGGATATGTTGATCTGAATGATTTCTACGTCGTTTCGCATCTTCGGTGGTGTATTTCGGTCCTCTTCTGCAAGAATATGGACAAAGTTAATAAACTTCTCTTTTTTTTGGCTATTTTTGCATGGCAAACTTCTAAGGAACGGAATTATGAATTTTCTCGACGGCATCCTGTTCGCCCTTTTCGCCGAGGCGGACAAGTCGGCTCCCCTGATGGTCCCCGACAGCGTGCAGAAGGCCAATTTCGCCGAAACGGTCCGCAAGCTGGCCAACCTCGACGTGGACCAACTGCTGCAAAACCTGCTCTCCGAGTCGGTGTGGATTCTCATCAAGGTCCTCATCGCGCTGGCTATCTACTTCGTCGGACGCTGGATCGTGCGGCGGATCATACACCTTCTCGATGCCGTCTGCGAGCGGCGCAGGGTGGACGTGTCGCTGCGTTCGTTCCTCCGCAATACGGTCCGCGTGGTCTTCACGCTGTTGCTGGTGCTCATCGTGGTCTCCACGCTGGGCGTGAACGTCACGTCGCTCATCGCCGTCTTCTCGGCCGCCACGCTGGCTATCGGCATGGCCCTGAGCGGTACGGCGCAGAACTTCGCCGGCGGGGTGATGATCCTGCTGATGAAGCCCTACCGCATCGGCGACTACATTTCGGCGCAGGGACAGTCGGGCACGGTCCGCGAGATCAAGCTCTTCTCGACGGTCATCACGACCGTGGACAACCAGACGATCTACATTCCCAACAACTCCATCGCCACGGCCATCATCGACAACTATTCGACGGCCGACGTGCGCCGCGTGGACTGGACCGTGGGCATTTCCTACGGCGACGACGTGGACACGGCCCGCAGGACCATCCTCGGCATGCTTGCGGCCGATCCCCGCGTGTTGCGCGAACCGGCCGAGCCGGTGGTGTGGGTCTCGGCGCTGGCCGACAGCTCGGTGAACCTCACCGTGCGCGTGTGGACGAAGAACACCGATTTCTGGGACGTCTTTTTCGAGTACAACGAGCGGTTCTACAAGGAGCTGCCAGCCGCGGGAATCAACTTCCCCTTCCCGCAGATGGACGTGCATGTGAAGAACGAATAACCTTAACCCAAAGATATTCATACGATTATGGAACTGAAAGAGATTCTGGCCATTTCGGGGCAGCCCGGACTTTATAAATATGTGGCGCAGTCCACGCGCGGCGTGATCGTCGAGTCGCTGCTCGACGGCCGGCGCATGAACGCCGCGGCGAACGCCCGTGTGAGCGCCCTCTCGGAGATTTCGATGTTCACCGAGGGCGACGACATTCCGCTCGCCGAGGTGTTCACCCGCCTCTACGCCCATACGGGCGGGAAGGAGGCCGTCAGCCCCAAGGAGGCTCCCGAGAAGCTCAGGGCCTTCTTCGCCGAGGTACTCCCCGAGTACGACCGCGACAGGGTGCATGTCTCGGACATGAAGAAGTGCTTCGCGTGGTTCAACATCCTCATTGGAGCCGGTTTCACGGAATTCCGTCTTCCCGCCGAGGAGGAGTAGCGGACCTATGCCCGGCCTCTCGTAAGGGGGCCGGTTTTTTACGGAAACGGGAGGGTCCGCGGACCCTTTCATGAAGAAACGACGATATGGAACAGAAGATCAAAGCGCTGGCTCTGGTGGCCCACGACAACATGAAGCGCGACCTGGCCGAATGGGTCGATTGGAACTGCGCGAAACTCAGTCCGCACCATCTGATATGCACCGGTACGACGGGCAAGATGGTCGAGAAGACGCTCCGCGATCACCGCAGGGAGCACGACGAGGCCGACGGACCGCATCCCGACCTGCGCATTACGCTGCTCAAGTCGGGCCCGCTGGGCGGCGATCAGCAGCTCGGATCGCTCATCGCCGACGGCAGGATCAACGCGCTGATTTTTTTCTGGGACCCCATGTCGGCTCAGCCGCACGATGTCGATGTCAAGGCGCTGCTGCGCCTGGCGACGCTCTACAACGTTCCCACGGCCATCAACCGCTCTTCGGCCGACTTCCTGATCTCCTCGCCGCTGTTCGAGGATGACGGCTACGAGCCGGTGGTCAAAGATTACAAGGCTTATATCGAGCGCGTGCTGAAGTAGCGGCATGAATACGGCCGTTACCGCCGCCTCTCCCTGTCTGGCTGCGGTTCCCCGCTGTCAGAGGTCGTGCGACAGCGGCGCGGGGACCGTGCCCGAGAGGTCGAAGTCTCCCCAGCGCTCGGCGATGAAGTCGAGCGTGGAGTAGAGTTCGTCGGGATCGAGCGACGTCACGAGTTTGAGGCGCGTGGCCTTGAAATCGGGCAGCCCCTTGAAGTAGTTGGTCAGGTGGCGGCGCATTTCCAGAATCCCCACGTGCGGGCCTTTGACCTCGAGCGACTTGCCCAGGTGCTCCCGGGCGATCTCCACCCGCTCCGCGACCGACGGCTGGGGCAGCACCTCGCCCGTCCGGAGGAAGTGCTTCACCTCGCGGAAGATCCACGGCCGGCCGTAGGTCGCGCGGCCGATCATCACGCCGTCCACGCCGTAGCGTTCGAACATTTCGGCCGCCTTCGGTCCCGAATCCACGTCGCCGTTGCCGATGATCGGAATGCGTATCTGCGGGTTGTTCTTCACCCGGCCGATCAGCGTCCAGTCCGCTTCGCCTCGGTACATCTGTGCGCGCGTGCGGCCGTGAATCGTCAGCGCGGCGATGCCCGTGTCCTGCAGGCGGAGGGCGATCTCCTCGATATTTTTCGACTCGTCGTCCCATCCGAGGCGTGTTTTCACCGTCACGGGTTTGTTCACCGCCCCGACGATCCGCCGCGTCATTTCGACCATCAGCGGCACGTCGCGCATCATGCCCGATCCGGCTCCCCGTCCGGCGATCTTCTTCACCGGGCAGCCGAAGTTGATGTCGATGATGTCCGGCCCGGCCGCTTCGGCCATCCGCGCCGCCTCGACCATCGGTTCGACGAGGTGGCCGTAAATCTGGATGCCCACGGGGCGTTCCGCCTCGTCGATCTCGAGCTTGCGGAGCGATTTGGCCGCGTCGCGGATCAGACCGTCCGAGGAGATGAACTCCGTGTAAACCACGTCGGCCCCGAACCGTTTGCACATGTAACGGAACGACGGGTCCGTCACGTCCTCCATCGGAGCCAGCAGAAGCGGCTTCTCGCCCAATTCGATGTCCGCTATTTTCATACCTCTTGTGCCGGGTCTTCCGGGATGCGCGTGATGAGTATTTTGTCGATGCGTGCGCCGTCCATGTCCACGATCTCGAATCCGAAACCGCCCCATTGCAGCCGCTCTCCGGTTGTCGGGATGTGCTTCAGTTGATCGAGGATCAGGCCGCTGACGGTGTTGTAGGCGTTGGTGGGGTGCTCCTCCTCGGCACCGAAGTGGAGCAGGAAGTCGTAGAACGGGCATTGCCCGTCCACCAGGCAACTGCCGTCCTCGCGCGGAACGATGTCCGGCTCCTCGCTCTGCTCGGGCAGCTCGCCCACGAGCGCCTCGAAGATGTCGCGCAAGGTGATGATGCCGCGCGTCACGCCGAATTCGTCGCAGATGATGCCGTATCCCAACTGTTCGTTGCGCAACTGTTCGAGGGCATTGTAAACCTCGAAACCCTCGTGGAAGAACTTGGCCGGCTCGATCAGCGCGCGCAGGTCGAACCCTTCGTCGGGGAGGTGTACGAACAGGTCCTTTAGGTAAACCACGCCGAGCAGTCTGTCGAGCGTTCCGTCTCCCACCGGGTAGCGGTTGTGCGGCTCGGCGGCGACCTTCTCGCGGATCTGCTGCGCGCTCATCGCCGCGTCGAGCCACACCATTTCGCTGCGGTGGGTCATGATCGACTCCACCGTGCGGTCGCCCAGCGAGAAGACCCGGCCGACGATCTGCTGTTCGACCTGCTGCACCTCGCCGTCCTCGGCCCCCTCCTGGATGATCGAGCGGATTTCCGCCTCGGTGACCTTCGTTTCGGCCTCGCGCAGTCCGAGCAGGCGGGTCACGCCTGCCGTGCTCTTGGAGAGCAGCCAGACGAACGGCGAGGCCGCGGCCGCGAGCAGCCGCATCGGGCGGGCCATGATCTTGGCCATGCGTTCGGCGGCGTTCATGCCGATCCGTTTGGGAACCAGCTCGCCGAAGATGAGCGTGAGGTAGGTGACGACGATGACGATGGCGAACTGCGCCGCGAGGGTGGCCGTGGCGATCGGAATACCCAGCCGCGCCAGCTCCGCGCCCGCCTTGCCGGCCAGCGCATCGCCCGAGTAGATACCCGTGAGGATGCCGATCAGCGTGATGCCGATCTGGATGGTCGAGAGGAACCGGTCCGGGTCCCGGGCGAGTTTGAGCGCCTGCCGCGCCGACGCGCTGCCCTGCCGGGCCTGCATTTCGAGGTTCGAACGGCGCGCCGAGATGAAGGCGATTTCCGACATGGCGAACAGGCCGTTCAGCAGGATCAGTAACAGAATGATCAGTATTTCCATCTGACGAGTGTTGGTCGTTTTCCGGCGGCGGACGGCGGCGGTTCCGAAGGGACGGATACGGCCCGGCCGGGGCCTGCCGCCCGCATCGCGCGGGTTATTTTCCGCAAAGATAGGCAATGTTTTCCGATATTGGGGAGATTCCCGCCCCCGGGAATTGATTATTCGTCGAAAATCGCTAAATTTGCAGGCGAAAAATCGCAGAGCACACAATGAATATCGAAACCTTTATCTCGGATGCGGTCCGCCGTTCGGTGGAGGCGCTTTACGGCGAGCTTTCGGGCGAGCAGTTGCAGATTCAGAAAACCCGCAGGGAATTCGAGGGCGACTATACCCTCGTGACCTTTCCGCTGCTGCGCCGCAGCCGCAAGTCGCCCGAGGCCACTGCGACCGAGATAGGCGAATACATGACGGCCCACGTGCCGGAGATCGCGTCGTTCAACGTCATCAAGGGATTCCTGAACCTCTCGCTCGACGGCGCGTTCTGGGCGGCCCGCTTCGAGGAGATCGCCGCCGACGACCATTTCGGCCAGGCTGCGCCGACGGGTCGCACCGTGATGATCGAGTACTCGTCGCCCAACACCAACAAGCCGTTGCACCTGGGCCATATCCGCAATAACCTGCTGGGCTACTCCGTGGCGCAGATCCTCGCGGCCAACGGCCACACGGTCATCAAGGCCAACCTGGTGAACGACCGCGGCATCCATATCTGCAAGTCGATGCTGGCGTGGAAACTCTACGGCGGCGGCGAGACCCCCGCCTCGTCGGGCATGAAGGGCGACCACCTCGTAGGCAAGTACTACGTCGAGTTCGACAAGCACTACAAGGAGCAGGTCAGGGAACTCGTGGCCGCCGGGCAGTCGGAGGACGAGGCCAAGCGGAATGCGCCGATCATGCGCGAGGCGCAGGAGATGTTGCGCCGCTGGGAGGCGAAGGATCCGGAGGTCTATTCGCTCTGGGAGACGATGAACGGTTGGGTTTACGAGGGCTTCGACGTGACCTACAAGGCATTGGGGGTCGATTTCGACAAGGTTTACTACGAGTCGCAGACCTACCTGCTGGGCAAGTCGCTCGTCGAGGAGGGCCTTGTCAAGGGCGTCTTCTACCGCCGCCCGGACAATTCGGTGTGGATCGACCTCACGGGCGACGGGCTGGACGAGAAGCTGCTGCTGCGCGGCGACGGCACGTCGGTTTACATGACGCAGGACCTCGGTACGGCCTACCGCCGTTTCGAGGACAACCGGCTCGACGACATGATCTATGTCGTGGGCAACGAGCAGAACTACCACTTCCAGGTGTTGAAACTGGTTCTCAAGAAGCTGGGCTACGCCGAGTGGAGCGATCATATCACGCACCTCTCCTACGGTATGGTCGAGCTGCCCGAGGGCAAGATGAAGTCGCGCGAGGGCACGGTGGTCGATGCCGACGACCTGATCGCCGCGATGGTGCAGACCGCGCGCGAGATGTCGGCCGAACTGGGCAAGCTGGACGGCTGCACGGAGGAGGAGGCCGATGCCGTTTCGGCGATGGTGGGCCTCGGGGCGCTGAAGTACTTCATCCTCAAGGTCGATCCCAGGAAGACGATGCTCTTCGACCCGCGCGAGTCGATCGACTTCAACGGCAATACGGGCCCTTTCATCCAGTACACCCATGCACGCATCCGTTCCGTGCTGCGCAAGGCCGCCGAGGCGGGCATCGGTCTTGAGGGCGACGGCGACGGAGCCGCCGCGGACTACCTGCCGGAGGAGATCGCCCTCGTCAAATCGCTGACGGAATACCCTGCCGTGGTGAAGGCCGCGGGCGACAGTTTCGCCCCTTCGATCGTCGGAGCCTATGTTTACGAACTGGCCAAGACCTTCAACGGCTACTACCACGATCATTCGATTCTCCGGGAGGAGAACCCCGCCGTGCGCCGGATGCGTCTGCGGCTGGCCGGGCAGGTCGCCCGCGTCATTCGCAGCGGCATGCGCCTGCTGGGCATCGACGTCCCCGAACGCATGTGATCGGACCGCTTCCGGGGACGCGAACGAACGCCCCTGCCGTGCAATGCGGCAGGGGCGTTTTTCGTCCGGCTGCGGGCCTTTCCGGGGCCGTTTGGCGTTCGGGTCTTTCCGGTCCGTCCTTCCGATTCCGGCGGGCGTTCTTCAGGCATGTCTGCGCGCCAGTTCCTTCTCGAGGTCCGCGATCGAGCACCCGGTGGCTTCGAGCAGCACGAGCAGGTGGTATATGAGGTCCGAGGCTTCGTAGATCATCGCCTCGCGATTCTTCGCTACGGCCTCGATCACCGTCTCCACGGCCTCCTCGCCGACCTTCTGGGCGATCTTGTTCACACCGCGCGTGAAGAGTTTCGAGGTGTAGGAGCCTTCGGGCATTTCGGCGTGCCGGCCGCGGATGACGCTTTGCAGGTAGCGGATGAACCCTTCCGTTTCGGGCAGGGCCGCTCCGAAACAGCTTTTCGACCCCGTATGGCAGGTCGGGCCGTGGGGGATGACCCTTATGAGCAGCGTGTCGTTGTCGCAGTCCGCCGCCACGGAAACGATGTCGAGCCAGTTGCCGCTCGTCTCGCCCTTCGTCCAAAGGCGGCGGCGCGTGCGGCTGTAAAAGGTGACGCGTCCTTCGGCGAGGCTTTTCTCATAGGCTTCGCGGTTCATGTAGCCCAGCATGAGCACCTGCAGGGTGCGGTCGTCCTGAATGACGGCGGGAACGAGCCCGTCGGGGAGCTTTTCGGCATCGAGTTCCGAAAAGGGTTTCGCTGTGATTTTCATGTTTTCTCTGTTTTGTTTATAGTCTGACGTTTATATTCATTTTCCTCAACTCGCGCTTGAGGACGGGAATCGGGATTTCCCCGTAGTGGAAGATGCTGGCCGCCAGTGCCGCGTCGGCTCTGCCGCGCGTCAGCACGTCGGCGATATGCCCGACGCATCCCGCGCCGCCCGAGGCGATGACCGGGATCGGCAGTTCGGCCAGTCGGGCGAACAGGTCGCACGGATAGCCGTTCCGCGTGCCGTCGTGGTCCATCGAGGTGAAGAGAATCTCTCCGGCGCCCCGGTCGGCGACCTCCCGGGCCCATTCGAACAGTTCGCGTTCCGTGGCCCGCTTGCCGCCGTGGGTCGTCACCTGCCAGCGTTCGCCGGTCTTCCGGGCGTCGATCGCCGCCACGACGAACTGCGACCCGTACCGGGCCGCCAGCAGGTCGATGAGCGCCGGATTCGCGACGGCCGCGCTGTTGAGCGACACCTTGTCCGCTCCGGCGTCGAGCAGCCGGGCGGCGTCTTCGGCCGACGCGATGCCGCCCCCGACGGTGAAAGGGATGTCGATCCGCGCGGCGATGCGCGATACCAGTCCCGTGAAGGTGCGGCGTCCCTCCTCCGAGGCGCTGATGTCGAGATACACCAGTTCGTCGGCCCCTTCGGCGGCGTATTTCGCCCCCAGCTCCACGGGGTCCCCGACCTGCCGCAGTGCGGTGAAGTTGATTCCCTTGACGGTCTGGCCGTCGCGGATGTCGAGGCAGGGGATTATGCGTTTGGCGAGCATGGTCCGGGTTTTTCGAGGGTGATGCGGCCTTCGTAGAGGGCTTTGCCGACGATGACGCTGCGCAGCCCTTCGCGCTCCAGCCGCGCGATGTCGTCCGGCGACGAGACGCCGCCGCTGACGGTGATTTCGACCTGCGGGAACCGCCTCTGCAGGTCGGCGTAGAGGGCGACTGCCGGGCCGCAGAGCATTCCGTCGCGCGAGATGTCCGTGCAGACGACCTGCCTGAGCCCCGCCGGCAGGAACGTTTCGATCAGCTCGGGCGCCGTGCGTTCCGAACGCTCCGTCCAGCCCTGGATCGCCACGACGCCGTCGCGGACGTCGGCCCCGAGGATCAGGCGTTCGGGGCCGAACTCCGCGATCCACCGGGCGAACAGCTCCGGTTCGCGCACCGCGACGCTACCGCAGACGGCCCGGCGCGCCCCGGCGTCGAAGACGCTGCGCAGCGCTGCGCGGCTCTTGATGCCGCCGCCGTACTGCACCTCGAGCGAGGTTTTCGCGGCGATGCGTTCCAATACCGCCAGGTTTTGCGGTTCGGCGGCCTTCGCGCCGTCGAGATCGACCATGTGTAGGCGGCGTGCGCCCGCCTCTTCGAAGCGCAGCGCCGCTTCGAGCGGGTCGCGGTAGTAGGTTTTCCGGCTCGTATAGTCGCCTTGCGTGAGGCGGACGCAGCGGCCGCCGATGAGGTCCGTTGCGGGAATCATTTCGATCATGCGTAAAGTCGTTTCATTTCATGTTCAGAAAATTGCGAAGTATGCGCGCACCCGTCTCCCCGCTCTTTTCGGGGTGGAACTGCACGCCGAAGAAGTTGCCGCACGCGAGTGCCGCGCTGAACGGCCCGCCGTAGTCGGTCACGGCGACGGTCTCCGCGCAGGGTTCCGCGGCGAACGAGTGTACGTAATAGACATACGCCCCCTCGTCCAGCCCGTCGAACAGCGGCGACCGCAGGCCGGAGAGCGTGTCCCAGCCCACGTGGGGGACCTTGATCCGTCCGCCGTCCGGCGCGGCGGCGGGCAGCCGCCGCACCCGTGCCGGGAAGATGCCCATGCAGCGGGTGTCGCCCTCCTCGCTCGAAAGGCACATGAGCTGCATCCCGATGCAGATGCCCAGCACGGGCTGCGCGAGCGAGGGAATCACCCGGTCGAGCTCCCGTTCGCGGAGCCTTTGCATGGCGGACGATGCCTCGCCGACTCCGGGGAGGATCACCCTTTCCGCTTCGCGCAGCAGCCTTTGGTCGGCCGTGAGGCGGAACTCCGCGCCTGCACGTCGCAGCGCTTCGGCCACCGAGCGCAGGTTACCCGTATCGTAATCGACCACCGCTATCATAGGACTCCTTTGCTGCTGGGTATGTCGTATCCGAATCCCTGCCGGGCCACGGCCATCCGCAGGGCGCGGGCGAAGGCCTTGAAGATCGCTTCGGCCTTGTGGTGTTCGTTTCCGCCGCGGGCCGCGATCTGGAGGTTGCACCGCGCGGCGCAGCAGAGCGAGCGGAAGAAGTGGCTGAACAGTTCGGTGGGCATGTCGCCGATGCGTTCGCGGCGGAATTCCGCGTCCCATTCGAAGTCGATGCGTCCGCCGAAGTCGAGGAGCACCAGCGCCCGGCAGTCGTCCATCGGCAGGGCGAATCCGTAGCGTGCGATGCCCGCCTTGGAGCCCAGCGCGCGGTCGATCGCCTCGCCCAGCGCGATGGCCACGTCCTCCGCCGTGTGGTGTTCGTCCACGTCGAGGTCGCCCCGGGCCTCCACGTCCAGCGCCACGCCGCCGTGGTGGACGATCTGTTCGAGCATGTGGTCCAGAAAACGCAGCCCCGTCGAGATCCGGCAGCCGGACGCCCCGCGTCCGTCGAGGTCGAGGCGCACGGCGATCCGCGTCTCGCGCGTTTCGCGCCGTACCTCGACCCGCCGCTCTCCGCGGCGGATGTACTCGGCGATCTCCTCCCACGAGTCGGTGACGAGTGCGCAGGCCTCCGCGGCCCCCGCTTCGCGCAGCAGCCGTTCGCCCTCCCCGCGCGGGGCGAGCAGGATGCCCCGCGCCCCGAGGTTGCGGGCCAGCAGGATGTCGGTCGCGCGGTCGCCGATGACGTAGCTCGCGGCCAGGTCGTATCCGCCGCCGAGGTAGTTGCCGAACAGGCCCGTGCGGGGCTTTCGCGTGGGGGCTCCGTCGCGCTCGAACGTGCGGTCGATCAACTGGTCGGCGAATTCGATCCCTTCGCCGCGGAGCGTCGAGAGCATCTTTTCGTGTGCGGGCAGGAACGCCGCTTCGGGAAAGGCGTCGGTTCCCAGCCCGTCCTGATTCGAGGCCAGCACCAGCTCGAAATCGAGCCCGGCGAGGGCCTTCAGCGCCGAGATGGCGCCGGGTACGAACTCCAGCTTCCCGAGGCTGTCGATCTGCTGGTCCGCGGGTTCGGCGACGATCGTGCCGTCGCGGTCGATGAAGAGGGCTTTTTTCATGGTCTGAAATTTTTGACGGTTTCGATGAGCCGGGCGTTCTCCCCGGGGGTTCCGACGGTGATGCGCAGGCATCCGGCGCATCCCGGGATGCGCGAGCGGTTGCGGACGATGATGCCCGCTCCGATCAGGGTGTCGTAGAGACGGTCCGGGTCCGGCGTGCGTACCAGCAGGAAGTTGGCCTCGGAGGGGTAGACGCGTTCGATGCAGGCGGCCCCGGCGAGGGCTTCGGCCACGGCGGCGCGTTCGCTGCGGATCAGGGCGGTCTGCCCGGCGATGTCCCATGCGAGCCGTTCGGAGGCCGCCTCCTGTGCGAGGGTGTTGATGTTGTAGGGGTATTTGACCCTTGCGAAAAGTTCCGCGACGGGTTCCGAGGCGAAGGCCAGCCCGAGACGCAGGCCCGCCATGCCCCAGGCTTTCGAGCAGGTCTGCAGGACGATCAGGTTCGGAAACTCCGCGAGGCGCGGCAGGAATCCCGGTCCGTCGGCGAAGTCGATGTAGGCTTCGTCGAGCACCACCATCCCGTCGAATCCGGCGAGCAGTCGTTCGATCTCCCCTTCGGGAAAGGCGTTGCCCGTGGGGTTGTTCGGCGAGCAGAGCCACAGGAGTTTCGTGCGCTCGTCCGCAGCGGCGAGCAGCGCCTCGACCGGCAGCGAGAACCCCTCGCCGAGCGGCACTTCGCGCAGCTCCACGTCGTTCGTGTCGGCCGCCACGCGGTACATGCCGTAAGTGGGGGAGATCGACACGGCGTTGTCGCGTCCCGGGACGCAGAAGATACGGTAGGCCAGGTCGATCGCCTCGTCGCTGCCGTTGCCGAGGAAAATCCGCTCCTCGCCGATGCCTTTCAGCGCGGCGATCTGCCGCTTGAGCCGCCGCTGGTGCGGGTCGGGGTAGCGGTTGATGCCGTTCTCGAAGGGATTTTCATTGGCGTCGAGCCAGGTCTGGACGGCACTCCCGGCGCATTCGCCTCCGGCGTACTCGTCGCGGGCCGTGGAGTAGGGGCGCAATGCCCGGATGTTGGGGCGCACCAACTCTTCGAGGGGTCTCATAGCGCACCTCCTTTCATCCGGATGCGCACCGCTGCGGCGTGTGCCCCGAGCCCTTCGGCTTCGGCCATGGCGACGATCGTCGGCGCGAGACGCCCGAGCCCTTCGCGCGTGAGCTCCTGATAGGTGATCTTGCGCAGGAATGCGTCGGTGTTCACGCCGCTGCAGGCCCTCGCCCAGCCGCCCGTGGGCAGCGTGTGGTTCGTTCCCGAGGCGTAGTCCCCGGCGCTTTCGGGCGACCAGGGACCTACGAACACGCTGCCCGCGGCGATCCGCCCGGCGGCCTCCCACGGGTCGCGCATCGCCACGATCAGGTGCTCGGGGGCGTAGGCGTCGGCGAAGGCGATGCGCTCCTCCCGGTCGCCGAGCACCACGATCCGGCTCGTGCGGAGCGCCTCGCGGATGACCGCTCCCCGTCCGAGGCGCTGCAATTGCTCTTCGACGGCGAGTTGCACGCGCCGCGCGAAGGTTTCGGAGGCGCAGACCAGCATGGCCTGACTGTCGCCCCCGTGCTCGGCCTGCGAGAGGAGGTCGGCGGCGGCGAAGGCGGGCGATGCGTCGTCGTCGAGGAGCACCAGCACCTCCGAAGGGCCGGCCGGAAGGTCCACGGCCACCGTGTCGCCTGCGACCAGTTGCTTGGCCCGGGTGACATAGCGGTTGCCCGGACCGAAGATCTTGTCCACCCGCGGAATGCTCTCCGTGCCGTAGGCCATGGCGGCCACGGCCTGCGCGCCTCCCACGGCGAATATGCGGTCCACGCCGCAGAGGTCGGCGGCGTAGAGTATCTCCGGGGCGACGGCCCCTTCGCGCGAGGCCGGCGTGCAGAGGATCACCTCTCCGCATCCGGCGACCCGTGCCGGGACGGCGAGCATCAGCACCGTGGAGAAGAGCGGCGCCTGGCCGCCCGGGACGTACAGCCCCACGCGGCGGATCGGCATGGCGCGCTGCATGCAGCGGACACCGGGCATCGTCTCGATGCGCACCTCCTGCGGCAACTGGGCGCGGTGGAAGGCCTCGATGTTGGCTTTGGCCGCGGCGAGCGCCTTTTTCAGGTCGTCGGAGACCGCCTCCGCAGCCTTGCGGCGGATGTCGGCCGGAATTTCGAATGCCTCGGGCGTGCGGCCCTCGATGCGGCGGACGATGCGGCGGAGCGCCTCGTCGCCTCCTTCGCGCACCTGGGCGAGGATGCCGGCGACCTGTTCGGCGATTTCGTCCTCCTGCCGGGTACAGCGTCGGGTGAGGTCCGCCCATTGCGGCCGGGCGGGATTGTCGTAAATCTTCAGTATTTCCATCGTTTCTGCGGTTTGTTTCAGCGGATCATGTTTTCGAGAGAGAGGATCAGGATGCCTTCGGCACCGATGGCCTTGAGCCGCTCGATGCGTTCCCATAGCTGCGCCTTGTCGATCACGGCGTGGATCGAGCACCAGCCCTCCTGGGCCAGCGGCAGCACCGTCGGACTGCGCATGCCGGGCAGTATCCGGATGGCCTCGTCGAGCCGCTCCTGGGGCAGGTTCATCAGCACGTATTTCATGTCGCGGCTGTCGAGGATCGAATTGAAGCGGAAGGTGAGCTGCCCGACCTCCGTGCGTTTCGCCCGGTCGAGGTCGGGTGCGGCGATGAGCACCGCCTCCGAGAAGAAGACCTTCTCGACCTCCGTAAGACCGTTCGAGATGAGCGTGCCGCCCGACGATACGATGTCGAAGATGGCGTCGGACATGCCCACGGCCGGGGCGATTTCTACCGAGCCTTCGATGGTGTGGATGTCGGCCTCGATTCCCTTTTCCGCGAAATAGCGGGCGAGGATGTTGGGGTAGGAGGTCGCCACGCGCTTGCCGCGGAAGAAGTCGGGCCCTTCGTAGTCCGCCGTCCGAGGGACGGCCAGCGAGAGGCGGCAGCCTCCGAAGCCGAGGTCCATGAGCTGTTCGACCGCGAAGCCCTTTTCGGCCACCTCGTTCAGCCCCACGATGCCCAGATCGGCGACCCCCATCGAGACGGCCTGCGGGATGTCGTCGTCGCGCAGGTAGAGGACTTCGAGCGGAAACCCTTCCGCACGGGAAATCAGTTTGCGTTTGCTCTCGGCGACCCGGATACCCGCTTCGGAGAGCAGTTCGAGGCTCTGTTCATTGAGCCGGCCTTTGGCCTGGATGGCGATTTTCAGCATGTTCTTTCGGTGTTTTTAGGACACTCTCCGGCGGCGATGAACAAAAAAAGAGCTCATCCCGCAGAGGGTGAGCTCGTGTGTATTGTGTACGGATTGATTCGGTCTATCTGCGATACATATACATAGTCGTCTGCCCCTTTGCCGGATTGCGGAAATGGTGGTGATGACGATGGATATGGTTGCGGTTAATCATTTATACAAATGTAGGGATTTTTCCGGAAAATGCAAAATTCCGGGCCGGAAAATCGTATCCGGATGTCTTTTTCCCGGTTTCCCGGCCCGGATTCCGGAGGGGATCGGTGCGGCTGTCGCGGCCGCGAGGCCTTTCCCGGGTCCGGCCGCCGCCTGCGGTCTGTTCCGTCCGCTCCGGCCGCCGTTCAGTTTCCTACGCCGTTCCGATCGGGACGCTTCGGGCGATTTCCCGTGCCGGGCGTTTGGTAATAAGGAAACGTTTTCCTATCTTTGTCTGCAGAAAATTCCAATACCTATTTTTAATATGGCAAATTTACGTTACCTGAAAAAAGAGATCGACTACCGCCTCGAGGAGGTCGTTTTCGATTGCGATATGGCTATCTGCTTCCAGCCTTCGAAAGAGAAGGAGATCTTCGAAGTGATGCAGGAGGCCGTGGCTCTGCGCAACGATCTGTTCTCCAAAGCGATGAATCCCGCCGAACCGCATAACCGTTCGCTCGTGCGCAAGCATTACGCCGCACTGCGCGCCGAAATGGCCGATGCCTTCGGGAAGCTCTTCGAGAAGCTGAGCGCCATCAACGAGCAGAAGAAGTAGGGTAGGCGCGCCCTGCCGTCGTGCGGATTCCTCCCGCGGGGCGGGGGAGACTGTCGTGGAAAGGCGGTCTCGTATCCGCAATGACAAACCGCTGCGATCCGAACGATCGCAGCGGTTTTCGTTTCGTGCGCGGAAGAGGCCCCTTCCGTCCGCTTCGGCCAGGGCGGGATCAGAAGGTGATTCCCTGGAATACACGGGATTTTTCAGCCGGCATCAGCGTTCCGTTGAGCGTGATCCGGTTGGAGTGGAAGTTGGGATTGACCGTCACCGAGGCCTGGTCCGTCCCCTTCGGCAGCGTGATGGACACCGTGGCTGAAATGCCCTTGCCCATGACGCTCATCGAGAAGTAGGAGGTTCCCCGTTTGTCGGTCTTGATCTGGATATTCGACGCCAGTCCCTCCACCGTGATGCCGCCCACGCCGTTCGGGCCTCCGCCGGCGTTGAACGGCGCGATCTGCACGACGGCCTTGTCGTTCTGCACCGAGATGAAATTGGTCGTGGTGGAGACGAACACGCTCATTCCGCGTTTGAACACCAGTTGGTCGGCCTCCAGCACGAAATCGAGGTTTTCGAGCGCCTGAAGGGCGTTCGCGTAGTTGATCGAGTCGATCTCCGCCTGGATGAATTTTTCGGACTGGCGCTGTTTACGCTCTGCCTTTCTGCGTTCGCTTCTGTTTTCGCTTTTCTGCTCCTGTTTGGGATAGATGCGTTTGACCGTGGACTGCTGCGCCTCGGCCGTCATGCCCGCGAACAGCACGACTATCGTTAATAGGAATCGGATCATGGTTTTTTATTTTTTCGTTTGTCGCTTCAACTCCTGCAAGAATCCGTCCAACGGGGGCGTTTCGATGCATATCGGGCTGATTGCGTTTATATTGAAACGTTTTCGGCCCTATCGTTATTGTGCCGTTCGGAAAAATAACCGTTCCGGAACGCGCCGGCCGTGCCATACGGGAGTCCGTAGGCACTCGTCCGGGACATTTCCGCGCCGGCTGTCCCGTGCGGGGCGGGCGTCGTCGTCGCGGATCATTCGCCGTCGCAGCACCCGTCGCCCGGGTGGTGCTCCAGCACGGTATGGGGGATATGGCCGTGCGATACGAGCTGGATCGGGCAGTCGTAGTTGCGTAACTGCTCCTCGGTCAGTATATTCGAGCGGTGACGGTGTGCGCGGCGATTGACGCAGACGATCTCCTTCACGACGCTGGTGATCGTTCCGATGTCGTGCGAGACGATGACGACGGCCATGCGCCGATTGAGTTCCTGCAGCGTGCGGTACAGTTCCTTTTCGAAACGGTTGTCCACGAAGTTCGCCGGTTCGTCCAGAATCAGCAGTTTCGGGTCGGCGATTACGGCCCGGCACAACAGCGCCCGCTGCATCTGCCCTCCCGACACTTCGCCTATCGGTTTGCGGGCCGTGTCGGCGATCCCGGCCTCTTCGAGCAGGGCCGTTGCCTTCGCCCGGTCCTCCTTCGTGTAGCGCGAGCGGAATCCGCGGCGTCCCTGCAGCCCGGAGAGCACGACTTCCTGCATCGAGATCGGGAAGGCGCGGTCGAAATCCGAAATCTGGGGCATGTATCCGATCAGCCGCTCTCCGCCGCGGAACAGCTCGGGAGCGTAGCGGATCGTTCCCGAGTGGGGTATCGTTCCCAGAATGGCCTTCACGAGCGTCGTTTTGCCGCCTCCGTTCGGACCGATGACGCCCAGGAAGTCGTGCTCCCCGATCTCCAGATCGACGTGCTCGAGGGCTTCGTACCCGTCGTATGCGACGCCTACGTCGCGCAGTGTTATCAGTGTCATTGCGGCCGGACTATTAAATCGGTGATCGAATCTATGTTGGCGATCGCATCCTCGCGCAGCGGGTCGATCTCCGTGCACTCGGCGCCGATGTCGCGGGCGATGGTCTCCACGACCGACACGGGGAACTGGTTCTGGTAGAGGATCCGGCCGATGCCGTCCTTCCGGGCCTGCCGGATGAGCGCCGTCAGCCGTTTGGCCGATGGCTCCTTGCCGTCGGCCTCGACGGCCTCCTGCCGCAGCCCGTAGTCGCGGGCGTAGTAGGTCAGGGCGGGGTGGTAGATGATGAAATAGCGAATGCCGCTGCGGGCTATCTTTTCCGCCGTGCGGAGGTCGAGCTGCCGCAACTCCTCCTGCAGCCGTGCATGGTTGGCCGTGTACTTCGCCGAGTCGGGCCAGCGGGCGTGAATAGCCTCGTAGGCATTCTCCGCCATCCGTTGCAGGGCCCGCGGCGAAGTCCACACGTGCGGATCGACCCCGTGGGCATGGTCGCTGCCGTTCCTGCCGGCATGCGCACACGAGCCCTCGATCCGTACGATGCCGCGGCTCAGGTCCACGATCTTCGTGCGGTCTTCGATTTTGTCCAGCAGAGCCGTCTCGAACTCGAGAAGACCCACGTTGAAAACGAGCTGGGCCTCGTTCAGTCCGATGAATTGTCTGGGTGTCGGTTCGAACGTTTCGGGGCTCGCTCCGGGCGGGACGAGCACTTCGATCCGGAAATCTTCGCCCACGATCTCCTTGACGAGACTGCGTATCGGCAGAATCGACACGTACAGCGTCTTTTCCTGCGATGCCGGTTGCGGCGAACAGGCGCTCAGGAATCCTGCGATAAGTAAGCTGAAAATAGCCTTATTCATTGTTAACCAATAGTTTATTAATTTATGCGGCAGGGTGGTGCTCCCTGTCTTTCCGCTTGCGGACCGAAGGGCGGTTATCCCGAAGCCCGGTTTGGATTTTCCGATCGGCGGTTGCCATCGTCCCGATTCCGAACGGCCTTCGTCCGTACGCTTCTTCCGATACCGGCCGCGAATGAACGGCAGCACAAGCGCCGGAATGCGACTTGCTGCGGATTGGCCGGAGTCTTCGGATGTCGTCGTACGCACCGCGTGCGGTTTGCGGATTTCCGGTCGGCATTCAAACGGCCGTGAGGCGAAATGCCATGCGGCGGAATGCAACGCAAATACTGTCGAGATGTCGGTCGAACGCTCATATAAATGTACAAAAGTAATAATTTGCATAGATATTTGGAAGATTCGGATGATACGACCTATTATTTAACATAATATAAATATTAATTCATTTATATCTTTATCTTTGTATTGATATCTGCCCTTTGACGTCTTTAAGCCTAATAAACCGATGCGGGCCGGACTGCCGCGGCGGAATGTTTTCCGGGATTTTCCGTCGGCATCTGTCGGTCGTATGGTTTTCGGATTTTGTTGGATTGCTTCCTAACTGCGGCGATTCCGGATGATATCCCCGGAGCGAATCCATGCGGCGACCGTAATTTTCGGAGATACGAATCCGCTATATGCGATTTTCCGGGTATCCGGCCGGGTTATGACCGTGCTGCGAATTCGTCGGCTGCGAGCTTCCTTATCGTATTTTATCGCCTCGTGCCTGCGATATTCCGGAGACTGTCCCGGAAAAATTATTTCATCGTCTTCTCGGGCGTATAACTTTCGAAGGTTTGGTCGTCGTAAAACAGGACGATTCGCGTCACCGAGACGCCCGCTTTTTTTCCGACTAGCAGCTCCGTGAGCGTTCGCGGACTTTCCGGACGTTCCGTAACCGATGTCGGGGAGATTCCCGGCCGGCCCGGTTCCGTCGCCGGTTGTCCGAACAATCCGCCCGTCGGTTCGTTTTCCGGAACAGCCGATTGGGACTGCGTCGGGTTTCCCGGGATTTGTTCCCGGTACATCTGCGGAGCGTCGAGCAGCAGCCAGTCGGGGTTGATCCGGGGAAACCGGCGGAGAATTTTTTGCAACAGGTCGAACCCCGGCTTGTTCCGTCCGGCGAGGATATGCGAAATTCCGGCTGGGTTGATTCCGAGTGTCTCCGCGAGCTGGCTCGGTTTCAGCCCTTCGTTTTTCATCAAATCGAGCAATTTTTCCCTCATCGGCCTAATTTTTTACAAAAATAAATATTTTTCTTTTGTAAAACAAGGAATTTTTCTATTTGTAAAATGTTAATAAGTGTTGAAAAAGTTTACAAGTGTAATCATTCGGATATGGTTAAAAGTCGCCGGAGTCACTTATATAAAGTATAGATAGATATAAATAAATTTAAATGTCTGGTATATTTAGTGTTTGCGTGTTATTTATCCTGCTCGAAGAATCCCCTGCCGTTATTCGGTTGATTTTATTGCCTATTGCTGTTGTATTACTTTATATGATTTGTATAACTATTGGTATTTAAGTAGTTAATATTATTTGTTAATTATTTTGACTTCTGCTTGTGTGGCGGTAAAAAGCTATTTATCGGCAAGTGATGTGTATTTTCCATATTTATATATTAACAGGCATAGACAATCGAATTGTATTTACATTTGTAACATAATGCAGAGTGGATACACTTTGCCGGTGTTTACAAATGGAAATAATCTACCCTATCCGGTCGATTTTCCGATAATTTTCCGGTATTTCGAATTACGATTGGCTTCTTTTTTCGGATCTATTTTCCGTAGCTTATATTATGTTAAATAAAAAAGCAGGCATATAGTGTTGATAACCCACTATATGCCTGATAAAAAATGAATTGTATTTTTGTAAATTCCGGTTTACCGGGCCAGCTTTTCGGCGATTTCCCGGAATTCTTCCGGTGTCAGCCGGAGCTTTTCCCGGTGAAAATCCACGTCGTTTTCGCTCTGAATCGGGATCAGATGGATGTGCGCATGAGGTACTTCCATGCCCAATACGACTACGGCTACCCTTGCGCACGCTATTTCGCGCTTGATTCGGGCCGCCACCTGCTTGGCGAATACCATCATGCCGGCCAGCGTCCGGTCGTCGAGGTCGAAAATATAGTCCACTTCCTGTTTCGGAACCACGAGCGTGTGTCCTTTCGTAAGCGGATTGATGTCGAGGAATGCATAGTAGTTTTCATCCTCTGCGACTTTGTAGGAAGGAATTTCCCCTGCGATGATGCGTGAAAAAATGGATGCCATCTCTTTTGATTTTATAAGGTTGTGTCGTTGCGATTCGTTCCGCGGCTTTTTCCGGTCGATATGCGTCTCCGATGATACAGGCCGCTTTCGTTCGGTGCGAGTGCCGCGAACTGAACGCAGGGGGATCTTTCCGGGGCGATGCGCCGGATTGCAGGTTTCCCCGGCGGGCATGAACACCGTTCCCCGGTTTGCGCTGGATTCCGAGCGTTCGTCTGATCCTCCGGAGATCGTAGGCGGCGATTCGCGGCTCCTTCGGGTGTCGTCCGGGGCTGACAGTCCATCTTCGTCCTGTCTATCCTTTACCTGTACCTGTTTTATCCGGAACGTTCGCATATTTCCATGCCCGGTTCGGATCCGTCGGGCTCGGATACCGAGCTGTCTGAGCGTTTCCTCTGGCCCTTGTCGGGGTTGTCCGGACGGTTATTCTTCGAATTTCGGTTTGAGTATCTCGGCGTAGATCACGGCCCTGCGCAGATCGAAATCCGCGGCTATTCCGGCCGCCGGCTCCTCTTCCGTCCGGTTCGCGACGCACGGGCTGTCGTCCGAACCGATCGAACCCTGCATGATCGTTGCAGAGGCCGTGCGCCCTGTCGCCGGAAGTCCGAAGACCGTCTCCGGAGCGGGCTGTACGGTCGGAATCCGTCGCTGTTCCGCGACTTGCCGCCTTTGGGCACTCTCGTCCCGCCGCTTCCGCGCTGAGGCCGCATCTGCCGGAAAAACAGTTGTTTCTCTGGTTTCGGGCTGATCCGTGCCGGGTGCTCTTTCGGTCGTTTTCGGCTTGGAGAAAGGCTTTTCGCGGCTTTCCGGACCGGAGACGACACGGCGTGCCGGAGCCTCCGGAGCGCTTTCCGCCGCGGCTTTCCGGGTTTCTCCGTCGTGCATCTTGCCTTCCGGGAAACCCGGAATCTTCGGAAATCCGGGGATTCCGGGCCATTCGGGACGTGTCGTAGGCGTCGGATGCGGCGCAGTGTCGTCCGTCGCCGGTCCCGGTTTGCGCGATGTCTTTCCGGACCGTGCCTTGCGGCCTTGCGACAACAGCGAAGCCGCGGCGATCACCAGGATCCACAGAATCGTCGAGAAGTCTTCCATGACCTTAACTGATAGTTCGTTTAATGCTGTCTATTCCTTTGATCTTTCGAAGTTTGTCCATTACGGCATTCAGGCTCTCCGCGTCCTTGACATACAGGCTGACGCTGCCTTCGAAGATGCCGTCGTGGCTGTGGATGTTCACTTCGCGGATGTTGATGTTGAAATCGTCGCTGACCACCTTCGCCAGGTCGAGCAGCAGCCCCTGGCGGTCGATGCCGCGCAACTCGGTCGTGACGAGGTACGACATGGCCTTGTGCTGCGACCATTTGATCTCCTCCTTGACGATGTTTTTCCCGTATTGCGCGGCCAGCCGGTTCAGTTCGTCGCACGTGGCCTTGTGGACGATGATTTTTCCCGTCACCGGATTGCGATACCCCACGACCTTGTCGCCGGGAATCGGTTTGCAGCACTCCGCGATCTCGAACTGCGGTTCGTCGGCCGGCTCTTTCGGCTGTGCCGGCGGCGCGATCTCGCCCGTGTCGTCGCCCTCCTCCTCTTTTTTCTGGGGGATGAAGAGCGTCCAGAACTTGAGTATCTTGCTCTTCGAATTGACCTTCAGGACCTTGTCCAGATCGTCCAGCGAGACGATTCCCGCGCCGATCTTGCTGTACAGCTCCTCTTTGTTGTTACTCTCGTAGATCGGGACGATCTTGCGCAATACCCTGCCGCTGAGCTGGATATTGAGCGATTTCATCTTCTCCTCGAGCAGTTGCATGCCCCGCTCGATATTGTTCTGCCGTTCGCGTTTGAGGAAGCTCTTGATGGCCGATTTCGCCTTCGCCGTCGTGACGATGTCCAGCCATTCGGGTTTCGGACGGGCCGTATCGGCCGTTATGATCTCGATCTGGTCGCCGCTGTTGATCTGCGTGGTGATCGGTTCGAGCTTGTGGTTGATCTTGGCGCTGATGGCACTGTTGCCGATCTTCGAGTGGATGTCGTAGGCGAAATCCAGCGCCGTGGCGCCGAAAGGCATCTTACGGGATTCTCCTTTCGGTGTAAATACTACTATTTCAGAAGTATATAGCGATAATTTGAAGTTATCGAGGAAGTCCACGGCGTTTTCCGTCGGACTGTTCAGCGCCGCCCGTATCTGCTTGAGCCACTTGTCGAATTCGTCCTCGTCCTGCGAAATGGTGGCGTGCTTGTATTTCCAGTGCGCGGCGAATCCCCGTTCGGCGATGTCCTCCATGCGCTGCGTGCGGATCTGCACTTCGACCCATACGCCGTCGGGCCCCATCACCGTCGAGTGCAGCGCTTCGTAGCCGTTGGCCTTGGGCATCGAAATCCAGTCGCGCAGCCGGTCGGGCTTGGGGGTGTAGATATCGGTGATCGTGGAGTAAATCTGCCAGCACTGCGTCTTTTCCGAGGGGAACGGCAGCGGCTTGAAGACGATGCGCACGGCGAACAGGTCGTAGATCTCCTCGAAGGGGATTTGCTTGCGCTGCATCTTCGACCAGATCGAATAGACGCTCTTTACGCGGCCCGAAATCTCGTAGTTGAAGTTGTCGCGGTTGAGCGCGGCGACGATCGGGGCGCTGAATTTGTCGATGAACTCCCGGCGCGACGCCTCGCTCTCCTGCAACTTCTGCGTGATTTCGGCGTACTGCTGCGGGAAGCGGTACTTCATGCAGAGGTCCTCCAGCTCGCTCTTGATCGAATAGAGGCCCAGCCGGTAGGCCAGCGGCGCGAAGAGGTAGATCGTCTCGCCCGTGATCTTGATCTGCTTGTTCATGGGCATCGACCCCAGCGTGCGCATGTTGTGCAGCCGGTCGGCGATCTTGATGAGGATCACCCGCACGTCGTCCGAAAGCGTGAGGAGCACCTTGCGGAAGTATTCGGCCTGCTCGGAGGTGTCGGCGTTGAACACGCCGGCCATCTTCGTCAGTCCGTCCACCATCGAGGCGATCTTGGGGCCGAAGATGCGCTCCATGTCCTCCACGGTGTACTCCGTGTCCTCCACGACGTCGTGCAGCAGCGCCGCGACGACCGACTTCACGCCCAGCCCGATCTCGTCGATGACGATTTTGGCTACTGCAATGGGATGCAGGAGATACGGTTCGCCGGAGCGGCGCCGTACCCCCTCGTGTGCCTCCTTGGCCAGGAAAAACGCCCGTTTGATGAAATTCCAGTCCTCGTCGTTCTTGCAGATTTTCGTGCACGAGAACAACAGGTCGTCCCATTTTTCCCGGATCAGGGCTTCATCCTCGGCAGTATATCCCATAGGCTACTGTTTTTGGTTCTTCATCGCCTCGCGGACCTTCTCTTCGATCTCCGCGGCCAGCGCCGCATCGTTTTTCAGCAGCTCCTTCACGGCGTCGCGGCCCTGGCCGATCTTTCTGTCGCCGTAGGAGAACCACGACCCGGCTTTCTTCAGTACGCCGTAATCCACGCCGAGGTCGATGATTTCGCCGATCTTCGAGATGCCCTCGCCGAACATGATGTCGAACTCCGCACGTTTGAACGGAGGCGCCACCTTGTTCTTCACGACCTTGACCTTCGTGCGGGTTCCGAGCTGCTCCTCGCCGTCCTTGATGACCGACATGCGGCGGATGTCGATGCGCACCGAAGCGTAGAATTTCAGCGCGTTGCCGCCGGTCGTGGTCTCGGGGTTGCCGTAGACGATGCCGATTTTGTCGCGCAGCTGGTTGATGAATATGCAGACGGTCTTGGTCTTCGAAATGCTCGAGGTGAGCTTGCGCAGGGCCTGCGACATGAGACGCGCCTGGAGGCCCATCTTCGCGTCGCCCATCTCGCCCTCGATTTCGGCTTTGGGCGTGAGGGCCGCCACCGAGTCGATGACGATGATGTCGATGGCGCTCGAGCGGATCAGCGAGTCGGCGATTTCGAGTGCCTGTTCGCCGTTGTCGGGCTGCGAGATGAGCAGGTTGTCCACGTCCACGCCCAGTTTCTGGGCATAGAAGCTGTCGAAGGCGTGTTCGGCGTCGATGAAGGCCGCGATGCCGCCCGCCTTCTGCGCCTCGGCGATGGCGTGGATCGCCAGCGTGGTCTTGCCCGACGATTCGGGGCCGTAGATCTCGATGACGCGGCCTTTGGGGTAGCCGCCGACGCCGAGGGCCATGTCGAGGGTGATCGACCCCGTGGGGATCACCGGAATGTCATTGACTTCCGTGCTGTTCATGCGCATGATCGACCCCTTGCCGAAGTCCTTCTCGATCTTCTCCATCACCGCGTTCAAGACTTTGAGCTTGTCCGGGTTCACCTGTACTTTTTCTGCCATGGATGTTGTTGTTCCTTTTTTTATCGTTTTTTCTTTTGTTCCGTTCGGGGCGCCGCATCGGGCGTTCCCTCTCCTGTTCCGCTATTTCGGCGGTGCGGGCCGGGGCGGCCCTGCCTTTTTCGCCCGGTCCAGTTCGCGGATGTCGCGCATCGGGTAACGGATGGCCCGTGCGTCCAGCGCCCGGTCCGGATAGGGGCTCCAGTTGCCGTTGTTGCCGACGCTTACGCGCCATTCGCCGATCGCGACCGACGGGTCGGCGGGCGCGGCGGACCGCTCCGCCCCTTCGACTGCCTCCAGCGCCCGCTCTCTGGCCCGGGAGCGCATCATACGCTCCAGATGCCTGCGTTCACGCTGAACCGGGTCGAGTTCCTCGCGTATCCATCCCACGTCGGGCCGGGCCGGTTCGAAAGCGCTTCTTCCGTAGAGGAAGACCCGCATTTCGGCCCGCACCCCCGGTGTCATGCAGCCCGGGAGCTCCTGGGTCCGCCCGGCGAGAGCCGGCAGCAGACCTGCGAGCAGCAGCGCGATGCGGTTCGGACGTTTCATAGTTCCTCTCTATTCGTATGCGTCGAGGATTTGCCGGTAGTGGTTCTTGGTGTCCACCTTCGTGAAAATCCGTTCGATCCGACCTTCGGCGTCGATGACGAACGTCGTGCGCAGGACCCCCATGTATTTGCGGCCGTACATGGATTTCTCGGCCCACACGCCGTAGGCTTCGCAGACCGAGTGGTCGGTGTCGGCCAGCAGCGTGAAGTTCAGGTCGTGCTTGGCGCAGAAGTTCCGGTGCGACCGTTCGCTGTCGGGGCTCACGCCGACGATGCGGAATCCCATCCGGGCCAGCTCCTCCCTGCCGTCGCGCAGACTCTGGGCCTCGAGCGTGCAGCCCGAGGTGTTGTCCTTCGGGTAGAAGTAGAGAATCGTGCGCTGTCCCCGGAGATCGGCGAGTGTCAGCGGCATGCCGTCCTGCGTCGTGGACCTGAAATCGGGAGCCATGTCTCCCTCCTGCAAATGTGTCATCGTTCCGAAAAATGAATTTACCTTTCAAAGATAGCGATTTTCCCCGGATTTCCGCGTTTCGGGGCTGTTTTTTTGCAGGTCAGTCCCATTGGTAGGTCACTTCGATCTGTCGGTTGAACTCCTCCTGCGTGGCGTTGAGCCTGCGGCGGCAGGCCGGGCAGCGGATGGCCGTTTCGGTTTCGACCGTCTCGCCGCAGCCCACGCACGCGGGTAGGATGCCGTAACCGGGCTGCATGTAGTGGTCGAACCGGGCGCCGCAATGTTTGCAGCGGATTTTGTAAGCTGTTCCCATACTCTACTGTTTTTTTAGGTTCACGGTACAAAGGAACGGCTTGTTTGTGTCAGCTTTTGACACGGTTCGATTTTTTTGCAAAAAATGGCCGCCGATTTCCGGGGCGGACCGCCCGGAGTCTCTTATTCCGTCCGGGCCGCCGTTTTCCGGGTAGCCTACCGCAGGGCGTGCTGGCGGAGGTAGTTCCGGAGGTAGTCGGTCAGTTCGGGGGAGTCGATGATGCGGATGTCGTCGAGCAGTCCCACGACGAAGCGCCCCACGCCCGCCATGCCGGCCACCTCGGTGTCCAGCAGCCACCGTCCCCGGCCTGCCGGGCGAATATCGCGTTCGGCGAGCGGATACTCCTCGCACAACAGGTTGCAGGCCAGCAGCCCCATCTCCAGCCGTACGCGGATGCGTCGTTCGCCGTGCATGCGGAATGCGTCGATGAATCCTTCGGCGTGCTCTCCGGCGTGTTCCCACGGAGTCTCGGTCGGCTCGACCTCGCCGATACGCAGGGTCTTGAAGAGCTTGTTCGAACCGCTTTCGGGGTCGTAGCACCACACCTGCACGTAGTTCGTCGTGAAGGCGAAAGGTTCCACCCGGCGGTCGCGTACCTCCCCGCCGTGCGCCGACCGGTAGCCGTGCAGGACGACCTGCCGCCGCTCCTCGATGGCCTCGATCAGGCGGCGGATGTTCGGGGCGTTCCGGCCGCGCACGACCGTGTCGGCCAGCGTCTTGTTGTCGTAAACCGAGCAGAGTTTGCGCTTGAGGTTCTGTTTCAGCAGGTTCGAGTCGTCGATGCTCTCGATGGCGTTCTTGAGGATCACGGCCTCCTCCTCGGTGAAGTGCACCAGTTGCGAGATGTCGCGGAAGTGCGGCGACTCCTTGTCGAGTCGGATGCAGTCGCCCGACTTCTTGATGACGAATCCCGCCTCGCGGAATGTGTCGATATAGCGGTAGATCGTGCGGCGCGACATGCGGAGCCGCTCGGCCAGCTGGTCCACGTTGTAGGTCGTGTTGGCCGTGAGCAGCTTCATGAGCCGCAGCAGGCGTTCCAGTTTGGGTTGGTCCATATTATTCGGTGGCAGACGGCTGTTTACCGTGCAGAGGTCGTAAATTGGCCATAAGAAAATCGGATGTTCTTTTTATGAAGTCGTCGAATGCGATCAGTATCGGGTCTTCCTTTCCGCCGTGAGCGGCATTTTCTACGATCATCAACTCTTTGGGAGTCGTTCCGGGCACGGATTCGATTATTTTCCTGCTCATCCAGACGGGAGTGCGGAAATCGTTCTCGCCTACGATCAGGAAAAGAGGTTTTCCGAATTCCGGAGCAATATGTACGGGCATCAGTTCGGTCGGAAAATCCTCCGGGACCAGCAATTCATTGCGGGTCTTGTTTTTGTACTTCATGACCAAAGGGATGAAATCGTCGAAATCGGTCGGAAGGGAACGGCCGACGAACGCATTCACCAGATCGTCGGTGTAGGCCGTAATCATGGACAGATAGGCGCCTGTCGACCAGCCGACGACGGCTATCGCTCCGTTCAAGACCTCCTCCTGTTCGGAGGTGGTTCGTACGACAGCCCGGTAATCTTCCAGCATTTCCGTATAACACAGGTAGTTGCGATCCATTGCAAAGGGTGAGCTTTTGCCGAATCCGCGCCAGTCGAAAGTGACGACATTGAACCCTCGGGAAGTCCAGCTCTTCGCCAGATAAAGTTGGAAGTAAGACATGTTGCCTGCATCGCCATTGCATACGATTATGGTCGGGCGCTTTGTCTCGTCCTGCGTTTCGTAGGTTCGGCGGTTTCCGTTCAGATCCCGCAGCTCACCCTCGGACAGCGGGCTTTGTGCGGGGAAAAACCAGGTTTCGATTTTGTACCCGTCGTTTGTGATGACTTCTAAATTTTTATATATCAGCCCCATGCTTTCCGGCTTCCTAATATATACGGTATCCGGAATGATTGCATGGCAGTTCCCGATTCCTGAAAATAAAGCGATCAAAAGAATGACGAACGATTTCATACCGTTTCTTGCAAATATACGAAAAATCGTGACATTGTTTGTCACGATCTTCTGTTTGTACTGACGCTATGTATGCCCTGTTATTGGGCGAGCACCTTCTTTTCGATCTCCTCGACCTGGCGGCGGAACGCCTTGTCGGTCTCCAGCAGGTTCGAGACGGCTTTGCACGAGTGGAGCACCGTGGCGTGGTTGCGCCCTCCGATGGCCGCGCCGATGGTCGTCAGCGGTGCCTTGGTGTGCTGCTTGGCCAGATACATGGCGATCTGCCGCGCCTGGGCGATTTCACGCGTGCGCTCCGTGGAGTTGAAGCGCGCGAAGTCGAGGTTCAGGTAGTCGCATACGACCTCGATGATGTGGTCGATGGTGATCTCCTTCTGGTAGAGCTGTACATAGACCTTCAGTATCTCCTTGGCCAGCGACGTGGTGATCTTGCGGCCGAGGAACGAGGCGTTCGCCACGAGCGATGACAGCGCGCCCTCGATCTCCCGCACGTTGGCCGAGATGTTGTCGGCGAGGTACACCGCCACGTCGTCCGAGATCTGTGCGCCGAGTTTCTGCGCCTTGGCGCGGATGATCTTCAGCTTCGTCTCGTAGTCCGGCGTATTGAGCTG
The DNA here is from genome assembly GCF_006542685.1 of Alistipes dispar. Lineage (NCBI taxonomy): Bacteria > Pseudomonadati > Bacteroidota > Bacteroidia > Bacteroidales > Rikenellaceae > Alistipes > Alistipes dispar. The sequence continues at coordinate 879 of NZ_AP019736.1, read as the reverse complement.
CGCCGAAAGCCCCCACTTGAAGCGCGTGAGCAGCCGCTGCTCGATGTCCTTCAGCTCCACGGGCGGCTTGTCCGAGGTGAGGATCAACTGCTTGCCGGCCAGTTGCAGGTGGTTGAAGATATTGAAGAAGGCGTTCTGCGTACCCGTCTTTCCGGTCAGTTCCTGGATGTCGTCGATAATCAGCACGTCGATCATCTGGTAGAAGTGGATGAAGTCGGGTATCTCGCCGTTCTTGTAGGCGGTCTGGAACTGCGCCTGGAACTTGTTCATCGAGACGTAGAGCACCTGCAACTCGGGATGCCGCTGCCGCACCTCGTGGCCGATCGACTGCACGATGTGGGTTTTTCCCAGCCCCGAGTCCCCGTATATGTAGAGGGGGTTGAAGGGGTTGTTGCCCGGCGTGACGGCCACCGACATGCCCGCCGAGCGGGCCAGCCGGTTGCATTCGCCCTCGATGAAGGTGGCGAAGGTGAGGTTCGGGTTCAGTTGCGGGTCGATTACGATGCGCTTGAGTCCCGGAATCACGAACGGATTCTTTATATTTGCGGTGTTCGTCTGCGTGTTGAAGCGCGAGATGGCCGTCGTGTCGGCCTCCGCCGCCACGGGAACCGGCTGCGCGGCGCGCGGCACGGCGTAGTGGAGCCGTGTCTGCTGCCCGTAGAGCTGCGAGATGATCGGCCTGAGGAACGGGATGTAGTTCTTTTCGATCTGGCGCACGTAGCTTTCGTTGGGAACGCGCAGGCGGAGCGTCGTGCCGTCGAATTCGAGCGGAACGATGGGCTGGAACCACTTCTCGAACTCTTCGGCCGAGGTCTGCGCCTTGATCCGATCGAGGCAGTTCTGCCACATATCGCTGTATGTCTGCGTGTTATTCAGCAT